>NZ_JBKFDK010000013.1:0-121678 GCF_046452435.1 Motilimonas thetidivivens
TGACGAGCAGCGGCACCGCGACCATCAAAGACAACGATCTTCCTATTTTTACCCTAACTGCTCTTGACGGCTCAGCTGCTAATGCAGTGAATGAAGGGGATGCTGCAGGTTATCAAATTACCCTTGGAGATAAGGGGATTGCTGCTGGCGTTAATGTAACCCTTGAGCTAAAAATGACGGAAGGAACCGCTTTAAATCCAGAAGACTTTACTGGATTGCAGGACATTACTTTTGATTCTGCGAAAGGCGTATATTTAGTCACGATATCAGGTCCTTTAGCCCCTAATTCAGTGGTTGCAACACTTAATGCTAATACGGTAAATGACGACCTTTATGAAGCAAATGAGCGTTTCACTGTTTCACTTGAATCTGCTTCTGTTGGAACTGTGAGTGGCAGCGTTGAAACGACTATTCTCAACAATGATCAGCCTACCTTGAGCCCAGTTGATGTGGAGGTTAACGAAGCTGGATTAGCCGATGGCAGTAATCCGGGTGTTGGTCATGTGGTTTCTGGCAATTTATTAGGCGGTGATGCGAGCCTTTCAATCACTGGCATTGCTGGCGGCGTATTAGATGCTAATACAGGCATCATTACGGTGACCACTGCCGAAGGCGTGTTGACAGTGCAAACAACCGGGGCTAATGCGGGGCAGTACCAGTATCAATTGAATGATACCTTTGCTCATGAAACCGGTAATGGAACCAACAAGGCGGACAACGCTAATTCATTCGACATTACGGTTTCTGGTCACAATGGCGTAACGACAAATCTAACCCTTAATGTGGATATTATTGATGACATTCCAACTGCGAATATCGTGTCTCCAGATCCTATCGATTTTACGCAGCAAACCACCAACCTTATCTTCGTGCTCGATGTTTCTGGCTCGATGGGGTGGGATATGGAAGGTGACAATTCAAGTAATGCCAATTGGGGAGGGACGGACCGTCTAACCATTGCGAAACAAAGTTTAGAGAAACTGATCGATGCATACAGTAACTTGGGTGATGTAAATATCAAAATTATCGCGTTTAGACACCAAGTGGATGCAGGTGGCGAGTCTGGCTGGTTAACGTTAGATCAGGCTAAAACCTTCCTCGATGCACTAAATGCGAATAATGGTACAGATTATGATGATGCCTTACGTGCATTGGTAGATGGCTTTAATCCACCTACTAAAGCTGATGGCTCTGCAGCCGATCTTACCAAGGTATATTTCTTGTCTGATGGTGTGCCAAATGACAGCAATGACAAACAAGAAATTCGCGATTATGAGTCTACTTGGCAAACCTTTGTTGAAGATAACAACATAGAAGCCGAGGCCATCGGGATAGGCAGTAATGTGAGTTCTGAATACCTTGATATGGTCGCCCATCCGACTAAAGCCGATGGCTCTGAGCCGACGCAAATTGTCACCACAGCTAATGGTCTATTAACCGTACTACTTGACTCAGTGAAAGCCGTGGTAACGGGGGATGTTGATACTCAGGTGACCGGCTCGGTTGCTACGGGCATTGATTATGGTGCCGATGGTGGCTTCATTGAATCCATTGAAGTGGATGGCGTGACCTATGCTCGTCCTGCTGGCCCCGATTTTAAGGTTAAAATTGATACCCAAAATGGCGGTGAGCTGGTATTTGACTTTGACACTGGTGAATATACCTATGTAGTGACCATGGGTGATAAACCAGCTAATAGCAATACCTTTGCTGACAATATTATTGTTAATGTGGTTGATAATGATGGTGATAGAGCACAATCTGATTTTGATATCAGTGTGACTTTCCCTGTAATTGATACTAAGCCAGTTGCAAATTTAGATACCGATTCGGTACGTGAAGCAGATGGTCAGCCTGATAATGCAGCAAGTGCCACCATCACTGGTGATGTGTTAATTAACGATATGTATGGTTCGGATATTGTCGCTCCCGTGGTTGGCGCGGCAGTAGGCGAAGCAGTAGGTAACGTCAGTGGTGGTGTCGGCCAGGTATTAGTTGGTAATTACGGTAGTTTAACGTTAAATGCTGATGGTACCTACAGTTACACCTTAGACAATAAGAACGCGGATGTTCAGGCTCTAAACAATAATCAAACCTTACAAGATAAATTTACCTATACCATCAGCGATGATAATGGCGATTTATCGTCGGCGAGTCTTATTATTACCGTTCGAGGATTAACAGATCCTATGCTGGATGCCGTTGATGACTCGGCAGATACATTTGTCGGACAGCCCGTTTACATTGATGTACTGAAGAATGATGTTAATCCTTCGGACTCCAACCCAAATGACTCTGATTCTGAAATAACTATCACGGGTATTAATGTGGTTGCCGGTAGTGGTGAAGCGTACATCGTTAATGGAGAGTTGGTTTATATCCCTGGAAAGAATCAAGAGACTGCAGAGATTGAGTATTCAATCACTAACAGTAAAGGTGAAACAGATACCGCAGTGGTCACGATTAACGTTTCACAGCGAGACTTCACCGGTTCAATTGTTAATGGTGATAGTGGTAATGACCAAATAACGACTAAATCAGGAACGGATACTGACTCTAAAGTATTCACTTTACAATTAGGTGCCTATAACGGTTATCGCGTTGTTGACGGAGTTGTAACCGATGAATATGTCAATGTTGGTTCTAAATTCATTGATGCGGTGACGGTATCTGAAGATCAATTGATCGACTCCTCAGGTGGTAATGACTATGTTAAGGGCTCTTTAGGTAGCGATACGATTTATTTGGGTGATGGCTATTTGGAGGAAGGCAGTGAATCTAGAACATTAGAGTCGATGGCTAGCTATGCCCTTAAAGATCAGGACGAATTGGATGCTTTCCATGTTGGCTCCGTGTCTGATCCTATTGTTGATATTGCCAGTGGTGGGGCAGGTGATGATGTTATTTATGGCGGCTCACAAGCTGAAGATGATCCGAATGTGGTCAGAGATGGCTTGAACCGAGAGGTATCACATTATGACTTTATCTACGGCGACGAAGGTAATGACATGATTGATGGTGGCTTGGGTTATGACGTGTTACGCGGTGGCTCAGGTAATGACACCATCATAGGTGGCCTAGGTGATGATGATCTTGCGGGTAACTCAGGTAATGACATTTTAATCGGTGGTGAGGGCCGTGATACGTTCCGCTTCTTCGCTGAAGATATTGTGCTTGAAACTGACAACGTCAAGCAACAAGATGTAGGTAACAGAGATACCATCATCGACTTTAATCTTGCAGAGGATAAGTTGGATTTACGTGATTTGCTGCAAGGCGAATCAGAAAACAGCATAGATCAATTCTTACAAGCAACAGAAAATGCCAATGGTGGCATAGACATTATTGTCGATGCTGATGGCATCGCGGGCGGTGACACCATGACGATCACCCTAGATGGCGTTCGTTATAGTGATGCCGGAGCTGCAACCGGTGAAGACTTTATTCAAAAGCTTATTCAAGATGGTAATCTAATCATAGATAAGTAATTGAAAAGTTGAGTTATAATTTCAATATGCCTCGCTTTGAGGCATATTGTGTTATTTTGCCTAAGTAAGGATACATATTTCGTGTTGAATGATGGTGACAAAGTAGGTGGAGATCCGCTTGTTGACCCGCTGTTGGAGTGTTTAGTTTTTTTAACTAAGCATTATGGTGAGCCGCACTCATCACAGGTGCTGACGGCTGGTTTACCTATGATTGACGGTCGTTTGTCACTACGCTTAGTTGGTCGAGCGGCGGAAAAGGGAGGCTTGCAAGCACGCCTTAGCAATATGCCTTTAAAAGACATATCCGCCTTGTTGTTACCTTGTATTTTGGTTTTAGACGAAAACCAAGCATGTGTTTTATTGTCGGTCGACAAAGAAACCAGCAGCGCTAAGGTGATTTTTCCTTTAGCCGGAGAAGGTGAAACTCAAATTGAGTTAGCCGAGCTTAAAGCTTTGTACCAAAACAAAGTCTTTTTTGTTAAGCCACAGCACCGTTTTGATAAACGCACCCCGCAGTTAATTGACTCTGGTCATGGCCATTGGTTTTGGAGCACCATACGGGGCTCTTTACCGATTTATCGTGATGTACTGATAGCTTCCTTACTGATCAATATTTTTGCCGTTGTCAGTCCCTTATTTGTGATGAATGTGTATGACCGCATTGTGCCCAACTTAGCGTTTGATTCGTTGTGGGTGTTAGCGATAGGGGTCTCTATTGTCTTTGTGTTTGATTTTATCATGCGGCAAATGCGAAGTTATTTTATTGATGTTGCAGGAAAAAAATCAGACATTCTATTGTCCTCCAAAATTTTTTCCAAAGTAATGGGGATGCGTTTAGAAGCGCGTCCCGCATCCACGGGTGCTTTTGCTCGCCATTTACAAGAGTTTGAATCCGTCCGGGATTTTTTTACTAGCGCAACCGTCGCGGCATTGGTAGATGTGCCTTTTGCGCTATTAACGCTGACCGTGATTTGGTTAGTGGCTGGCCCTATGGTGTTTATTCCGGCTTTATGTTTGTTTTTATTATTGGCTTACAGCTTTGCTATTCAATTGCCACTGCGTCGCAGTATCGATGAAGGCTCTCGTTTAGCCGCACAAAAATACGCCAACTTGGTTGAAGGGCTTAATGGTATTGAAGGCATCAAGGTAACGGGAGCGGAAGGTATTTATCAACACCGCTGGGAAGAAGCCGTTGCTCATATGTCCAACTGGAGCATTAAAACTCGCAAATTAAGTAACTCTGTTTCTAGCTTATCTTCGTTCTTACAACAGATGCTGAGTGTCTGTTTAATTGTTTATGGCGTTTATTTGATTAAAGATGGCGAGCTAAGCATGGGGGGCTTAATCGCGGCTGTGATGTTAAGCAGCCGCGCTTTAGGGCCTTTGAGCCAGCTTTCACTCTTGATTACGCGTTATACTCAAACCAAATCGGGCTTGGCAATTTTGGAAAACATCATGGCCATGCCTGACGAAACCGAAGATGGTAAGCGCTATATTCACCGCGCAAGTATGGTTGGCGACATTGAATTTCAGTCGGTAAGCTTTAAATACCCTGAGCAAGAAAATAATGTCATCACGGATCTTAATTTACGTATTCGCCCAGGTGAAAAGGTCGCCATTATTGGCCGTATTGGCTCAGGTAAGACAACATTGCAAAAACTGCTGATGGGCCTATATCGGCCAAGTGAAGGCAGTATTCACCTAGATGGAATTGAACAAAACCAGATCCATCCGGCGGATTTAAGGCGTACCATAGGTTGTGTGTTACAAGACTCACCGCTTTATTACGGCTCAATTAGAGAAAACATTTGTTTAGGGGTGCCTTTTACATCGGATGATATGGTGCTAAAAGCGGCTCATCGTGCTGGGGTCTCATCATTTACCGACCGAGATCCCAATGGATTAGATCGCCAAGTGGGTGAAGGGGGCAGGCTTTTATCCGGCGGACAGCGCCAGTCGGTTGTTATCGCGCGCTCGCTACTGCTTAATCCAAATGTACTGATCATGGATGAGCCAACCAGCGCCATGGATAACCGTTCTGAGTTGCATATCAAGAAGCAACTGGCTAGCCTGGATAAGCATCAAACCTTGATCCTGATAACGCATAAAACCAGTATGCTGGATATTGTTGATCGTTTGATCGTGATGGATTCGGGAAAAATAGTGGCAGATGGACCCAAAGATGCCGTACTAACGGCGCTCAAAGAAGGGCGCGTGACCATTGCTGGACGAGCGGTACGAGAGGCGAGTAATGGATAATCTTCATAATACCGGTAAGTTGCCGAGCAAAGATGAGCTTGAGTACATCAATGAGACCAGCGCTGCCAGCCTACTTAACACTGCATTTCGCGCTCGTTTGTTATTGTGGTGCATGTTTCTGTTTTTTGTCTGTGCACTTATTTGGGCTTATTTTGCTGAGTTAGATGAAGTCACGGTTGGCACCGGTAAGATCATACCTTCTTCACAAGTACAAATAGTACAAAACTTGGAAGGCGGTATCTTACGTGAAATTTATATCAAAGAAGGTGATTTGGTTGAAAAAGGCCAACCGCTGATGCGCATTGATGACACTAAGTTTCGCAGTGACTTTCGAGAAAAAGAGCAAAATGCGTTTACCTTAACCAGCGATATAATACGCCTCAATGCTGAACAACGTAGTGTCCAGGTAAACAAGGACAACACGGTGCCTTGGCAAGACCAGATAATCATTAATATGGTTGAGCTAGAATATAGTGAAGAATTTGAGAAGCAACACGCATTGCAAATTTCTGCCGAGAAGGCGCGTTATCGCCAAGCGATAGCTGGTATTAACAACCAACTATTGATCATGGCGCAACAGATCCAGCAAAAAGAGCAAGAGCTGGTTGAAATTCAGTCTAAGGTGAAGCACCTGCAACGCGCTTATGGGTTAGTACGCAAGGAATTAAGCTTAACCCGCCCGTTGGCCAAAGAAGGCGTCGTGTCTGAGGTTGAGCTGATAAAATTGGAGCGCGACTTGAATGGCACCGCTTCTGAGCTAGAAAGTGCGCGTTTAAGTATACCTAAAATTGAAGCATCGATTAAAGAGACCATTAGTAAGCGGCGTGAGACGGCGCTTGAGTTTCGGCGTAAAGTCTTAGAGCAATTAGATGAAGCCGAAGGTAAAATGGCCTCCCTAAATGAAGTTCAGGTAGGGTTGAAAGACAGGGTTTCTCGAACTAATGTCGTTTCCCCGGTCAAGGGTAACGTTAAAACCATCAATATTAACACCTTAGGGGGTGTTATTAAGCCGGGGATGGATCTCGTTGAGATCGTGCCAGTGGAAGATACATTATTAGTTGAAGCGAAGATATTACCTAAAGATATCGCTTTTTTGAGGCCCGGCCTGAGTGCTGTAGTTAAATTAACCGCTTATGACTTTGCGATTTATGGTGGTTTGTCAGGTACTCTTGAACACATCAGTGCTGATACCATCATGGATGAAGAAGGTAATAGTTTTTATTTAATTAGGGTAAGAACAGAGCAAAGCTCAATCGGTAGCGGCGAACGTCAATTGCCTATCATTCCGGGTATGCTAGCCAGCGTGGATGTGATGACGGGTAAGAAAAGTGTACTAGATTATTTACTTAAACCAATTCTTAGAGCACAGCAAACAGCACTAAGAGAAAGATAACAATAATCATAAGTTAAGGGATAAATTTTACGATGAAAAAAAAGATTATCAGCTCTGTATTGGCTGCTGGGTTCATCTTCTCAACCTCTAGTTATGCTGAGACCCTTGAGAGTAGTGTGGCAAAAACATTGGTTTCAAACCCAGAGATTAATCGGGTGCTGAGCCGAGTTGGCGCATTTCAAAAAGCCAATGATGGGGCGTTTGCCGGTTATTTACCAACCATAGATATTAATGCCGGTATCGGTAGAGAAAGAACCGACAGAGATAACTTTGAAACGACTACTTATACCCGTAAAGAGCTTGGGTTTAGTTTGCGTCAAATTCTATTTAATGGTTTCGCGACAGGTGCTGAATATGACCGTACCGCGTTCGAGGCGAATGCAGAACAATATGCTTTGCTTGCTGATGCTGAAGATGTCTCCCTTAAAACCATCTCGGCTTACTTAAATGTACTTAAAAGTAGCGAAACCCTCGCGTTAGCAGAGCAAAACCTTGAAATCCACGAAAAGATTTATCGTGATATCAAAAAACGCACTGACTCAGGTATCGGCTCTACCTCTGATTTATCACAAATTGAGGCGCGTTTAGCTCGCTCAAGCGCGAACGTGGTCAATGCGGAAAACAACCTGTCCGATGCAGAAACGCAATATTTACGCTTAGTAAATGAATACCCTGAGAACTTAGAAGTGCCTCAGCCTGACTTTTCAGGTGTACCTAGTACTTTTGCTGATGTCGTGCAACGAGCCATGGATAACCATCCTCGCCTAAAGTCTTCTCGTCAGGATATCTATGCCGCAAATGCACAACATGAAGTCGCTAAATCGCGTTATTACCCTGAAGTGGCCATTGAAGTTGAAAATAACTTTTTAGACGACGCTGATGGCACCAAAGGAAATAATGATGAGTTACTGGGCATGGTAAGAATGCGTTATAACTTGTTTAACGGTGGGCGCGATCAAGCTTATGTCGAAGAAACTGCCTTTCAAGTTAACGAAGCTAAGTTTATCAGCGAAGGCACGTTAAGGGATATTCACCAAGGCGCTCGTCTTTCTTGGGATGCGAAACGTTATTTAGAGCAGCAGCAAGCTTTCCTTGAGCGCCATGTTGAGGCCAGTGAGCAGACTCGTAATGCCTACGGCAAGCAATTTAATTTGGGTAAGCGCACCTTATTAGATGTACTAAACACAGAAACGGAATTGTTTGAAGCTAAGAAAGATCTGGTTTCAACACGTTATGAAGTAATGGAAGCTAATTTCCGTATTCTAAACTCGATGGGTAGCTTACTCGGCTCTTTACGTGTTGCGCCACCAGAAGATTGGCGTCAGCAATTACGCGACATTCAGTAAAGCCGCACATGAATTGGCTTAAAGGCGTTTTTACACCTAAATTCATTAGGGTAAATACGCCTTTTTTGTTGGTTTTTTGGCTTCTGATATGGTCAGGGGTTGTTGTCTTTGCTGGCCAAAGCATCGATGAGCAGGCGCTATATAGCAAAGTCATGCGGGTCTATAACAGTGAGCGTGCGGTAAAAAGAGTCACGGCTTGGCGTAAGCTTATTGCTCAAGAGCAAGGCAGCAGTGAACAGCGAAAGCTCGCTGAAGTCAATGCCTTCTTTAATCAAATGGCATTTGTTAATGACGCTAAGCTGTGGGGCCAAAATGACTATTGGGCGACGCCGGTTGAGTTTTTAGCCGTGGCTGCAGGGGATTGTGAAGATTTTAGTATCGCGAAATACTTTTCTTTAATCGAGTTAGGTGTGGCAGAAGAAAAATTGCGTTTGGTTTATGTTAAGGCATTAACCTTAGATCAGTTTCATATGGTCGTGGCTTATTACCCTACACCAGATGCGATGCCATTGATTTTAGATAACTTAGATGCGGATATTAAACCTGCCAGCCAACGTAAAGATTTAGCGCCCGTTTATAGCTTTAACGGTACTAACCTTTGGTTAATGAAAGCGAAGGGCCGAGGTCAAATCGCGGGCAAGGCATCACGCTTACAAAGTTGGAATGAGCTACGCGGTGGCTTTAAAAATAACCGCATGAATAAGCCGAAAATGAGTTTTGATTGAGGGCCGCTATGACGCTTTACAAACAGTTAGGCACAACCGTTTTTGTCATTTTTACTATGGTGTTTGGTGTCGCGTTTTATACGGTTTTTTCAGCAGCTAAAGAGCAATATCTCAACGCTCAATCCGAGCGATTTTTGCAAGTGGCAGACAAACTGAGTAGTGAAATTCGTCCCTTGGCATTTGAGTCCAATTGGGATGCAGCCACATCGTTACTGGCCGAACAGCAGCATAATTTTAGTCAGATCCTGATTAAAAATGGTCAAGGTGAAGTGATGATTGAACTTGCAGGAGCGTCAACCCCTGTCAACGCCCCAGCTTGGTTTACCCAGCTTATGGCTGTTATTCCTTTGCAGGTTACTGAGCCTTTACCACAGCAAGAGCAAGCCGCTTATCAAGTTTTATTCCAAGCCGATGTAGAAGGGCAGTTAGCCGCGTTATGGCAACAAGCAACGAAACTATTTAGTGGCTTATTGCTGATTTACATTGTTGCCGTCGTGTTGGCTTTAGTGCTTATCAAGCGTTTATTACTGCCCTTGATGAAAGTCAGTCATGATGCGCAAGCCTTACGCGGGACTGGCTCAGATAAGCAACTGGAGTTGCCACAGACCCAAGAGTTACAAGAAGTGGTTAAAACCTTAAATGAAATGCACTCCACCATTAATCAGCAATTTAAGCATCAAGCCGAGGTGGCCGAATCGTTACGCGATAAAATTTATCGCGATGAAGTAACCGGCCTTGGCAATCGAGCCTATTTCATGGGTCAGGCAAAAACGTGGATTGCTGAGTCAGGCACTGGCGGCCTTGCACTGATTGCCTTAGATATGTTGGAAGAGGTCTACCTTGAGCAAGGGGAAGCGGCTCGAGATCATTTGGCTCAAGCATCCGCTTCGACACTTAAATCAGCGGTAATGCACTATGATCAGGTGTTATTAGCAAGACTTTCGATTAATGAATTTGTGGTGATCTTGCCCGGACTTGAAGCTGATCAGCTGCTTAATTTTGCTGAGCGGATCCAAGATGCCCTTGCTGAGTTGGTGGTTAGTCCACTTGAAGAAGCATCACCTATCTCCTATATCGGCTTAGTATTACGCCAGCAAGAAGAAAGCATTACCGAGTTACTGTGCCGCGCTGATAATGCCCTGCAAATTTCTCGAACCCAACGTTTAAATCCGATCCACTTAATCAAATGCAGCGATCGCTTTAATTTAGGTCGAGCAGGTTGGAAGCATTTAGTTCAAGACGCGATACATCAAGATTTGTTTGCCTTTAAAGCGCAGCCTGTGTTGATGCGCGATTCTCAGCAAATGCTTCATGGTGAGCTATTTAGTTACATTCAAAAAGACGGTCATAATTACTTTGCTAGTCAGTTTATGGCGGCGGTAGAGCAATTTAAACTCGGCTGTTTATTTGACCAGTATGTATTGAAAAAGATCCCCCAGCAGCTCGCTTTAGATAATTTTACCAGTGTGGCGGTAAACTTAACCATGACCTCGTGTTTAGACGAAGATTTCCATTTGTGGCTAGCACGGTTTTTACAGCAGCATCCCGAGTTATCAAATCAGTTAGTTATCGAGTTACCCGAAACCGCTTGTTTTGCTCATCAGCAGCAAATAATGCCTCTGATACAAATCATTAAACAAGCGGGGTTAAGTTTTGGCATAGACCAGTTTGGCCGCCATTTTCAATCATTAACTTACTTAGAGCAGCTTTGCCCTGCTTATGTAAAAGTCGATTATAGTTACACTAATCAAGTTGAAGAAATCACGGGTGACAGCGAGTTTTTAGATGCGGTGTGCCAAGCGGCGCTTAAGTTAGGCATTACGACCGTGGCGACACGCGTTGAGAGCCAAGTTCAGCTTGAGCGTTTAGCTCGTTTGCATATCGATGCTTATCAAGGCTTTATTTCGCCTCCGAAAAATATTGCCAAAACGAGGAAAATAACCTAACCCTTTTGACGTGCTTTGCGGTTTACAAGCTTACTTGTTTAGTTTTGTAGGATTAACAAAATGCGTTTAGTTATTTTATCTTGTTTGTTGTTTACTTACTCCGTGTTTGCCGCTGCCACGCCAGATGCCCCTCATGTGATCACCTCTGGTTTTGCTGAAGTGAAGGTAAAACCCGACATGGCCGTTATTGAGGTCAGTGCTGAAGTTGTTGATAAAGATGTATTAAAAGCCAAGCAAGAGCTAGATAAACGGGTTAATGACTTTATTAAAGTGGCCATTGATGAGCTGCAAATCAAGCAGCCTCAAATCGTGGCTCAAACCCTTTATACTCATCCTGAATATGAATACCGTAAAGACGATAAGCCATTGTTGGTTGGCTATAAAGCGTCTCGCCAGTTAACCATCTCATTGCTTGATTTAGATAAATTAAGCCAGTTACTCGATTTAATTTTGGCTAATCAATTACAGCAGGTAAATAACATACGTTTTGAAATTCAAGACAGTGCAGATTTACAACTGAAAGCGCGAAAGCTTGCGATTGAAGATGCTAAAGCAAAAGCAGAGATGTTAGCGAAATCGTTTGATGCGGAGCTGGGCTCTATCTATAAAATCAATTATCAACAACGCAATGCCGTACCTGTGCTTAGAGCTAAATCCGCCATGATGATGGAAAGTGCGCCAAACGGTGGTTATTTAAGAGATGAGTTAACGGTTCGTGATGAAATTGAAGTGGTGTTTACACTGAAAGTAAAGCAGTAGGTTAATCGGACTGTTTAATGAGTCCATTTTTGTGCAATAAAAAAAGCGGCTTGATCAGCCGCTTTTTTACTAGATAGGGTTACGCTTAGTGAAGTACACGTGCGCGTAACGTACCTTTAATGTTTTTCAACTTAGCCAGTGCGCCTTCACGATCATCACTTGCTACGTCAATCACCACATAACCAATGTTTTCGTTAGTTTGTAAGTACTGACCAACGATATTAATGCCTTCATCAGAGAACGCTTGGTTAATTTGGATCATGATACCTGGGATGTTTTCATGAATGTGCAGTAGACGGCTAGTATTCACATGTTCAGGCAGTGATACTTCAGGGAAGTTAACTGCAGAGAGGGTTGAACCGTTATCTGAATATTTCACCAGTTTACCTGCTACTTCGTAGCCAATGTTTTCTTGTGCTTCTTGAGTACTGCCACCAATGTGTGGTGTTAGGATCACATTGTCGATACCACGCAATGGTGAAACGAACTCATCGCTATTTGATTTTGGTTCAACAGGGAATACGTCAATGGCTGCGCCGTATAGCTTGTCTGTTTTCAAGGTTTCAACTAGCGCATCGATATCTACCACAGTGCCGCGTGACGCGTTGATTAAGATAGAGCCTTGTTTCATTTGAGCCAGTTCATTAGCGCCAAACATCAGCTTAGTCGATGGCGTTTCTGGTACGTGTAGGCTAACGATGTCCGACATAGCTAGTAGCTCAGGTAAGCTAGCAACTTGAGTGGCATTACCCAGAGAAAGCTTGTTCTCGATGTCGTAGTAGTACACTTTAAAGCCTAAGTTTTCAGCAAGAATGCTTAATTGTGTACCTATGTGGCCGTAGCCTATGATACCGAGTTTCTTACCACGCGCTTCGTAAGAGTTATCAGCTGATTTGAGCCAAACACCACGATGTGCCTTGGCATTCTTTTCCGGAATGCCACGTAGTAACATCAGAATTTGACCCAATACCATTTCAGCAACACTGCGGGTGTTAGAGAAAGGAGCATTAAATACTGGGATACCTTTAATTTGCGCCGCTTTAAGGTCAACTTGGTTGGTACCAATACAGAAACAACCGATAGCCACTAACTTGTCAGCCGCTTCGATAACTTCTGCGGTTAAGTTAGAGCGAGAACGAATACCAACAAAATGAACGTCTTTGATCTTCTCTTTAAGCTCTTCTTCGCCTAATGAAGTTTTTAACGACTCAATGTTGGTGTAACCAGCGGCACGAAATGTTTCTTCAGCGCTGCTATGAAGGCCTTCTAAAAGAAGGATTTTGATTTTTTCCTTACCTAGTGAAAAGGTGGTCATGCTACTTCCCTCGAACCCAAATGTGTCAATTGCTCAAATAATGTCAGTTGACAAGATACAATTAATTTAGAAAATTTACTACAAAAAAGCGGTTTCAAGCGTTTTTTGGCGTTATTTTTTGATCAAGTTATAACGTTTTTACGCCTTCTGGCGTTCCTACAAGCACAACATCGGCGCCACGGTCGGCAAATAAGCCGTTAGTGACAACACCAACGATGTTGTTGATTTGTTTTTCTAACTTGACAGGATCCATGATTTTTAGGTTATGCACATCCAAAATGACATTGCCGTTGTCTGTGATAACGCCTTCTCGATATACTGGATCGCCGCCCAGTTTAACGAGTTCTCTTGCCACATAGCTGCGCGCCATTGGGATCACTTCTACCGGCAGTGGAAAGTCCCCTAAAATGTCTACATGCTTAGTGTCATCAACGATACAAATGAACTTATCTGCAACCGCAGCAACAATTTTCTCACGTGTTAACGCGGCGCCACCGCCTTTAATCATATGATTGTGGCCATTGATTTCATCCGCGCCATCGACATAAACACTCAATTCGCTGACATTGTTTAAGTCAAACACTTCAATGCCAAGCGCTTTTAAACGCTCGGTCGATGCAACTGAACTAGATACCGCGCCTTTGATGTCGTACTTCATCGTGCCTAAGGCATCGATAAAATGATTTACTGTTGAGCCCGTGCCTACGCCTACGATACTGCCTTCTTCAACGTATTTAAGCGCTGCCCATCCAGCGGCTTTTTTCATTTCATCCTGTGTCATGCTTATGCTCCGAGAGTACGATAAAAGAAGCGCGGATTATAGCGTATCCTTGGGCTTAAAAGCACTACCCCATGACCAGATTTTAGTCGGCGTAATCACTTCTGGCAGGGGGACATCCCATGCTTCAATAGGCAACTTAGGAACACATTGAATATCGTGTGCTAAGCCTATGGTATAGGGCTTTTTTTTCTGGTTTTCTAGGTGAGCTAAGGTACGGTCGTAAAAGCCGCCTCCCATGCCCAAGCGATTACCTAACTGATCAAAAGCTACCAGTGGGGTGAAAATAATGTCGAGATTATCGGCTGGCTCGATAGGGTTTTGATGAATACAAGGTTCGGCGATACCAAACTTATTGGTTTGCATGGGGCTTTGCGCGTGATAATGCAAAAACAGCAAGTGGCCTTCATTGACGGGATCTAACACGGGCAGGTAGGTTTTGATGCCTTGTTGCCAACACCATTCTATTAAAGGTTGAGTGCATAGCTCGCCATCATTGGCCAAATAGAGCGCGACTTTTTTTGCTTGGTTAATTGTTGGGTGTTGCTCGGCTAATTTAGGAAGCTTACGGCTGTAGTCGAGTTGTTGCTGCGGCGGCAACTGTTGTCTTCGGGCGCGAACTTGTTGGCGTATTTTATGACGATTGTTATGCATGTCTGTGCCATTAGCGCTTGGTGAAAGCAGGGAACCCAGGGTGCCGTTACACGGTTTTAGCCCTTGAACCCGACGGCTCAAGGTGGTGATTTTGTCACTACCGTAGGCTTCTCAGTACATGCTGAGCCTGCGCAATAGTAGTCAGCAAAATCCCCGGTGTTGTAATTATCGGCTCAGGGACGTCACCATATTGACAAACACCCCAGGAATTTCAAACTTATTGTCGAGCTATAGCTCTTTTTTTTCAATGCCTTTTTCAACTAAAGCATTTTCAATGGTACTTTGCAGCAACTGAATGCGCTGTGCCATGGTGTCTGCGTATTCATTATTTTTTGCTTGTTCGAGTTTTAACTCATGGCAAAAATTTAGGGCAGCCATCACCGCAAGTTGTTCACTTTTGGCTATCTTGGTGCGTTGTTTCAGCTCGGAAATTTTCTCATTCAATATTTCTGCAGCCTCAAGCAATGCGCTTTCTTGCCCTTGCGGACAGGCCATTTTATAAGCTTTTCCTAGAATATTGATTTCGACAGCCGATTGGCTCATGACTGAACTCCAAACATGAGAAGTACCCAACACCAAAGTAGGTGTCTTTTGCTGCGACTATAAAGGCCAATGGGTGAACTTTCAAGTACTAGCTAGCGCCAACACTAAGGCAATGTTAGGATTTAAGGTAATATATTCTTGTTAATAGTGAGTTTAGGTAAGCCATGACGAAAAATACAATGCCGGATTTTAATGAAGTAACCCGAGTGCTTGAATCAGCTTCATTAATGGTTGGCGCCGCTGAATTTCATGGGGTGTTAGCTGGACTGATTTGTGCTGGTGTTAAGCTAGATGCAACCAGCTGGGAAGCCCCGTTTAACGACTTAGTGAATGAAGGCTTTGGCTTACCTGCTGAAGTAAAAAAGCTGGCTACTGAGCTTTACTCAACGATTTGTGTACAGCTAACCGACGGCAATATGGCGTTTACGCTATTGCTGCCCGATGATGAACAGCCTCTTGATGAAAGAGCAGAAGCGATGGCTCAGTGGGCGCAGAGCTTTTTGGTGGGATTTGGTATGATGCAGTCAAAGCTCAATCAAGCCCCAGAGAACATTCAAGAGTTGATCACCGACATTCGTGACATTTCACAGGTTTCTTTAGACTTTGAACAAGAAGATGAAGAAAGTGAAATTGCCTTTAGCGAAGTGAGTGAGTATTTAAGAATCGGCGCACTACTTTGTTTTAACGAGTTTGGTCAGCCTCTAACTCCTATTAAAGACAAGCCCACTTTGCACTGATGTTAAGTGTTACGTGACGTTTTCTACTCATTTTTAAGGTTATTTAAATGCAATCTGAATTTCATCAACGCCAGTTAGCATTCGGTGATTTGATGCTAGATAATAGCGTTGCCATCTTTACTGCCGCTCATGAGCAAACACGTAGTCGCGATACCGAATACCGTTTTCGCCAAGACAGTGACTTCTTTTACCTTACTGGCTTTACCGAGCCAGATGCGTGGTTAGTGATTAAAAAACACGAGAACCAAGTCAGTTCTACCTTGTTTTGTCGTCCTAAAGATGAACTGGCAGAAATTTGGCATGGCCGTCGTTTAGGGGCAACAGCGGCGGTTGAGCGTTTGGCGATAGATCAAGCATTTGAATTATCCGAGTTAGATGAAGAATTACCTAAACTGTTAAATCACGGCGCTGCAGTTTACTTTGTATTGCAACAAGACCCGCAAGCCGAACAACAGCTTCATCAAGCGTTAGCAACTTTACGCCAAGGCAGCAGACACGGTTGGCAAGCGCCCAATCAAATCATCGATTGGCGTCCGATGCTACATGAAATGCGCTTATTTAAATCAAGCCAAGAAATTGAGTTAATGCGCAAAGCAGCTCAAATTTCCGTGGATGGCCATATCCGTGCGATGCAACAATGTCGCCCTGGTATGTGGGAATACCAATTGGAAGCGGAGATCTTGCACGAGTTTGCAATGCAAGGCGCGCGCGACGCAGCGTACAGCACTATCGTCGGCGGTGGTGACAATGCTTGTATTTTGCACTACACCGAAAATGAGAGCCCATTACGTGATGGTGAGCTGGTGTTAATTGATGCGGGCGCTGAGTTTGCTGGCTATGCTGGCGATATTACCCGAACCTTTCCGGTGAATGGTAAGTTTACACCCGAGCAAGCGGCTATCTATCAACTGGTACTGGATGCTCACGATGCCGCATTAGCTGCATTAGGGCCGGGCAAATCAATTAAGCAAGCCAATGATATTGTTTTACAAATCATGGTTTCGGGTTTAGTTAAGTTAGGTATAATGCAAGGCGACGTCGCTGAGCTGATAGAGCAACAAGCTTATAAAGCTTTTTACATGCATGGTCTTTCTCATTGGATTGGTTTGGATGTGCATGATGTAGGCGATTACAAATCAAGCGATCGTTCAAGAACACTTGAGCCGGGGATGGCGATCACGGTTGAACCAGGTCTATACATTAGTAAATCGGCCGAGGTGGACGCCAAATGGCAGGGTATCGGTGTGCGTATCGAAGACGATGTGGTGATCACCACTGAAGGAATCGAAAATCTAACTGCCGCGGTCCCTAAAACCATCGCCGATATTGAAGCTTTGATGGCTAAAACTAACAACTAAGTGAAGAAAAGCATGGCAAACACAACCGCAACCGAAGATGTAGACTTAATCATTGTTGGCGGCGGTATGGTGGGAGCCACCTTTGCCTGTGCGGTGGCTAAGTTTGCACCGCACCTAAACATGGTGCTCATTGATGCTGCCAATCCCCTTGTTGCTCACCCCAGTTTTGACAGTCGCGCTATTGCGTTATCTTATGGCTCAGCGCAGCTGTTAAAGCAGATAGGCTTATGGTCGACACTGTCTCCTTACACAACCGCAATAGAACATATTCATGTGTCTGATCGTGGCCATAGTGGTCTCACTCATTTAAGTGCTGCCGAAGAAAAGATTGCAGCCCTAGGCTATGTGATTGAGTTAGAGCATGCCGGTAGAGAGTTACAACAACAGTTACAAAATTTAACACAATTAAAGATTTATCAACCCGATAGCGTAAAAAGTATTACTCAGCAGGCCACCAAGGTGACCCTAGAGTTAACTTCTGGTCAGTGTCTTAGCGCGCAACTCTTGGTCGCCGCCGATGGTGGCTTTAGCCCTTGTCGACAGCTATTAAATTTACGCCAGCAAAGTGATGATTATGGCACCAGTGCCATTATTGCCAATGTGGTGACAAGCGAATTGCATCAAGGGCGAGCATTTGAGCGTTTTACCGAGACCGGACCATTGGCGTTATTGCCCATGTCTGATAATCGCTGCGCCATGGTTTGGTCGGTCGCAAATGCTGATTTAGCAGGCTATATGGCCTTAGACGATGATGCTTTTAGCCATGCGTTACAGCAGGCCTTTGGTTTTCGTTTAGGGGCGATAGTGCGGGTGGGTCAACGAATGGCATATCCTCTTACCTTGACTCAATCCCCCGAGCCCGTCAGCCACAGAGCCGTATTGATTGGCAATGCCGCCCACACCTTACATCCGGTGGCGGGTCAAGGATATAACTTAGGATTAAGAGATCTGTTTGTCCTCGCCAAGGTCATCGCAAGTCACCATGATATAGGTAGCTTTGCTTGCTTAGATGAATATTGGCAAAATCGAGAGCAAGATCACCAACGTACAATAACCATGACGGATTTATTAGCCCGTACTTTTGCCAATCAGTATGAGCCCTTAGTATGGGCCCGCAATGGCATACTGCATATGATGGATACTTGTCGCCTCTTCAAACAGCCTTTATCTGAGCAAGCTTTAGGCAATTTCGAACTTTTTTCGGTGAAAACAAAATGATGCGTTCTTTTGATTTAGTTATTTTAGGTGGCGGCATGGTTGGGCTAGCGTTAGCGCGAGCGCTGTATAATGCCCCTATTAGTATTGCCGTTATTGAAAGTCGCGAACTAGATCCTCAGTTAAACGAGCTCGCCGATAATCGTGTCAGTGCAATAAACCGAGCCAGCCAAAACTTTTTAACCAATATCGGCGTTTGGCCACATTTAGCATTATCGCGCGTCCAGCCTTACCAGCACATGCAGGTATGGGATCAGGACAGTTTTGGTCAATTACAGTTCAGTGCTCAGCAAAGTCAACTTGCTGAACTGGGTCATATTATTGAGAATCGTAATATTCAACTGGCCTTGCATCATGCCGTTGAGCAGCAAGCAAATCTGACTTTATTGTGCCCACGACAGGTTGCTCAGCTTGCCATGGGAGAAGGGGAAGCCTGGTTAACCTTAGATAATGGTCAGGCTATTACGGCTAAGTTGGTGGTTGGGGCTGATGGTGCCCAATCATGGTTACGCTCTCAGGTTGGGATCCCATTAACTTCTCGGGATTATCAACATCATGCCATTGTCGCAACGGTCGAAACCCAAGAGTCTCACCAAGACACGGCTTGGCAAATTTTCAAACCCGATGGTCCTCTTGCTTTTTTGCCCTTGTTTAATCGCCATCATAGCTCCATTGTTTGGTCAACTTCGCCTGAGCAAGCTAAGTTACTGATGGCTCTTAATGATGAGCAGTTTAATCGTCAGTTAACCATGGCATTTGATAATAAATTAGGGTTAACCCAGGTATTGGGAAAAAGAGCCTGCGTGCCTTTATGTATGCGTTTTGCGCGTGACTTTGCTAAACACCGCGTCGCCTTAGTGGGAGATGCGGCCCATACCATACATCCATTGGCGGGGCAGGGCGTTAACCTTGGCTTGATGGACGCGGCGGCATTGGCGCAAACGATCAATGAAAATATCGAGTTGGGAATAGATATTGGTTTATATCCGCACTTAAGGGCTTATGAACGTTGGCGTAAAACCCAAGCCGTGGAAATGATTGTGGCAATGGAAGCGCTTAAACAAGGCTTTAACGGCAAACATCCGTTGCAAAAATTAGTGCGTGATATCGGCCTTAAGTTGGTCGATAACACCCCTCCACTTAAGCAGCGTTTGCTGGCTCATGCGACCGGCTTGGTTGGCGAGCTGCCGCAACTGGCGAGGTAATACTCGGCTCAGTCTCGATTGATTCCTATGTAACCTGAGCTATATCGCCTGAATCATCCGCAAAACGCGGTGAATATGTCTCTATACGCGCTGCGTTTTCATCCCTGAAAACGAAGTTTTGCTACTTATTCATACGATATTCACTGGCTGTCTCCATTAACCAGAATTGAGGTTATGGTGCCGGTTTTAACGTCATGGCAAATAGCTGCTTAGATTGAGATCTAAGCAGCAGAATTTATTCTTGCAGATAATGCTTGTTTGGCTACTCTCTTTAGAAACAGAGCTGAGATTGTTTTGCTTATCTGGAGAGATAAATGAGTTACTTGCCGAGTGATTTGAAATACACAGACGCCCATTTATGGGTTCGAGCAGAAGATGATGGGACGGTGACAATAGGATTGACTGATCATGTTCAGCTGCAATTAGGGACTATTTACAGCGTCGAAGCGCCTACGGTTGGCGAGCATTTAGATGTGGGTGAAGAGTGTATTGCGGTTGAAGCAGAGCAAACCAACCTTGAAATGTTTTCCCCCATCTCAGGTGAAATTGTTGAAATTAATGAGGATTTAGTTGATTCACCGACCTTAATCAATGCCGATCCTTATGATGATGGCTGGATTGTTCAACTTCGCCCAGACGATATCAGTGAGTTAGATGATCTAATGGATGTAGATGATTACCAAGAAATGATTGAAGAGGAAGAAGAATAATAATCTCATTTCCTTGGGTTAGTGGTATTTGTCTTGTCATTCATAAAGGGGCCGGTTTGGCTCCTTTTTGTCTAAGGCAAACTTGATTATTATGTGAACAAGTGAGAGCCCGCCTTGAGC
Organism: Motilimonas thetidivivens; assembly: GCF_046452435.1. Taxonomy (NCBI): domain Bacteria; kingdom Pseudomonadati; phylum Pseudomonadota; class Gammaproteobacteria; order Alteromonadales; genus Motilimonas; species Motilimonas thetidivivens. Next base: position 20,552 of record NZ_JBKFDK010000013.1, read on the forward strand.
TTACCCCTGGATTATCGCCTCTATTCGCTTTCTATTTGAATTGCTATAGATGTTTTTGTTAGTTAGGTGTTTTTTTATTTATTTGACTCTAGTGCAACAAAAGAAGGATTATGCTAGGTGTAGATAAATGAAGTGATGCTTTTTACCCCTTTAGGAGAGCTTGATGCAGTCAAAATCCATCAGTACAGGATTATTATGCTTAGTGTTACTAACGGTGAGTGCACTCTTAGCTTACCAACACAGCTTTAATAAAAGTCTAGTGATAGATTCAACTACCGACTTTCAAGTTAAGGCAATTACTGACCAATCTCAAGGCGGTCAAACGACAGCAACGCTTTCTCGCACACCTCAAGCCTTAGAGCTGGAATGTAATATTGTCAAAGCCTATCAATGGCCATTTTGTGAGTTAGCAATAAAATTGGCAGATATTGGCGAAGGGGTGGATATCGCCAAATACAATACAGTGGCGGTCAATGCGCGGTTTGAAGGTGAAGGCTCTCAGCGCATCCGTTTTTATATTCGAAATTATCACCCTTCCTATACAGATGTTCATAATGATGCGACCATGAAAGTGAATGAAGTGGAGTATGAGCCTAATAAGTATGCCTCTGAAGTCGTCATTCCTTTGAAAAACTTTAGCGTTGCGTCATGGTGGATCTCAGAAAACAATATTCCTCTAGAGCATTTCGCCCCTGATTTTAGCAATGTCTCTGTTATTGAAGTTGCTACGGGCGGCTTAGTCAGCGAAGGGCCAATAAAGATCATCATCGAAGAGATCCGCTTCGACGGTAAATTGATCCCTGAAAACGTTTTTCTAACAATCATCATTGCTGTTTGGGTGGTGTGTGCTGTGGTTTATTTAGTCTTTGACTTAAGACGATTAAAAGGTGATTTGTCACAGACTAAACAAAAAGCATTGGAGCTTGAGTCCTTAACCGAAGCGCTCAAACTAGAAAGTAAAAAGTTTGAAACCATGGCTAAACGTGATCCTTTAACTGGAGCGCGTAACCGAGCGGGGATAAGAGACTCGCTTTTTGAACAAGTCCAACTGGTTTATTTACAGAAAACACCGCTGTCTATCATCTTTATGGATATTGACCACTTTAAACAAATTAATGATACCTTCGGCCATGATGTGGGTGACGAGGTGCTTAAAGAGTTTGCCGGTTTAGTCACAAGTAAAACCCGACAAGGCGACAGTTTAGTTCGTTGGGGGGGAGAAGAATTCCTGCTGGTTTGTCCGAATACTGAAATCGATAATGCCTCAATATTAGCAGAGAATATTCGGGTTGCCATGGAGCAGCACAACTGGCCTGAAGGAATGAAAGTAACATCGAGTTTTGGTGTTACCCAGATGGGCCAAGAAAGCACGGGTGAATTTATTGCAAGGGCAGATGAAGCCTTGTACAAGGCTAAGTCTAAAGGGCGAAATCGCGTGGTGAGTTTTACCTTTCAGCATAAGCCGTCAGTAGCAATAGAATAAGTTACTTGCAAGCAGCAAATAATTACTAACTAGCCTAGTCGCTCATGATGAGTGGCTAGGCTTTTGTTTTTATATTCTGATTTACTTGAAAATCACTTTCTAACAAATTGGTTAAGACCTGAATATAATCATTTAGGGCGTCGCAACTAATGAGTTTACTTAGCTCATCACCCGCTTGGGTGAACTTGTAATAGTAGAGTTTAATGCGCTTTCCATTGGGGACCAAGGTAATGGTGTGGCCGTGGTAATCGATAGCTAAGGGCTGCCCGGCCGCCATTTCTCCGGATTCTAGCTCGCCTTGATAAAGTAAGCCCAAATCCACCATTAATAAAATGTTTGAGTAGGGAAATCTAAATTGACCCAGGGAAATTTTTTGGCTCTGAGTTTGACTAAAAATCTGAAATGAATTGGCAACTCGAGAATACCCGGTAATAATTTTATGAGATGAATCACCGCTAAAGGTGGAGCTGAGTTGGCACAAGCGTTGAAAAATAATCGCTTCGCGCTGAGTCATTTTTTTTAAGGTGTTAAGGGCTTTGACCGAGTAACTAGCGGGATTTGAAATCTCTTGAGCCAGAATTTTACCCCACAAGGATTGCATGTTTTTACTGCTGATTGTCTCAGCTAGGCTAAGATAAGCATTCATCCAATCGGGATCTATTTCGCTGGCGGCATCATCTTCCCCGCAATTAGCGTAAGCCTGCCCCAAAATTTTCTCTAGGTTATGCTGCTTTTGGCCTAACTCAATGGCCATTCTTTTTTTAGCGCGACTGAGAACATTAGTGTCTTGGCTCGCTTGGATTTCATGCTCGATGGCATATTGACGAGCCAAACTTAATGTCTTTTGCTTGCTGCTAAATAAATGATTGTCTTTTTTAACCTGATTTATCTCAATCGGTGGTTTTGACTCGTCCATAACCGCTCCTTGGCTTGTTAATCCAATGTTAATGCTGAATGATGGACATTGAGTATTCAATGTTGCTAAAATGTTAATGTCATCAACGGCGGCAGCTAATTGGAGAATGGCATGATTATTTTAAAAAATAAAGTATGGAATATTCTGCTGGGTGTTGGCTACTTCGTGGGCTTAGTTGCCTTAGCAATCTATATTTACTGATATTCATTGATATGTGCTGAGATTCCAGCTGGCTTTTACACAATATAAAAGCCAGCTAGATAAAGCTATTCTTGATAAACTTCGACTTTAATACCTTCCATGACATAGCCAACGGTTGCTAGATCATTACTCATGGTTTCCGCTTTAATTTTTCCTTCTATCCAAACCGCTCCCCATACATCATCTATTGGTGCGCCTTTAGGGTATTTCACATAGATAATTTGGTTAGGTGGCGGCGGTGGAACATGGATACAGGCACCAAAGTAAGGCACGAGAAAGAACTCGGTAATGGTATTTTCATCCCCTTCCAATGGCACCACAAAACCAGGTAAACGTACCGTTTTACCGTTAAGATCTTCGCGGACTTTAACATCGGTGTTTTGTGGTTGATTAGCCATACTAAGATCATGGTTTAATTCGGGAGCTTGCGCTTGCGCTAATCGCTCTGCTTCAGGAAGCAGCTCCTCCCATTCTAGGGTGAGTACGTTAGCATTAACTAAACAGGGGAGGGTAAATAGCACCACCCAGAGGTACTTGATCATCTTCATCGTTAAATCCTAATTGTCATGCCATCAGCAAGCGAAAGACGGTATGCCCGCCACGCAGGTATTAATCCAATAATAAAGCCCGATAATACCACGATTGCCAATAAAGTAAGCTCATAAGCTGTTAAAGCAGAGAAGCGTATGTAGATGCCATAAAGATCCATCGCCCATGGCTTGATAATAAGAATCAAACTATAGAGCAATACAACCCCTAATAAGGCTCCCGATAAGGCAAGTAACCCTGCTTCTGAAATCAACAAAGTGAATATATGAGCAGGACGAGCACCAACTGAACGTAAAATAGCCATTTCTCGGCGTCGTTCATTCAGGCTGGTTAACAAGGTGGTTAACATGCCGAGCAAGCCAGAAATAACAACAAACCCTGAAACAACTAGCAGAGCTTGCTCCGCCATGTTCATGGTGCTCCAAAGCTCTTGCAGGGCCACGCCAGGTAACACTGCCATTATCGCTTCGGAGCGATATTCATTGATTTTGCGTTGTAGGGCAAAGGTATGCATTTTTGAATTGAGGCCAACTAAAAATGCGGTAATGACTTGGGGCTCTAGCTCAACGAGATCAAGCTGACTTTGTTGCAGTTTTCCAGCTCGAGGCGCCCCATCTTGCCAGCCATAATGAATCGCTTCTATGCCAGCAAGGGATACATGGACGGTTCTGTCTACTGGCGTCCCCGTTGGAGCTAAGATACCGACAATCTTAAACGGCAAGTTATCATGCTTGGTAAAAGAAACATCGCTACTGCCATGGGCTATGACTATTTCTTGGCCCAGCGCGTAATTGAGTTTTTTTGCGACGTCTGCGCCAATGACGGCTTCAATCGGGCTATTAAAAACGTCCCCTTGAGCGAAGGATAGTGACTGTTTTTGGCCAAATTGATAATACTTAAAATAATCTTGGGTTGTACCTAAGACACGAAAGCCACGATGAGAATCCCCTAAGGAAAAGGGAACTGTCCATTTTACCGCTTTATCATTGGCGAATTCTTGGTAAGTTTGCCACGAGACATTGTTGGTGGCATTACCAATTCGAAACACGGAATAAAGGAGTAATTGAACTTGTCCGGTTCGAGCGCCCACAATGAGATCTGTGCCCGAAAGTGTATTGGCAAAATTCTCTTTGGTCTGAGTTCTAACCCGTTCAACTCCAAGCAACAAGGTGACGCTAAGCGCAATGGCAAATACGGTCAGTAAGGCTGTTGCGCGGCGATTATATAGGCTCTTTAAGGCAAGTTTAGCAATGGCCATTAGTCACCTCCCTGACTGGCAAGGTTGATGCTTGGTAAATCCAAGTGATGATCAAACAAACGCTGTAGGCCTGCATCGTGACTGACAAAGAGTAAGCTGATATCCGTCTCGACACATTCATTGAACAGCAATTTAATAAATGACTCGCGCGCATCGCTATCCAATGAGGATGTTGGCTCATCAGCAATGATAAATTCAGGCTTACCGATCAATGCTCTTGCCGCGGCTACTCGCTGTTGCTGTCCAATACTCAATTCAGTTACTTTTCGGTTAACTAAGCGAGAGGGAATTTCTAAGTGGTCTAATAATCGTTTGGCTTCTTGTTCTAATGAAGCACTACTGGCTAGGGCTTTTTGTTTTCGTTGCGCTGAAAAAAAACAAGGAAGCGTGACATTCTCCGTAACACTAAGATACGGAAGCAAATTAAATTGTTGAAAGATGTAGCCTAAGTGATCGGCGCGAAAATGATCTCTAGCGCTGCCTTTGAGTGAGGTGAGCTCCTTGCCAAGGATATTGATGGAGCCACTGCTGGGTTGATTGATCCCAGTAATTAAACCAAGCAGAGTGGATTTGCCACTGCCACTTGGTCCTTTTAGAAATACCCGATCACCTTTATTGATGTTGAGCGCTTCTATCTCAATTGTGAGAGGTTGGCTTTTCAGCCAACCAAACTTGAGATCCTTTATGGTTAATATGGATGACGTATTCATAATAATCCGCGCCGGTTACCTCACCAAGTAATGCTGTTATTGTCTGGGGAAAGGCTCGTTGCCAGTTGTTTATCATTGATAATTCCCTGTACTTGAACCTTTTCCGTTAATGGAAAATGCTCAAATAGAGTAACAGGTAACTGAGTGATTGCGCTAGGGTTACTGCAGTTAAAGAGATAACTCACTGCAATATCGGCATGAGCGCTATGGTTTTCTTCGTGCTCATGTTCACCGGCATGATTTTCCTCATGTTCGTGCTCATTTTCATGTTCATGCTCATGTTCGTCGGCATGCTCATGGTCATGCTCGTCTTCGTGCTCATGCTCATCGTGATGCTCTTTTTCGGCCATTAATAAATCGCTATTAATCTGGCTAGATCCGAGGCTGCAACCTGCACTTTCAGGCAAATCAACGATATTGCTAGGGTCGGTCAATAACGCCGCCACTTCATTCACTTTCTGTTTTTGTTCATCCGTTTTTGCTTGGTGCTCGAAACCCAATAAATTTGCAGCGGGTGTAACCCATTCAAAAGCAAGTTCATTACCCGCTAAAATGATGTCCAGTTTAGCTGCACCATGCTCGTGGCTACCATGGGCGCGATGCTCATGCTCTTGGCTAAGTGCGTTGGTTGATAAGGTGCTTAAAGCAATGAGACTCGCGCTGAGTAGTTGTGGTTGAAATTTCATGTTAATCCTTCATTCAAAATTGGCTAAAAATATGGTTTATCTCGGTGCAAATGAATGAGGGGGGGCGCGAGTTTGGTAGCCATAGGGGATGTTAATCTCTACAGCAGTTTGACTTAATACAGGACCAATAAGCCAGCTAACGAAAATCCCTACGAGGATGATTGCTGGCGTAGCGAGTGTTAGGGGTTGCTTGAAGTGTACGCAATAAATGCAGTCGGAGTGATTAAATGGCTCTTGTTGCACATGATGCCAATGAAGCACTAGGATGCCTTGGCTAAAAAGCCAACAAAGTAAGACAAGGATACTAAATCGGTGTCGTAGATACTGCACTTGGTCAAGTATAAGGTTAGTTAAAGACAAGTGTTATGTTATATCAACTCGTTTTATCTGTTTAGTGTTTTTTCGACCAATTAAATGAAAGATTGTTTATGCGCAGCCAAGGCCAACACATTTTACTGTGAAAATGTATTTTATTAACCCAAACGACACTTATCTTTTAATACGATCATGTACTTGCCTTAATAGAGTGGCTCACTGATCATCGGGGTATTCGATATCATCATTTCTTTGAGTAGGGCTGAAGAGCCACTTAATAAGGTATGTTGATGATTATCGATGACCACAGGGACGCCATTTGCGCCACTGCGCGCTTCTATCGTTAACCAAGCTGGTGACACGCTACCTTTGCTACCCGCCGGATAGACTAAGAACATATGGTAATTTGGTGCTATTTGACTGATTAAGGTGGCTAACAAAATAGCTCGCTCATCACTGTCTGCGGCATTTTCAAGTAACACAGCCAGAGGAGGTGAAAATGTGTCGAGTCGCTCCTGACTGTCAGGAATATTTAATACCCAGTTTTGCGCATTTTGAATCGAGGTGGCTTCGCTTTCTCGGGATTTTAATTGCTCGGCGAGGGCGTTAAAGGTGCTTCTGGAATGGTAAAACACTTGTGAGTAGTTTGGCCTAATACATGGGCCTTGCTCAGCAGCTTGAGCATAACAAGGGCTGACAGCTAAGAAATTAAAAGCATCATCTTGGTACTGGTAATAAGCTTGCCAAAATAAAGTGGATTCGGGGCTAGCGTCACGAACGGAAAAAGCATGTTCAATGCTAACAAATTTGGTTGCATCATCGGGAGAAACGGCGTTAATGCTGTCAAGCACATGCATTAGGCGCGGCCCAATGTAGCCGTGTAATGCGCGTACGGGAGAATTCAAGGTGAAATTAATCCGATGCTGCTGTTGCAAACCGAGTTTAAGCTGAGTACGGGTGAACTGAGCATTGACAACCTGCTCTTGGCCATATTCATCTTGCCAGAACCAATCCAACTTGATGCTTGGTTCGCTATCCTCTTGGGGCAATACCGCAAAGACGTCCATGGATGCCAAAAGCAAAAATAGTGAAATGATCTGTTTCATATTAGCCACCCGAATCATTGTGCCTTACTTAACAAATAGGCTAAAAACTCGATCTAGATCAAATTTTTTTTGATTTATTTCTCATCCCGGTATAGATGCTGCAACGGGTTTGTTATACCTAAACCATTGCCGAGCTTGGGCTACTTACCTTCGAGTTGCCTCAAACATGATGGCTTTAAAGTGAGAAATATAATGAAGCACAGATACCTAGCGAAAATCATCGCCTGTTGTTGCAGTGGCTGGATATTTGCCAGCTTGGCCGGCTCAATAACCATAGTTAAAAGCAGCGAAGTTTCACCGGATAGCCCAGATCCTTGGCAAATTAAGCAGCAAATTTTACTCGAAAATCAGTGGCGTGAATGGATTAAAACCGAGCAAGGCATTAACTTGCTTTATCAGCTACCGATTGGCTGCGCAGTATTAAATGGGCCTCAACCCCGACATTTTAGCTTCCCTGTTTACAACTGTTTTGGCCGTTTCTATCGACCATACTCATGGCGAAACCAAGACGTTTTTGTCGAAGTTACCCCTCCTGAGACGTCACAATCTGAAGCCTCCCCCTATGTTATGCCCGATAAAGAAGCTTCACAAAACAGGGAAAAAGGCAGCAACAAACCTTAATTGATTGGATTGGCGCGGTTGTTAGCGCTTCAATAGGGGTTGTAGCCTTAGTTGATGGCATCAGTTAACATAGCGATAGCCAAATAAGCACAGAATTAAGAGAAAAATAATGCATATTCATATTTTAGGTATTTGCGGTACCTTCATGGGTGGCCTTGCCATTTTAGCCAAACAACTTGGGCATCGCGTGACGGGCTCTGATGCGAATGTTTATCCGCCCATGAGCACTCAGCTTGAAGAGCAAGGTATTGAGCTAATTCAAGGCTATGATCCTGCGCAACTTGAGCCTGCTCCTGATTTGATTGTTGTAGGTAATGCCATGAGTCGTGGTAATCCATGTGTGGAAGCCATGCTAAACCGTAATTTACCTTATATATCTGGTCCCCAGTGGCTACATGATTTTGTGCTACAAGACAAATGGGTACTGGCAGCGTCAGGGACTCACGGTAAAACCTCGACTTCAAGTATGTTGGCTTGGGTATTAGAGCATGCGGGTATGTCGCCTGGCTTTTTGATTGGCGGAGTGCCTGAGAGCTTTGGCGTGTCGGCCCGCTTGGGAGGAACCCCTTTTTTCGTTATTGAAGCGGATGAATACGATAGCGCCTTTTTTGATAAACGGTCAAAATTCGTACATTACAAACCCCGCACACTGATCATTAATAACTTAGAGTTCGATCACGCCGATATTTTTACTGATCTGGCTGCGATTCAAAAGCAGTTCCATCACTTGGTTCGATTAGTGCCACAACAGGGACAGATTATATATCCAGCGCAAACGGCAAGCATTGAGCAAGTATTAGCGATGGGGTGTTGGAGCGAGCAACAAACCTTAAACGACGATTGGTCGGCTACTGCTATTGAAGCCGATGGCAGCGTATTTGATGTCTATTATCAGCAAAAATTACAAGGGCGAGTGAGTTGGTCATTATTGGGCGAGCATAATATGGCCAATGCGCTGGCAACCATTGCAGCGGCTAAACACGTTGGGGTGCTAGCTGAGCACAGTATTGAGGCGCTGGCTAGTTTTAAAAATGCCAAGCGGCGTATGGAGTTAAAAGGCACGGTGAATCAAATTGCACTCTATGATGATTTTGCCCACCATCCAACCGCGATCCAGACAACCTTAGCGGGGCTACGGGCTAAGGTCGGCAATGGGCGCATTTTAGCGGTATTAGAGCCTCGTTCGAACACCATGAAAATGGGTACCCACCAAGATCAATTGGTGACCTCATTGCAAGCCGCCGATTTTATATATTGCCTTGAGCCCGAGGGATTAACTTGGTCATTACCGGCTTGTTTTAGTAATAGTGATACCCCTGCCATTATCGAATCTGATCTAAACCGTTTAATTGACCATATTATCTCGCGAGCCCAATCCGGTGATAGTATTTTAGTGATGAGTAATGGCGGTTTTGGTGGTATTCACCAAAAGCTATTGGCTCGTCTTGGTAGCAATGAGGTAACTTGTGAAACAACCCTTTAAAGGCAGTTTGACCCTAGCGTTAACTGGCGCTTCTGGCGCAGCCTACGGCCTGCGTTTGCTTAACGCTTTAGTTCAAGCCCAATATCAGGTGCATTTTCTAATGTCTGATGCGGCTAAAATTGTGGTCAAAACCGAGTTAGATCTAGATTGGCCAGAGCTGCCAGCACAATTAGCTGAGCATTTAACCAAGGAGTACCAAGCTCAGCCCGAGCAAATTAAGGTATGGGCAGGAAAGGACTGGTTTTCTCCTGTTGCATCGGGCTCTGGTGCGCCGAAAACCATGGTAATTTGTCCTTGCAGCGGCGGTACCTTAGCGGCAATTGCTCATGGCCTATCTGACAATTTGGTTGAGCGAGCTGCGGATGTAATTTTGAAAGAAAGAGGGCGTTTGATCTTGGTGCCCAGAGAAACCCCACTGTCTACCTTGCATCTACAAAACATGCTGAGCTTATCGCAAATGGGCGTAACCATCATGCCTGCCGCGCCGGGCTTTTATCATCAACCGACCACGATAGAAGAACTGTATGATTTTATGGTCGCGCGGATCTTGGACCATCTTGGTATAGAGAACAAGGCCAGTCAGCGCTGGGGAATCGATGATTGAGCCAGTATTGTTGGTAAAAAACCATTAAAAAAGCTGCCAGCGAATGCATGGCAGCTTTAGTCGATACTTGCATTCAAACTACTTACTGGCTGGTCTTAGGATAGCCGTAATATAGTTATAAACAAATTCAATTACTTTATCTTGCGAAGGATTGCTTGGCTGATTGATCATTTGAATAATCATATAGCCGCAACCGGTTAGCGCTCGGCAAAACTCATCCACTGTTAACGTACATTCGAAGGTTTTGTCATCAAAGCCCGGCTTGATAACTTTCTTCATTAGGTCGGTGTTATGGGCGAGTAATTTTAGGTAACGAGGCCAAATTTCTTCTCGAACCGAAGAGCTCCACTCTAACCAAATGTGAGTGTAATCTGGTTTGGTGTAAGCGGCTTCAACGACAAAAGCAATGTAATCATGGATAGTTTCCATAGGATCTTTGCTTTGTACAAAAGCGGCTGAGGCGATACCGCGGAAGTAAAGTTCTACTTCGGTAAGAACGGCATTAACCAAGTCTTCTCGGGTGTTAAAGTAATTAAAAACCGTGGCGACAGACACTTGAGCTAACTCAGCAATTTCTGCATGTCCGGCACGGCCGATTCCTCGTTTAGAGAAAACTTCCAGTGCACATTCCATCAGTTGTTTGCGGCGGGCTTCCGGTGCCAATCTTGTTCGGCGTCTAAATTCTGCGCGTGGTTCCATGATATTGTCTACTGTCTACTGCTGTTATAATTATGAAAATATAATATTAAATTATACCGTGGCAGATTATCATTTACGCTCATATTAGTACAATCAATAGACTGTCAAATTACATTTTATGTATATTAAAATGGCATAACTCAGAATTATTCGCTTTATGAGTCCGGATTTATCGAATTTTGTTAGCTAGTGCTTTATTATTAGTGACATTATTTAATAACCACGAATTAACCCACACTAGGAATACATTATGAAACATTCAGTAGAGGTTTTAATCTCTGAACAAGAAGTACAGCAACGTATTAGTGAAATAGCAAAAGAAATAGAATTAAAATTTAAAAATACTGAATGCTTAGTCATGATTGGCTTATTGCGCGGTTCATGTATTTTGCTGGCTGATTTAAGCCGAAAAGTAGATCTTCCGGTGCAACTCGATTTCATGACCGCGTCGAGCTATGGCGATAAAATGGAAAGTTCACGTGAAGTAAAAATCAAAAAGGACCTAGATGATGAAATCCGCGGCAAGGACGTGTTGATAGTAGAAGACATCATAGACACCGGCTTTACCCTGAACAAAATCCGAGAAATGCTGTTGATGCGTGATCCCGCTTCCTTAACCATCTGTACCTTACTGGACAAGCCTTCACGTCGTGAAGTAAATGTGCCTGTTGATTGGGTGGGCTTCTCTATTCCGGATGAATTTGTGGTAGGCTATGGTATTGACTACGCACAAAAATATAGAAATTTACCTTACATAGGTAAAGTCGTACCAGAATAAAACTTAGCAAAAACAAAACCGATTAAAACGAGTTTTGTTTTTGCTGGTCAATATATTAAGGTGGCTTGTTTGAACGCGATTGAAATTAATAATTTAACAAAAGTATACAAAGGCGGTAATACTGCCCTAAAGGGAATTAGCTTATCAGTTAAGCAAGGCGATTTTTATGCTTTATTAGGGCCAAACGGGGCGGGTAAATCAACTACAATCGGGATCTTAAGTTCACTCGTGAATAAAACTTCAGGCCAAGTAAAAATATTTGGTGATGATATAGACACGGATCTTGAAGCGGCAAAACGCCATATTGGTTTGGTACCTCAAGAATTTAATTTCAATCAGTTCGAACCCGTAGAGCAAATTCTAGTTAATCAAGCAGGCTATTACGGAATGCCACGTAAACAAGCTTGGCAACGGGCTGAAATTTGCTTAAAGCAATTGGATTTATGGGATAAGCGAAAACAACAAAGTCGCACCTTATCGGGCGGCATGAAACGGCGTTTGATGATAGCGAGAGCGTTAATGCATCAACCTAAATTGTTGATTTTGGATGAGCCGACGGCTGGGGTTGATATTGAGTTACGTCGCTCGATGTGGACTTTTTTACGCCAATTAAACCAGCAAGGTATCACTATCGTATTGACCACGCATTACCTTGAAGAGGCTGAAACCTTATGCCGCAACATTGGCATCATCAATAAGGGTGAGTTGATTGAAAACACCAGCATGAAGTCGCTATTGGCACGCATTGCACGTGAAACCTTTATTTTAGATACGACGCCGATATCTTCAAAAGTGACCATTTCTCCCCCTTTTACGCTACTTGATGATCATACGCTTGAGTTAGAAGTATCTAAGGGGGAAGGGCTTAATCACGCGTTTAATGTGTTAAGCGAGCTGGGAGTGCAGGTGTTAAGCATGCGTAATAAAAGCAACCGCTTAGAAGAGCTTTTCGTTCAGTTAGTTCAACAAGGAGCGAAATAATGCACGCTCAACTCTACTTTACAGCTTTTAAAAGCATTCTAATTAAAGAAATACACCGTTTTACCCGTATTTGGGTGCAAACTTTAGTACCGCCAGCGATCACCATGAGTTTGTATTTTGTTATTTTTGGCAATTTAATCGGCTCGCGCATCGGTGAGATGGGCGGGGTTAGCTACATGGAGTTTATTGTACCTGGCCTTATCATGATGTCGGTTATCACCAACTCTTACTCAAATGTTGCCTCTTCATTTTACAGTGCTAAATTTCAGCGCAATGTTGAAGAGCTGCTGGTGGCGCCGGTACCTAACCATATTATGATCTTAGGTTATGTTGGCGGTGGGGTCGCACGCGGTTTATTGGTAGGATTCATTGTTACTTGTATCTCGTTGTTGTTTGTTCCGCTGGCCATCCACCACTTATTTATTTTAGCGCTCACTGTGCTGCTGACCTCTATCACCTTTGCGCTGGCGGGTTTTATTAATGCCATCTTTGCCAAAAGCTTTGATGATATCAGTATTATTCCGACCTTTGTGTTAACGCCGTTAACCTACCTTGGCGGTGTATTTTACTCCATCAGTATGTTACCTGACTTTTGGCAAGGGGTATCGCAGCTTAATCCAGTGGTGTACATGATCAATGCCTTTCGCTATGGCTTTTTAGGTGTGTCCGATGTTTCGGTGTGGGTGTCATTATTGGTTATTATCACGTTTATTGCTGCTTTTTACAGCGTTGCCTACTATTTAGTGAATAAAGGAATAGGGTTAAGAAGTTGAATGAATTAGGAAATTCTCGTCGAGTTGAGTCTAATCAAGATGGGTTAAATGAGCAATTAGACGAGGTGGTACGTAAGCACTTAAGTACCGACTTTAAAAAGCCGTACCAAGCGCATACTTTGTCTGCTTTTAACCAATTGGCGGAGCAACTTAAGGGGGATAGCCGCCCTTTGATCTTTGATTCTTGCTGCGGTGTGGGTGAAAGTACGGTTAAAATTGCGCAAATGCATCCTGAGGCGATGGTGATTGGATTAGATAAATCTGCTCACCGCTTGGCTAAAACCCCATTGGAATTACCCGATAATGCGGTCTTATTACAGGTGGATTTAAACGACTTTTGGCGCTTAGCTGTGGATGCGGGTTGGCAGCTTAGCCATCATTATTTGCTTTATCCCAACCCTTGGCCAAAGGCAAAGCATTTCCAACGTCGTTGGCACGGTAGCGCGGTTTTTCCATTTATCTTACAACTGGGTGGTAAGTTAGAAGTGCGCAGTAACTGGAAAACCTATGTTGATGAGTTTGCAGCTGCATTAGCGATAGCTGGGATTGAGACTCAAGTTGAGCAGTATCAAAGTGATATCGCCATCACCCCGTTTGAACGAAAATATTGGGCAAGTGGTCAAGATTCATGGCGTTTAGCGGTTGCGCTTTAGCATGATGGTTTGACAAGCAGAGACAAAAAAAGGACGATAATTCGTCCTTTTTTTGTATCGCAATACAGTAATTAGGCTACTTGTACTGGTACATCCTTGCTGGTGCGAACAATATTGTTATTCGCATCAAGGTAAACCAAGCTTGGCTTGTGGCTTTTAATTTCTGCTTCGTTCATTGATGCGTAGGTACAAATAATCACACGATCACCTACCGCTGCTTTACGTGCCGCAGCACCATTAACAGAAATGATCTTTGAGCCACGCTCGCCAACGATAGCGTAAGTTGAGAAACGCTCGCCGTTGTCGATGTTATAAATTTCGATTTGCTCGTATTCTAAAATACCAGCTGCGTCCATAAAGTCTTGGTCGATCGCACATGAGCCCTCATAGTTAAGCTCTGCGTGAGTTACACGCGCTTGGTGCAGTTTGCCTGTTAAGAGTACCTTTTGCATGGCAATGTTTTCTCCGAGTTTCACTCAAATGGTTAGGGCTATTTGAGCGGTGCAATATAAATTAAATTGATTAAGGGTGCAAATTTACTGTGCAGTTATCAATCAGTCTGGCTTTGCCTAAGTAAGCGGCCATTAAGATCACTGCATCTTGGCTTTGTTCGGTTAAAGGAGACAGAGTCACAGCGTCGACTATATCAATCTGGTCGGTATTAAATCCATTGCTGTTGAGCTGTGTCGTGGCTTGCTGTATCAAGGCTTGGATATCTCGTTCGCCTTGAGCAATTTGCCCTGCTAACTCTCTCATTACTTGGTTCAGTTTGGGTGCCAGCTCTAGTTCGGTCTGGGTCAGATAGCCATTGCGGGAGCTTAAGGCTAATCCGGATTCAGCTCTGACCGTGGGAACGCCAATTATTTCTATCGGTAGAGCAAGATCGGTAGTCATTTTGCGGATCAAAGCAAGTTGCTGAAAGTCTTTTTCACCAAAGCAAGCGACATCAGGTTGAACAATGTTGAACAGCTTAGTGACAACCGTGCTAACGCCTTTAAAATGGCCTGGGCGCAGCGCGCCTTCTAGCACTTCTGAAATTCCCGGCACATCAACATAGGTATGGCTAGCAACACCTTGGGGGTAAATGATCTCTGGCGTGGGTGTAAACAGCAGATCGGCGTCATGGGCTATCAACAATTGTGCGTCTTGATCTAAGGTGCGCGGATAGGCTTGTAAATCTTCGGCGCGATCAAACTGCATCGGATTGACAAAAATGCTCACCACCACTTTGTCAGCATGTTGTTTGGCTACCTCTACTAAGGTCAGGTGACCTTGATGTAAGTTACCCATAGTGGGGACAAAAGCCACCCGCAAGCCTTGTTGGCGCCAGCCTTTAACGGTGGCGCGGATCTCATCAATGTTTTGAGTTATATCCATGATCTACCTAGTAAAAACTGTGCTCAGGTGCGGGGAATTCGCCGCTTTCAACTTGGCTTTTGTAAAGCGCGACGGCTTTTCTGATATCACCTGTCTCGGTCAGAAAGTTTTTAGAAAACTTAGGGCAAAAACCAGCAGAAATACCAAAAGCATCATGCATGACCAAAATTTGGCCATCGGTGACATTACCTGCACCAATGCCGATAACCGGAATGGTTAGGGCTTGAGTGATGGCCTCGGCAACAGGTACGGGAACACATTCCAATACCAATAGTTGTATTCCGGCGGCTTCAAGCGCTAGCGCATCTTGTTTGAGCTGCTGCGCTTGCTCATCGCCGCGGCCTTGTACTTTATAGCCGCCAAATACGTTAACCGATTGGGGCGTTAGTCCTAAATGACCACACACAGGCACGCCGCGTTGTGTTAATCCGGTAATGGTATCCGCTAACCACAAGCCGCCTTCCAGTTTCACCATATGCGCACCAGCACGCATTAACTGCGCGGCACTTTCATAGGTCTGCTCTGGGCTGGAATAGGTCATAAATGGTAAGTCAGCTATGATCAGTGCTTTGTCACTGCCTGCTTTTACAGCACGGGTGTGATAGCTGATATCATCTAAGGTAACAGGGAGAGTTGAGTCGTGGCCTTGGAGTACCATACCGAGTGAATCGCCGACTAATAATACTTGAATACCAGCTTGGTCGAATAAGCTAGCAAAACTGGCATCATAAGCAGTAATACAAGTGATTTTTTGCTGCTCTTGCTTCATTTTTAATAAGCGGGATGCGGATATTTTACTCATTTGTTCTCCAATGTGGCGTTGAGAAATCGTTATAGGTTATAGACTTCTAAGCCATTTCTATCGCAATTATCAGCAAGGCTGATTAAACTTGTACCACAAGGCAGGACAAGCTGCGGTGCTATCTCTAAAAGGGGGTATATTACAAACTCTCGCACTTTCATGCCATAGTGGGGCACAGTTAAACGTGGATTGTTAATGGTTTCTTGACCAAACAACAAAATATCTAAGTCTAGTGTGCGCGGGCCCCAACGTTCATCTTTACGCTCGCGGCCATGCTCTAGTTCAATTTGCTGAAGCGCGTCGAGCAATTCAATGGCATCGAGGTGAGTTTCGATAGCTAACACTGCGTTGATGTAATCGGGCTGATCTTGCGGCCCCATAGGGGCACTGCGATACAAACTTGATACTGATGTGACGGTTAAATCGGGATGAGCCGATAGCACCGAGATCGCAGAATTAGCTTTTGCCACGGGATCGCCTTGGTTACTGCCTAAGGCGATATAACATAAAGTGGGGATCATGAGGTGGCCGGTCTCGGTTTCTTTTTCGAATAGCGACGTTTTTTACTCGCAGGTTTATTGAGTTTAGCTACCATGGCACGTTTACCGTCTTCGTCTTGCTCTTGGAAGTCGGTCCACCATTCACAAAGTTCAATCAGCTCACCGCCCTCAATATCCGCACGTAACTGTAGAAAATCATAAGCAGCACGAAATTTTGGATGATGGAAGATGCGATAAGCATGTTTACCGTATCGCTTAGGCATGCGAGTTTGTAATACCCAAATATCGCGCATGGTGGTGCTAAAGCGTTTCGGGATAGCAATGCTTTTAACTTGAAAGTCAAGTATTTCGTTCATCGCCATTAAAAAGGCGTCGTTAAAAGGTAACCCACTTTCGGCAATGATCTCTTGGGTTTTTTGCTCTACCGGATACCATAAGATGGCAGCATAGAGAAACGCAGGCGTCACGCGTAAATCAGCCTTGATACGCTCGTCGGTGCTCGCTAATGCGGCGTGGATCAAGGCTTCAGATTTAGGATCTTCACCGTTAACAAAGGACACAGGATAAAGCTGTTGCAGTAAATTATATTGCTGTAGCAGTTTATATGTCGCTAAGCCTTGGCCTGAAAGTAATAACTTAAGGCTCTCTTCAAATAAACGAGCTGGTGGGATCTCTTTTAACAGCGGCGCCAGTTCTCGAATGGGGGCGCGGGTTCGCTCACTGATGTCCATATCCAGTTTAACGGCAAACCTGACCGCACGCAGCATTCTCACCGGATCTTCGCGATAACGGGTTTCGGGATCGCCAATCAGTTCAATTTTGCGACGCTCTAAATCCGATAAGCCATTACAAAAATCACGCAAAGAAAAGTCTGCAATATCATAATATAAGGCATTGACGGTGAAATCGCGGCGCTCGGCGTCTTCTTCTATTGAGCCGTAGACATTATCACGCAGCAGCATGCCTTGCTGTGATTGAGCGGAAACGTGTTTTTCGTCGTCACCTTCGCTGTGATGGCCTCGTAAGGTCGCAACTTCAATAATGTCACGGCCGAATAGAATATGAGCCAGACGAAAGCGGCGGCCAACCAAACGACAATTACGAAACAGTTTTTTAACTTGCTCTGGGGTTGCATCGGTAGCGATGTCAAAGTCTTTGGGTTTTAGGCCAAGTAATAAATCGCGTACACCACCGCCAACTAAATAGGCTTTATGGCCTGACTTATGTAATCGGTATAGTACTTTAAGTGCATTTTCACTAATGTCATTTCGAGAAATGCTGTGCTCGCTGCGGCTGATGCTGGTGCCGCTGTCAGCTGTTTGTGGTGTTTTGGTTGATGTAGCAGGCTTTGCCTTTTTTCTTCGAGTAGGCTTTGCGGTTGCTGTGTTTGCAGGCGCGGCAACGGGAGCCGTTCGCGGCTGAGACTTTTTCCCCAACACTTTTTTGCAAAATTCTTTTATACGCTTAATGGTCTATATCCTCTGAAACGCGCCGATATTTTAGGCGCATATAATATGCAAGGGTGGCGCTAAACACAACTGATACCCTTAATTGCTGTGTTTGCTATGCTATTGTTCCCTCGCGACTCTGTGTACTTTTACCTAATCAATTTGCTAAGGCCTGTTTCAAAGCGCCGCCGCGTTTTCAATCTTAGGCACGCTAATGCTGCGTTATTGATTATGATAAGGTGAAAGCCATTTCCTCTATCACTGCCTGTAAATACTTGCAAAAAATCAAGCATATCCAGATATAGGGTTTAGTTACCTTAAGTTCAGGTTAAAGGTGTTAGTTTGCAATTTTGCGTTTATTCATACCCTAGGTTGTCGGCTCTGTTGTAAGTAATTGCTCGGTTTGATGAGCGACTTTATCCAATTGCCAGTTTGAAATAGCCCAATTAAGTATGTTTTCCTGTGGCTCTTCCATCAGAGCTTTGGGTGGTTGTTGACCTAAAAAAGCGAGCGCGCGCCACGTGGTTTGGCGGATATCTTGGTCTGATATTGCTGGGGCATGGTTTTGCTTTGATAGTTTAAAGCCGGGCTTGGTGACCGCTAAAGGTAAATGCACATAATCAGGCACTGGGGCATTGAGCAATTGCATTAAGCCAATTTGACGCGCGGTAGGCTCAAGTAAATCCGCGCCTCTAACGACTTCGGTGATCCCTTGATCTATGTCGTCCAAGGTGACGGCTAGATTATAGGCGTACAACCCATCTTTACGCTTTATAATGAAATCTTCATTTGCCATCGCGGGGTTGATTTTGACCCTACCTTGTAACTTGTCCGTAAACTCGGTGATGCCTTGCTTAACATGCAAACGAATAGCGTTATTTTTGTCGGTTAAACCCAGATGACGGCAAGTGCCTAAGTATAACCCACCTTGCTGCTTGATCATGGCGCGAGTGCATTGACATGCATAAGTTAACGCTTGCTGCCTGAGTTGTGTCAGCACATATTCGTAGTGCTCTGTTTGCTGGCTTTGGTAGCGAACTGGGCCATCCCAAGTTAGGCCATATTGCTCCAAGGAGGCCAAAATGGCTTTATCAGCTCCTGCTACTTCTCTGGGCGGATCTATGTCTTCAATGCGCACTAGCCATTTGCCTTGATTGGCTTTGGCTTGTAAGTAACTGCCCAAAGCTGCAATCAGTGAGCCAAAATGCAACGGCCCAGAAGGGCTGGGGGCAAATCGGCCTATATAAGGCTTGCTTAATAATGCGTCTGTATCTGAGCGAGCGATAGGGGATGCAGGGACAAGGGTCATGGTTATGTTTATCTAGTTAAAGCAAAAAGGGGCTAATGCCCCTTTAGTAAAGTGTCTGTATTGAATGCGGATTAACCGGCTAACTGACGCTCTTTTATTTCAGCAAGGGTTTTACAATCGATACATAAATCGGCGGTTGGTCTTGCTTCTAAACGTCGAATGCCGATTTCGATACCACAGCTATCACAGTAGCCGAAGTCGCCATCTTCAATTTTTTGTAACGTTTTCTCGATCTTTTTGATCAATTTACGTTCACGATCTCGGGCGCGTAACTCAAGGCTGAACTCTTCTTCTTGTGCTGCACGGTCAACGGGATCTGGAAAGTTAGCCGCTTCGTCTTTCATATGGCCGACGGTACGGTCAACTTCTTGTCGTAACTGGTTGCGCCAAGCTTCTAGAATGGTTTTAAAGTGCTCAAGTTGAGCGTCATTCATGAACTCTTCACCAGGCTTCTCTTGGTATGGGTCAAGTCCAGCAATTGACAATACGCCCAGTGTCTTTTTAGCCTTGCCTTCTGGCATGACGTTTCTCCTTTTACACACTTAACTAGTGATGGAAGCAAAAATAAGGCGGCTATCTATAGCAAAATAGCTGACGTGGATCAATTGCAATTTATCTTTTTTTGCTCAAGCTACAATTAATCCGATGTTTTTGCTTCTATCTTAACCAGTACGTAATAATTTGGGTTAAGGATTATTTATCCAACTTAGTACATATTCTAAGCTGATTTGTTCAATATCCATGGCAGCACCATAGGCATATATTTCAACCCCACTGGCAACCGCCTGACCTATCAATTCAGTATAGATGGGATCAAGGTGTTTTGCCGCTCTCACCTGCTTTATTCCGCTGTGCATAACCGCAAATAACAACACGGCTCTTGCCCCTGTTTGTTTTACTTCTATTAGCTCGCGTAAATGTTTTTGCCCGCGCACGGTTTGGGTGTCGGGAAACCATCCCAACCCCTGCTCAAGTAAAGTGACACTTTTTACCTCGACATAGCAATCAGGCAGTGCGGGTTGGCGTAAGAGAAAGTCGATACGGCTATTTTCGCTACCATATTTGACTTCACTGGTGATTTGCTGATAGCTCGATAGTGGGGCAATTTGTTGCTTTATGAGTCCTTCTTTAACAACTTGATTTGCTCTTTGGGTGTTAACACAGATTAAATCGCCTGCCGCGTTTTGGGTGTATTCCCAGCTGTATCGGTACTTACGTTTGCTGTTGTTGGAGTCGCTTAACCAGACGGTATCACCCGGCTCTCCGCAGTGAGTCATGGCTCCGGTATTGGCGACATGGACGGTGATCTCGCTGCCATCGGCTAAAATGACATCGGCCAAAAAACGTTTGTATCGGCGAACTAAGGTAGCCGCTTGCAGCGCGGAATCAAATTGCACTTGAGCCTCTTCTATTGTGAGGAAAATGGGTTACCTTATTTGGCAAAAAGCAGTGAGTCAAATCTCGCTTTAATGTGGGCCCGCTGTTGGTTAAGGCTTTGGCCTTAGGTTAAGATGGCGCCGGATTTAGTAGATAAGGTAAAACGTCGTGCTGCCCATCGAATCGTTATTTTCAGCCATAACGGCCAGTATTAGCCAATATAACCAGATTATTTTGCAAGCGCCTACCGGAGCGGGTAAATCAACGGCCTTGCCTTTGTTTTTATTGCAGCAGAGGGAGCTAATCACAGGCAAAATTATTCTGCTTGAGCCAAGGCGATTAGCGGCAAAAAACATCGCTTATTATCTTGCTGAGCAACTTGGGGAATCGGTTGGCGAGTCTGTTGGCTATCGTATGCGCGGGGAGACACAGGTATCTCATCAAACTCGGCTCGAAATTGTCACTGAAGGGGTTTTAACCCGAATGTTGCAATCGGATCCTGAATTAACGGGCATAGATTTAATTATATTTGATGAATTTCATGAGCGGAATTTACATGCCGATCTGGGGCTTGCGCTTTGCTTGGATGTCCAAACTGCTCTGCGTGATGATCTTAAACTTATGGTCATGTCAGCCACCTTAGATAATTTGTCGCTGCAAAAAGTGATGCCCGATGCCAAGGTGTTAAGCTGTGAAGGGCGTATGTTTGCCGTCGACGTGGTTTATTGTGGGGCTATTCAAACACGGTATTTGATTGATGCCTTAGCCGAACAAGTTAAACAAGCCGTGATGGCGGATGATGGTAATATTTTGGTGTTTTTGCCGGGTAAAAAGGAAATAGTGCAACTGTACCAACGTCTGCAAGAGCAAGCTTGGCGCGATATTATCGTTTGTCCCTTATTTGGTGGCTTGCCATTAGCCGAGCAGCGCAAAGCCATCGCAGCACCTAGGGCGAATGAGCGTAAAATTGTACTTGCCACTAATATTGCAGAAACCAGTTTGACCATCGCGGGGATCAGTGTGGTGATTGACTCTATGCGCGAGCGGCGGGTTAAATTAGACAGTCGCACAGGCAGTACCCGTTTAACCACCAAGTTGATAAGCCAAGCATCAGCCATGCAGCGCATGGGACGCGCTGGTCGAGTTCAAGCAGGACGTTGTTATCGCTTGATAAA
Source organism: Motilimonas thetidivivens (assembly GCF_046452435.1). Lineage (NCBI taxonomy): Bacteria > Pseudomonadati > Pseudomonadota > Gammaproteobacteria > Alteromonadales > Motilimonas > Motilimonas thetidivivens. The sequence continues at coordinate 42,356 of NZ_JBKFDK010000013.1, forward strand.
TCAAGAAGGTTACAGTGGCTTAGAGTCACATAGTCAGCCACAGATTAATGAAGTTGATTTAACTGATTTAGTGTTAGAGCTTGCGGGGTGGGGGATCCAAGAGCCCAATCAACTTACTTGGGTTACTGCGCCACCTGCGGTGAGCTGGCGTCAGGCGGTACACTTGTTACAAAGACTTGAAGCCGTTAATGAACAAGGTAAGTTGACGGCTCATGGCCAAGCCATGTTGCAGTTTTCAAGTGGGGTGCGCGGCTCTCATATGCTACTCAAAGCTAAATGGCTTGAGCAAGTTCATGGTTTAACGGGAGTCACTGCTTTAGCCGCTAAGCTTATGGTGTTATTGAGTCAAACCGCTTCCTTATCCGGAGGGGCAAACGGGCAGCAAGCGGATCTGTCTTATCTAGTAGAGAGGGCACTTAATAAAGAGGGGCAACAGCTCTATTTGCAAACCCTAAAAAAAATAGGCCTGAAGGCACCAAACGCCTTACCGTCTCATTTCACCGGATTAGTGTTAGCACTTGCTTACCCCGATCGTATCGCCATGAAGCGGCAACAGGGAGACAGTTGGTTACTTTCTTGTGGCGTGGGCATGATGCTTTATCCTGAACATGCTCTTTATCATTGCAACATGCTGGTGGCCGCGGAGCTGGGCGGTCAAAGTGAACAAAAAGATGTCATGGCCTTTAATGGTGCCCCGCTAGATCTGGAACATGTCGAAGCGTATTTGCCGCATTTGATCGTGCGACAGGCGAAAGTCTATTGGGATGCCAGCAGCAAAAAAGTGAAAGGGAGGGAGCAAGTTTGTTTAGGGGAGATTGTGTTATCAAGTCAACCGATGCAAAAAATTGACTCAGACTTAATATCACAAGCCCTTATCGATGGGATTTTAGCGCTACCTGCGTTACCACTATCCCCAGCAGCACTTGAATACATAGCTTTGGTTGAATATGCGCGAGGATTAATGCCTGAGTTGGCATTACCCGATTTATCTCAAGAAAATTTACGCGCAACTATTTCTGATTGGTTGGCGCCTTATATCATAAATTGCAGGCGTTTAGATGAGGTTTTAAAGTTAGATACTTTAACTCTGGTGAAGCAAATTCTTAGCTGGCCGATGCAGCAAGCCATAGAACAACATTTCCCTAAGTATTATCAGCCACCGCACGGGCGCAAAGTGAAGATCCACTATCACGGCGAGCATGCGCCATTTTTTGAAGTCAAACTTCAGCATATGTTTGGTGTAAAACAAACTCCAACTATCGCAAATGGCCGAGTGCCGATCACCGTTGTCTTATTGTCTCCCGCCGCAAGGCCGCTGCAAATGACCCGAGATCTTGCCGGTTTTTGGCAAGGCAGCTATCAACAAGTAAAAAAAGAGATGAAAGGGCGATATCCCAAACACAACTGGGAACTGCCAGAATAATTTGTGCAATATAGTTTCTTTGCCACTTTTCTAAGAGCGGATAAAAGGGTCAACCTAAGAGTAAACCTAGGAGTAAACCTAAGGGTAAACCAATAAATTATTAGGTATAAGCCCAATATTGATTTGCCCTTGAGTTACTATAACATCTTGCTCAGAGTGAAATGGTTCGTGTAACTCGGCGTGAATCCGCGATGCTTGTTGCATTTGTCAGTCAGCCAGCAAAACCTTAGCGACTGACTTGCCGGATTTATCCTTTGCAATGAATGACGACTGAGTCGTCACCAGAGCCAAATAATATTTAATTTGAACTGGTTAGTAATAATAATGTAGTCAAGATGATACAATGTTCTAACACGAATGAAGGTGGGTGTTGGTTTATGCGATATTTGCTGAAATCAGTATGTGAAATAACACAATGTGAACAGATATGTTGAACGACTTTATCCCTAAAGAATTTTTGCTAGGTGAAATATATTTACCTCCATTACTTATCTCGGTAGTGCTAGCGTTTATATTAGCGTCGATGACGATGAGCTTAATATCAAAGTTTAATTTACTGAGATACTTGGCTTGGCCAGCGATTGTGGAACTTAGTTTTGCCGTTATTTATACCGTCTTACTTAGCTTTTTTGTTATTCCTAGTTAGAGTGGGTTAACTTGATGAAACGTAAAATATTAACATTTGCCATCATTGCCATTGCCGTTGTGCTAGTGGTGATTAAATTTGAACATTACATGAATAACCCTTGGACCAGAGATGGCTACGTGCGAGCGAATATTGTTGAAGTGACGCCGCGGGTAACAGGCCCTATCATCAAGGTACATATTCAAGATAATCAGGTGGTTAATGAGGGGGACTTATTGTTTGAAATTGACCCTCAAACCTATCAAGCTGATTTAGAGCGGGCTCAAGCTAATTTAGCTCAGATGGAAACAGTGTTAGCTAGAGCCATCAACGAAAATAACCGTAGTTTAGGTTTAGAAAAACGTACGCCTGGTAGTGTATCTAAGCTTAATTTGAATAATCTAAGTAACGCCGTTGAATCTGCTAGAGCTAACGTGAAAGCGGCACAAGCCGCAGTTAAGAATGCTGAGTTGAATGTCAGTTTTACTCAAGTTTATGCTCCGGTTTCTGGCTATATAACAAACTTGCGCCTCGCACTTGGTTCTCAAGTTGTAGCCAATCAACCCGTTTTTGCCTTGATCGATCAGAATAGCTTTTGGATAGAAGGTTATTTCAAAGAAACAGATATCAAGCACATAAATAAAGGCGATGCCGCTTGGGTGACATTGATGGCGTATCCGGATCAGTCATTTCCTGGAGAAGTGCTTAATGTCGGTTATGGTATTGCTCAAAGTGACGGCAGTATAGGTAACTATCAATTACCAAACGTGAGCCCTAACTTTCAGTGGATCCGCCTTGCTCAACGCTTACCTGTAAAAATTAAGGTGGACAATCTGCCACAAGATGTAACCTTGCGAGTGGGCACCACTGCTTCAATTTTAATTCATCAAGCGTCGGATAAGTAAGCCATGAGTGGGCGAGTTCATATTGAGGCTGCTAAAGTTGCGATTGCCATCGCTTCCTCCATCTTTTTGGCTCTTTGGTTTGGCTGGGATAAACCATATTGGGCAGGTATCACCGTTATTGTTTTGTGTGGCAATGAAACCTTTGGTCATTCAATAAGAAAAGCCCAACACCGAGTGTTTGGAACAATTCTTGGCGTAGGTGCAGCTTGGTTTCTAATCGCTATGTTTGCCCAAGCGCCATTTATTTTCATGGCCTGTTTTATCGTCCTAACAACGATTTGCTGTTTTTTATCTTTTAGTCTTCGCTACGGATACATCTTTAATGTGGCCACATCTGTTAGTGCTGTCATTTGTTTTAGTGGGGGTTTGGATGTAGATGCATCTTTCCAATTTTCTATTTTGCGGTTGCAGGAAACGTTGCTCGGTGTGGCGTGCTACAGTGCGGTATATACGTTTATCTATCCGGTAACAACGGAGTCCGATTTTTTCAATCGTTTTGAAAACAGCCTAGACGACAGCATAGAACGAATTCAACTTTTGTGTAAGCAGCTAAGCCGTGATGAGCAAACCGAGGTGAAACATGGCTGGGAAGACTTCCAGTTAGATGTTAAACGACTTGAAGAATTAATGGGACTGCTTACCTTGCCTCTGGTTGAAAGTTACCGCTTGAGGTTTAAGGTAACCTATTGGCAGGCTTTTATTTATGAGTTGATTGAAACGAGTAACCAATACAACAAAATACTGCAGCAGTATTCCACTACAGAGCTATCGATGGCGGAGAGAGAGCATGCGGTTAATGCTTTAACAGATATCGCAACTCGTTTATCTGCGTTAAAACAAGGCCTGGTTGATTCTGATTTAGATGCTTTTCAATCCTTGTGTGAAGGTGCTAATGCAAAACCTGATAAGACCTCTGCGTTATTAACATCGATTTATGATTTACAGTCTCGTTTCGTTAAATCCTATGATGAACTAAAGCATAACTTTTCTGGTAGGATGTCGCGTAAACTGAAGCCGCTTCCCCAGTGGCAAGCATATGCACCGAAGCAGGATTATAAACAAGCTTACCCAGCCTGTGCTATCACGGCCGTGACGCTTATTATTTGTTTTGGTTTGTGGCATTACTTGCCTATTCCTATGGGGTTTGTTTTCCCGCTGTTAGCCGCATCTATGGTAGTCAGTGTGGCAAGTTATCCTAGTCAGATGATCAGTAAGGTGATGTTTGGCATGGCTATTTGGTGTGTCTTACCGATACTGCAATACTTATTTTTATTGCCGCAGTTATCGCAGGGCTGGCAGCTATGGTGCTTCTACTTTATAAACTTGTATGTTATTTGGTCCGTATTTGCTAAGCCTGAGCATGCCGTTCATCGACTTTTTGGTTCCTTTATGTTGATTCTTATGACGACTAATGCAACCAATTTGACCCCCGTTTATGACTTTACGTCGACATTGATGATGTTGTTGTGCTTGTTCTTCTTCTTACTTATTTTTAGAGTTGTGACTATGGTTGCTGAGACCATTCAAGGTAAATATCAATACCAATAACCGCAAATTTGTTTCCCTTCGATGGCTAATTGTTAATACCGATTAGCCATCATTTTGAATTAGGTTGATAAACTTGGTTCCATTCATACTGGCCTAATGCTATGTTGCCTCTTTTATTGGGCTAACTGCGGTTTGAGTATTTAAGTTAAGATGACTACTAGCAAGAAAACCCCTTCTCGTACCTCTCGTGCCAAGCCAAGGCGTAAGACGACTAAAAAAACGCGTCGTTTCAGCACGAAAAAAACCGGTCTATGGCTGCTATCTACATCATTAAAACTGGGCTTGGTTCTTGTTGCGGGAGTGTTGCTCTATGGGATCTATCTTGATAGCAAAATTCGCAGCAAGATGGATGGGCCTATTTGGCAACTTCCAGCGCAAGTGTTTGCCAGACCCTTGACGTTATACCCTGGCATGCCGATCGAAAAAAGCGAGGTCATTAGCGAGCTTAAAATGCTCAATTATCGTTATGATCCTGCGCCAAGAAGAGCGGGTGAATTTGCTCAATCTAAGACACGCATTGAGGTGGTTCGAAGGGGATTTGCATTTCATGATGGTGTTGAGCCTGAAAAGCGTATCCTGATTGATTTTGGCGACAAGGTGGTGAACAGCATAACCTTGGTTGATACAGGGCAAAAGCTGGGGTATGCCCGCCTTGAACCTCTGCTCATCGATCGGATTGGCACCACCAATGCTGAAGACCGTATGATGGTTACATTAAATCAAATGCCTCAGTTATTGATAGATACCTTGTTGTTAGTGGAAGACCGAGATTTTTACCAGCATAACGGAGTGTCACCTACTGCTATATTGCGTGCAATTATTACCAATTTACAAGCCGGTCAAACAGTTCAAGGTGGTAGTACATTAACACAGCAATTGGCCAAAAATATTTTCTTAACCCGTCAGAGAACCTTGTTGCGTAAAGCGCAAGAAGCTTATATGGCTATGATTCTTGATTTTAGATATTCCAAAGAGCAGATATTGGAAGCGTATCTGAATGAGGTTTATCTAGGTCAAAATGGTGCTGATGGTATTTATGGCTTTGGCTTAGCCAGCCATTTTTATTTTGGTCGTCCTGTTGCTGAGCTGTCGGTTAGCCAAATCGCCCACCTTGTTGCCCTTGTCAAAGGGCCTTCATATTACGATCCTTGGCGCTCTGTAGAGCGTTCCATTGCAAGACGTAATCTGGTGTTGAAGATGATGATGGAGCATGAGCTGATAGAGCGCCACACTTATGACGTTGCTTCTACATTGGATATTGGAGTGATTACTCGAGGTGCAATGGGTAAACAAACTGCGCCAGCATTTTTGTCTTTAGTCCGGCGTGAATTAGAAGAAAAAGTCGGTGGGGCAGATGTGATCCAAGCTGGTGTACGCGTGTTTACTTCTTTGGATCCGGTTGCTCAGCAAAGCGCCGAAGCCGCTTTAGCTGAGGGGCTTGCCAATATAGAGAAAGAACGCAAACTTAGGGGGCTTGAGGGGGCTATCGTCGTTTCAGACAAGCGCAAAGCCGAGTTGATCGCTGTAGTGGGAGGACGCGATGTTAAATACGCAGGCTTTAATCGAGCGCTAGATGCAGTTCGACCTATTGGCTCATTAGTCAAGCCTGCTGTGTATGTGACTGCGCTAGAAGGCGACTATCAGCTAGCATCACTACTACAAGATAAACCGATTAAATTAAAGAATAAATCGGGCAAAACTTGGACACCGAAAAACTACGATAAAAAATATCGGGGTAGCGTGGCACTTCATACTTCTCTAAGTGACTCATTAAATATACCTACAGTTAATTTAGGTATCGACATCGGGTTAGATAAGGTAGTTAAAACCCTCAATGATATGGGCGTTGAAAAACCCATTAAGCCATATCCTTCATTAGTATTAGGCAGTGTTTCTATGTCTCCGATGGGGGTTAACCAAATTTATCAAACTTTAGTAAGCCAAGGTTTATATCAACCTTTAGCCACGGTTCGTGCGGTGACCGATGCTCAAGGGCGATTGATTTATGAAAAAGCGGAACGAGCCACTAGGGTACTGGATAAAGCGGCGAGTTATCTAACCTTATATAACCTCGAAGAGGTGACTAAGACAGGAACTGCTAAGAGCCTTTCTTGGCGCTTACCTGGCGTTGCGCTTGGCGGGAAAACAGGTACAACCGATGAACTCCGTGATAGCTGGTTTGTTGGTTGGGATCAGCGCGATCTGGTTTCGGTTTGGGTTGGACGTGATGACAATCAACCTGCAGGACTAACAGGATCGGGTGGTGCAGTACCTGTATTTGCAGAATATATGAAGCGACGTCAAGCGAAAAGCAATCAACTGAGCATGCCTGAAGAGGTTGTGATGGGGCGGTTTGTGCCTAGTACAGGAGCATTAGTTGATAAATCGTGTAGTGATGCCATAGTCTTACCCGTTAAAAAAACGCAACTAGGGTCACAAAAAAGCTGTGCTAAAAAAATTATAAATAAAAATGAAAGTTGGTTGAGTAGAATTTTTGGCTAATACCTTTATAATTTATGGTCGGCTACTGGACAAAATAAAATAATAAAAGGATATACAATGAATAAGAATTTGATTTTGGCTACCGCTGTTAGCTCGGCGTTAATCGTTTCTGGATGTTCAACCAGTCCAAATGAGCGACATAGCGAAAATAGTGAAGCATTTCATCCCGCTATTTGTGCTTTAGTTGGCGGTGGTATTGCTGCTGTTTTTGCTTCTGGTGCCGATGCCGCTGGAGCGATGGGGATGGCAACAGTTTTAACTGGTGCTATTGCTGCTGGCCTTTGTTACGACCCTGATACTGATTTAGATGGTGTTCCTAACAGCAAAGATCAGTGTCCAGATACACCCGCAGGTGATGTGGTTGATGAAGCTGGTTGTAGCATAAAAGAAGAAGTTGAAATTGAAGTGGTTGAAGAAGTTGCCTTCTTTGTACCGTCACAATGTAAAAACTACGTGCAAGCTATCGACGGACGTGTAGTGGGTTTAACGCCAATGAAGTTTGCGTTTGACAACTATGAATTAAGCCGTGGTATGAAGCATCACATGAGCTGTGTCGCTGATGCAATTAAATTAAACGGGTTAACTGTTGAGTTACAAGGGAATACAGATAGCTCGGGTACTGAAAAATACAACATGTGGTTAGGTGGTAAGCGTGCTGAGTCAGCATACAACTACATGACATCAATCGGTGTTGATGCCTCTGCTCTATCGACGGTCAGTTTAGGTGAAAGCAATCCTGCTTCAAGTAACAGTACTTCAGAAGGCATGGCTGACAATCGTCGCGTTGACTTCGTAATGAAGTAATCTTCTGCTATATTCGGTATAAAAACGCTCAAATGGGCGTTTTTATACCTCTTGTGTTTTCTGCTTATATTGTCCTCTTCCAACAGCTGTCAACAATGTACATTTCCTGCTCTTAGAGCATTATCAACCCCAGTCACTCAGTTCACACTGCCTAATCTAACTCTGGAATTCAGCTAGCTCACCTGGCGTTTCCGTAGCGTGTTTTCATCCGCGTCAGGTATCACCGCTTTGTTATTTATTCAAAGTATATGGCTGGTTGGTGTCATTTAGCGATATTTGGCTGGGAAACAACTATGTTTCGAGACGTAATGATGACAGAACAACAAAAAAAGCATTTTTAATCTTATTAAGATAGCGCTATCATGGTTATTTAATAAATCATTTTAAAACAGTGGCTTGTGATTTTTTATTACGATTTTGACGTGTGTGTTTTAACGTTTTTGCAGAAAATGGGTGGGCAGTTAACGATTTTTACGCAAACAAGAGTAGGTTTTTTGGGCGATTTTTTGGTATTTTCTACAAGCAGTCTTTTGAAGCGTTATTAGTTTTGACTATTGTGTATTGAGTGGATGTAAGGTGACTGCACCTCACTTTACAAAAATTCCCACAGCAAGGAGCGCAGTGGTAGCCCTATCAAGGGAATTAAAACGTGGATATTTTACAAAGAGCCATTTCCTTTCCTTTGTAATGGTTTTTTTGAGTAGGGAGCATAAATGCTCCCTTTTTTTTGCCCAATTTTTTGCTATTTCAACTCACTGAATCAATAACTTGATCTTAAGTGATTGATTTTAAGTTGTTGTTTTAGCTCGTCAATACTGACTTTTTGCTGTAGTTGGTAATGAATTGTTCGCTCTTGGCCAGGCAAGAGTATAAAGCTATTGTCACTAAAGGTGCCTAAGTTATCAAAGCTAAGCGTCACATAAAAAGCGGGCACATCAGAACTCAAGGTAATGATGAAATCATCATGCTGTTGGCTAATATCCCATTTTATATTTGGCTGAGCTAACTCTGACTTTTTCCAATCATTGGGGTTGTAGTCGTTTTCTACTTCAATATGACCGTCTTCACTGGTGAGCTTGATATGCCAAAAGGTAGGGCTATCATGCTCAATATTTAAGCTGTGAATGGTGACGCTTTGATCGGCAGGGCTGATGACATTTAACGGTAAGCTTGCGATCACTTCACCATTAAAGTTGTATTGGGTCAGTTCACCGTTAAAGTGAATATCTCTGTCATGATCACTGATTAGCTTAATATCAACACCTTGTTCATTAGGGACGAAGGTGACGAGCGAAGGAGCAAAAAATCGCTTCGCATGGTAGTGCAATTGTTTCCATTGACCGTTGTATTCAATACTAGACCAAGAGGCAACAGGCCAAACATCATTAAGTTGCCAATAAAGAATGCCCATACAAATAGGTTTAGTAGAGCGCCAATATTCTGTGGCAGTTTTAATGGCAAGAGCTTGTTGGACCTGGCTTAAATACAGGAAGTTCTCAAAACCAACCGGGAATCTAAATAGCCTTGTAAACATCTCAACTATTTTTGAATTACCCCCATTATTGCGTTGATGCCATTCCATCACAGGCGAGGTGATGTTCCAATCTTGCTCACCGGCATAAGCTTTTACGCTATTAAATGATGGAAATGATTGATAGCCAAACTCAGAGCAAAAACGTGGATTGACGTCGCGATAAGCACTAAAAGATTTTCCGCTATGCCAAACATCCCAATAATGCATGTCGCCCTTGTTATCATCGTGCCAAGCATCACCAAAATCTAACTCGCCGTTACAAGGAGAGCTTGGCCAGAAGCGGCGGCTGGGATCGAGCTGGGCGACATTAAGATCTAGAGCGCGGTTTAGTCGATCATAGTTCACCGTATATTTGCGCTTATTTTCACGTGATTCGGGGTACCAACCGATGGAGCCGATGACTTCGTTATCGCCGCACCAAAGAGCAATACAAGCGTGATGTTGTAAACGCTTTAGTTGATGATTTAGCTCGCCTTCAACATCAGCAATAAACTCGGGTGTTGATGGATATTGAGCGCAGGCAAACATGAGATCTTGCCATATTAATAGCCCTTTTTGGTCACACATTTGATAAAAGGCATCGGATTCATAAACGCCGCCACCCCAAACACGGATCATATTCATGTTTGCTGCTACTGCGTCAGACAACAATTTGTCAACCTTGTCATGGGTTGCGCGGCTTGGTAAGGCATCAGCGGGGATCCAGTTGGCGCCTTTAGATACGATATTTCGGCCATTAACTCGAAACATCATGGTTGAGCCAATATCATCCGCTTCGGTGATTAACTCTAACTGACGTAAGCCGATCTGTTGCTTAATGCTTTGTTGCTGTACTTTTACGCTAAGATCGTACAAAGGTTGTGCACCATAACCTGCTGGCCACCAAAGCTGAGGTTGCTCAACCAGAAAACTAAACTCAACCTGATTCAAACCCGGGTTAATGTGTTGGGTTCGCTCGGTGACTTGTTCGCCAAGTTGGGCTTTGAAGTTTTGCTTTTGACTCAAGTAAGAAAAGAGTTCAAGGGTGACGGAAACTTCACAGCCGTTGCCGTTAAATGCTTGCTTATGCTCTAGGTAGCGTAAGCTGACATCTTTAATCAGTTTTAACTTTGGCGCCTGATAAATCCCCGCAACCAACAAACAAATACCCCAGTCCCAACCGGCATGACATTGCGCCTTACGAATGGTATTCATATGAGGAACTTGGTTATTACCCACGGCCCAAGGTACGGGGAAGGGGAGCTTAGCTGCACGCTCTGCGGCTATCGGGGCGACCGGATCAAAGGTAATTGAAATGTGATTGCCCCCAATTTTGGCTGCTGGCTTAATGTCGACAATATGACGCTTAAATTGGTTACTTGCTTGATAAACAAGCTGGTCATTTATGCTGATGCTCGCCATTGTGTCGAGCTCTTCTAACCATAATTCAATTGCCGCGACTGAAAACTGTTCTGGATCTAAATTAAACTGGTGGCTAATTGTCCACTGAGTTTGCGCTACCCATTGCACTTGAGTTTCATTCATTCCTACATAGGGATCGGGTATGACTTCAGCGGTGATTAGCGCACTATGAATATCTCCTGGAATCGGGATGTCACAGTTAATCTTGTGCTCAGAATTGCTACTAAGTTGCCAAATTCCAGAAAGGTCGAGAGTTTGATTCATTGCGTTCCCCTGCTAATGGACGACGAGGTGAGAGTATCGGTTAGTTTGAGCTTAAATCTGATCTTATTATGCTTAGCCGAACGAGGCATAAGTTTATGTTGCTAAATATAAAATTAGCATAATAAGAGCGTTTTTATGGAAATAGTGTGTGGTATTAGGAAGATTTAATCAAGTAAGGTAAATAGGGTTAGATATAGGGGTTTTCATAGATGTGAAGAGTAGGTTGAGAGGAGATTAGTTGCTTTAAAAGAGTTATAGCGACGTGGTCACTATAACTCTAGTTGCTAGCTGCTAGTTACCAAATTAAAGCGCTTTAAAGCAAAGCGCAGCAGCGGCGATGGTTTTGTCTAAATCTTCTTTACTGTGAGCCAGAGAAAGAAAACCTGCTTCATAAGCAGATGGTGCAAGATAAACTCCTTGCTCAAGCATTAAATGATAGAAGCGTTTGAAGCGTTCAATATCACATTGGGTTACTTGGCTATAGCGAGTAATGTGTGGTTCTTCGGTGAAAAAGAAACCAAACATTCCGCCAACATAGTTAATCGCTAAAGGGATACCAGCATCATCCGCAGCTTGTTTTAATCCCTTGGCTAAATACTCGGTCTTCTCTGCCAAGGTTTGATATACCCCAGGCTCACAAAGGGCATTGAGTGCTGCTAAGCCAGCGCTCATGGCGACCGGATTACCTGATAAGGTACCAGCTTGATAGACTGGGCCGGTTGGCGCAATATATTCCATTATTTCTTTCTTACCACCAAAAGCGCCTACCGGCATACCGCCGCCAATAACTTTGCCTAGGGTAGTGATATCAGGAACGACATCATAGTGTGCTTGCGCGCCGCCAAGGGCGACACGAAATCCTGTCATTACTTCATCGATAATTAACAGAGCGCCAGTGTTATCACATATGGTGCGAAGACCCGGTAAAAAGTCAGCGTTGGGGGGAATACAGTTCATATTGCCAGCGACGGGCTCTACAATAATACAAGCAATGTCGTCACCATATTGATCAAACAGCGCTTCAACCGAAGCTAAATCGTTGAAGTCTGCGGTCAATGTGTGTTTTGCAAAGTCAGCGGGAATGCCGGGTGAACTTGGCTGGCCTAAGGTTAGTGCGCCAGAGCCTGCTTTTACCAGTAATGAATCGGCATGGCCGTGATAACAGCCTTCAAACTTAACTATTTTATTGCGATTGGTGTAGCCTCGCGCTAATCGAATTGCGCTCATGGTTGCTTCAGTACCAGAGCTTACCATGCGAACTTGTTCCATTGAGGGGACCAGCTCACGCACTTTTTCAGCCATTTCAACTTCAATCGCGGTTGGTGCACCAAAGCTTAAGCCATTTTCTACCGCCGCTAATACGGCTGATTTAATGCGAGCGTCATTATGGCCAAGCACCATAGGTCCCCAAGAGCCCACATAATCTATGTAAGCTTTATTATCGACATCATAAATGTAAGCACCATCGGCTCGTTCGATAAACAATGGTGCGCCGCCAACGCCATTGAAAGCGCGCACGGGTGAGTTAACCCCGCCAGGTATAACGTGTTTAGCTTGTTCGAAGAGTTGTGAAGATTGACTCATGGTCGTCCTATTCAAGGTAAAAGATATTTTTACGCAATATAGCAAAATCCCTCGTTAAGTGCAGCGATATAGCAATTCACCTCTTCCTTTCTGCTATCAATAACAGATGTTTTTTTTACAGCGCGCTTATGGGAGTTTTGATAACATGCCAGCCATCGGGTGAAAAAATAGACTAAATTGTATAATACCCGTCAAACCAATCGCACCTAAAGCACACTCTCACTCTCCATAACAAGAGGTTAAAAGGTTGAAAAAGTTAATTAGGATCACTTGGTGGGCCATCTTGATTGGCGCTGGGCTAAGCATAGGGTATTTAACTGGACAAAAAGGTTATCAAGATACCATTGCCATGATAGCTCCGTTACAGCAGACAATAGGGCAACTAAATGAAAAAAATGGTCAGTTAGACCAGCAGTTAGCCTTAAAAAATACCGAACTCGAAACCGAGCAAGCCGCCTTAGCTTCAATCAATCAAACCTTGAGTCAGGCGCAAAATGAAATTTTTGATTTACGTAAGGAGCTGGCGTTTTATCAAAAAATACTCGCGCCAGAACTAATGATTGGTGGCGTTGCTATTGACTCCTTAACCTTTAGCGAGATCGAAAGCGGTCTTCTTCGTTATCGTTTAGTGCTTGTGCAGTTAGCTAAAGAGCGTGAGCATATTAAAGGTAAAGCGACTTTTACTATTACTGGTCAAGATTCACAGCAGCAAACCATCATGGCAGACCTAGCGACTCTGGCATTAAACAATCAACTGGAAATGGCATTGGACTTTACGTATTTCCAAGTACTCGAGGGTGATATCCGTCTCCCTGAAGGCATGGTTGCTGCGGATGTGAAGCTCTCGATTGAACTTGAAAAAGTGGGGAATCAACAAGCCCAATCTTGGTCTGCTGAATATCCTTGGTCGCAAGTATATGTGCCTGCTCCAACTCCTGAGCCTTCGGCTGAACCTACACTTGAACCTACCTTAGCGCCTTCTGTGGAAACAACACCAGACTTAGCTGCAGAGCTTATTGCTGAGGATAAGGTTTCTGGTGCCGAGGCAGCGGTCGAGGTGTTAGCGGGGCAAGAAAATACCAATAGCACTGCTGATGGGCAAGTTGAACCTTTGCCTAGTGATGAACCTGAGGTTGAAGCAAATGATGGCTCAACTCAAATTGAATAGATTTGAAGCAACAAGTTTCGTCCTACAAAGATGAATACTTGAACTGTTTAGTCAGGTATTAGATAATCGGGGTAGATAGTGACTTCAGAGGTGACAGATGTCGACAGGTGTAGAAACAGCATTACCTATTAATTTTAGTGATGCCGCGGCAAATAAAGTGAAAAACCTTATTGCCGAGGAAGAAAATCCCAATTTAAATTTGCGTGTTTATGTGACAGGTGGCGGCTGCTCTGGCTTTTCATATGGCTTTACTTTTGATGAAAAAGTAAATGAAGGTGATACCGTAGTCAGTAATGACGGCGTTTCCATGGTGGTTGACTCTATGAGTTTACAGTACCTCGTTGGCGGAACTGTTGATTATACCGAAGGACTAGAAGGCTCACGCTTTTTGGTAAACAATCCAAACGCGACATCGACTTGTGGTTGTGGCTCTAGTTTTAGCATTTAATTCATAGCTAAACGAGTATTGTTCAAAGCCACTTGTCGATGTCGGTAAGTGGCTTTTTAGTTCCAGCAAGAAACCTCTCCATTAGATTATATTGTCTAATATTCAATCGCTTATTTAGAGTGATCGCCAATCATAAGTTAGTCGTACTAGTGACTAAACCGCACTTTCAGTCAGAAAACGGTGTGCGTTATCTATTAGGATAACGAAAAATCAAACTGCATTTTATATCATCTAAATATCATTTTGCTATCAGGTGTTGTAATCTAATCGGTGAAAAAGTTCGCCAATGGTGACGAAACGTCATTTATTTAAGGAGAAATCATGTCTGGCCCAGCTGTTGTTTCTAACTGGCTCGCAACGCGACCGTACATCATCGCCATTTTTCTTACTGTGCTGTTATTTTTATGGATGTTGTCAGGCCAAGCTCAAGATCAATCGAGTTTACACGAAACCAAACAAGCCGAAGCGGAGCAGGTTTTACCTAAGGTACGAGTAGCACAATTCGTTGCCCAATCAGTGGTTAAAGATCTAACCCTATACGGGCGCAGTGAGCCGAACCGTCAAGCCACACTAAGTGCCGAGGTCAGTGGCAAAGTGGTTGAAGTGTTTGCTAAGCGTGGAGCCATGGTGAAGCAAGGTGAGCCTATTGTGCGGTTAGAGATGAATGATAGAAAAGAGCAACTTGCTCGTGCTCAGGCGTTACTCAGACAAAGAGAAATCGAATATAACGGCGCTAAAAAGTTAAGCACCCAAGGCTTTCAAGGCAAGGCAAGGTTAGCCGAAGCTGAAGCGGCCTTAGTCGATGCTCGTGTGTCTGTCGCGAGCCTATCATTGCAAATAGAGAAAACCTTAATCAAGGCGCCGTTTACCGGCATTTTGAATCAACGTATGGTTGAGCAAGGTGACTTTTTGGGTATTGGCGATCCCATAGCACAAGTTGCTGATATCAATCCAATTATTGTCGTTGGTGATGTTACCGAAAAAGACATAAACCAAATTAAGTTAGGTCAGCCCGCTCGTGCCAGGTTGGTTAACTATGACAATGTTGAAGGTAAAATTAAATACGTTTCCTCGGTTTCAAATCCTGCTACGAATACCTTTCGCATTGAAGTGGCTATCGACAATCCGGATTTGACTTATCTGGCTGGATTGAGCGCCGAGTTAAGTATTCCACTGCAAGAGACCACTGCAATCAAGGTGACTCCGGCCGTTTTAGCCCTAGATGATGATGGTGCGCTTGGCATTAAAACCGTGGTGGATGAGCATGTTGTGTTTACCCCGATTAAGGTGGTTAAAGCAGAAGATGACGGTGTGTGGTTATCCGGTTTTTCTGGCTCTGTTGATGTGATCACTGTTGGTCAAGGATTTGTTAATCCCGGTGATAAAGTTATTGCAGTGAGTGCGGAGGCGAATAATGGTTAGTATGATTGATGCCGCACTCGGACGTGCGCGCACCGTCGTCATGATGTTATTGCTGCTGTTGATTGCGGGCTCGGTCACCTATAGCAATATTCCTAAAGAATCCAATCCCGATATTCAGATCCCGTTTCTTTATGTCTCTGTACATCATGAAGGTATTTCTCCCGAAGATGCCGAGCGACTGTTGTTAAGGCCACTAGAGCAAGAGCTCAAAGGCATTGAAGGCATCAAAGAAATGACCTCGGTCGCCTTGGCCAGCCATGGCTCGGTGACCTTGGAATTTAATGTTGGCATAGACGTTAAAGACGCCTTAGCCGATGTGCGTGAAAAGGTCAGTTTGGCTAAAGCCAAATTACCCGATGGCACAGATGAGCCAACCATTCATGAGATCACCTTCGCCAGCATGAATCCAGCATTAACGGTATTGATCTCGGGCTCAGCCCCCGAGCGAGCCTTGGTCGCGATTAGCCGTGAGCTGCAAGATGAAATTGAGGGTATGCGCGAGGTACTCGAGGTCAAGTTGCAAGGTGATCGAGAAGATATGATGGAGATCTTAGTCGATCCCTTATTACTTGAAAGTTATAACCTAGATACCGCCGATATTTATCAACTGATATCGCGCAATAACCAAATCGTGGCCGCGGGAAATATGGATACGGGACAGGGCCGCTTTCCCATAAAAGTGCCCTCAGTGTTCAGTAATCTACAAGACATCATGAGCCTGCCTATCAAGGTAGATGGTGATACTGTGGTCTATTTCGCCGATGTGGCAACCATACGCCGCACCTTTAAAGATCCAGAAACGTTTGCCCGTGTTAACGGTAAAACCACCTTGGCACTGGAGGTGGTTAAGCGCCCTGGCGAAAATATGATCTCAACGGTTGAAAAAGTGCGCGCCCTTGTGGCGGAAGAGAGCAAGGCTTGGCCGAGTAATGTTAAAGTTGACTTTGCAGGCGATCAGTCCAAAGACGTGAAGAACATGTTGGGTGAGCTACAGGCTAACGTCAGCTCAGCCATTATTCTGGTAGTGATTGTCATTGTCGCCATTCTCGGTGTGCGCAGTGCCGCCTTGGTTGGTATTTCAATTCCGGGGTCGTTTTTAACCGGTATTCTGATCTTGGCTATTTTTGGCATGACCATCAATATCGTGGTGATGTTCTCTTTGATCATGGCCGTGGGGATGCTGGTGGATGGAGCCATCGTCGTGACCGAATATGCCGATCGAGAAATGTCAGAGGGGGTCCCGAAAAAGCAAGCTTACCGTCTTGCAGCTAAGCGCATGGCTTGGCCGATTACAGCTTCAACCGCCACCACCTTAGCCGCCTTTGCACCATTACTTTTTTGGCCGGGGATCATGGGCGAGTTTATGCAGTATCTGCCTTTGACCTTGATCTGTACCTTGTTGGCTTCTTTGTTGATGGCGTTAGTGTTTGTCCCCGCCTTAGGAGGTATTTTCGGCAAGGCCAGACCGGTATCAGAGAAGAATAAGCAAGCTTTGTTACAAGCTGAAACCGGTAATATTTTGACCTTGCCAGGGTTCACAGGCTTTTATGTACGCTTGTTAAATCGCGCCATTAAGTATCCCTTCTTAGCATTAGTTTCCGCCTTGCTTACTGCGGTTTTGGTGATGTTTTTATACGGCAGCTCTAATCTTGGTGTGACCTTTTTTCCAGATATGGAGCCAGCTGGCTTTAACATCAAAGTACGCTCTTATGGCGATCTTTCAATATATGAAAAAGATGCCTTAATGGCCGAAGTTGAAAACAAAATCTTAGGCATGGAAGACATCGACACCTTAGTTGTGAAAACCGGCAGTTCAGGTAATAACGAAGATGACTTAATCGGCACAATGCGCGTTAACTTGTTTGATTGGCAGGTCCGGCGCCCTGCTGATCAAGTAATTGAGGATATCTATCAACGCACCGCAGATCTTGCTGGTATCACCATAGTGATCAAAAAAGACGAGGGTGGGCCGCCATCAGAGAAAGATGTGGCCATTGAGCTTAATTCACGCTTTTCAGAGCTGCTTGAGCCAGCGGCCAAGCTGATGCGCGAGAAAATGGTCAATTCGGGTTACTTTGTCAACATTGAAGACAATGGTGATAAGCCGGGGATTGAATGGCAGCTTAATGTTAATCGCGCCGATGCTGCGCGTTACGGTGCTGATGCCGCATTAGTGGGCAGCACGGTGCAATTTATTACCTCAGGTGTAAAGCTTGGCGAATATCGCCCTGATGACGTGGATGATGAGTTAGACATCCGTGTGCGTTTTCCAGAAGATAAGCGCAGCTTAGCTCGCCTTGATGAGCTGCGCATCAAAACCAGTCATGGTCAGGTGCCGATCACCAACTTTGTTGAGTTATCGGCAGCCCATAAGCAGGCCACAATTCACAAGGTAGATGGGCGCAAGTCTATTACCATCAGTGCTGATTTAGCACCGGGTTATCAACTTCATGATATCTTAGCTGGGGTTGAAGCTGAGCTGGCGGAAATGGATATCGATCCGAGATTGAGCATTAAGATCCGCGGTCAAAATGAGGACGAAGCCGAATCATCAGCCTTTTTAAGTCAAGCCTTTATCGTGGCATTATTTGTGATGGCGATTATTTTGGTGACTCAGTTTAATTCCTTCTACCAAGCTGGGTTAATCTTGAGTGCGGTGCTGTTCTCAACCGTGGGGGTGTTCTTTGCCCTTTATCTAACGCAAAAACCCTTTGGTATTGTGATGTCGGGGATAGGCGTCATTGCCCTGGCGGGGATTGTGGTTAACAACAATATCGTCTTGATCGATACGTTTAATTTTTTACGCAGCAAAGGAATGACGTCGGTAGAGGCTATTTTACGTACCGGAGCACAGCGCCTACGCCCCGTTTTAATGACGACGGTGACGACCGTATTGGGTTTAATGCCAATGGTGCTAGAAACCAATGTGGATATAGTTAACCGTTTGGTTGAGTTTGGCGCACCGAGTACGCAAATGTGGTCGCAACTGGCCACTGCCATTGCTGGCGGCTTGGCATTTGCCACCGTACTGACCCTAGTGCTTACGCCTTGTTTACTTAAACTCGGTATAAATGTGTCAGAATTTTTCCAGCGTCGTAAAGCGAAAAAAGCCCAAGCTTATCCCGAGTCGACTGCCGAACAAGTATAAATAAGACAAACAAACTGACGATGCCTAGGCCCTATTTCAGGTAATTAGCCTAAGCATCGTTTTTTTTTGCCAGAAGGATAATATTTTAGATTTTGTTAGGGTAAAATCGCGCCAAATTTTACTAATAGCCACCAAATCCATGCTTGCTCAATTTGTTTTTTTCTCTGATCTTTTAGGTTGTATTGTCTTTGCCATTTCCGGGGTACTGGTGGCTGGGCGGCTAAAAATGGATCCTATCGGTGTGGTGGTACTTGCATCGGTAACCGCTATCGGTGGCGGAACCATTCGAGATATGGCAATAGGCGCAACGCCGGTATTTTGGATCAACGAAACGATTTACTTATATGTCATTTTTGCCACGGCTTTGATTAGTATGCTCACCGCGCGCAAGGCGCATCATTTACCTAGCTTTTTATTGCCGGTTTTAGACGCATTTGGTTTGGCGTTATTTACCGTCATCGGCGCGGAAAAAGCACTTTCTTATGAATTACCAGCCGTGGTTGCGGTGGTGATGGGGGTGATTACTGGGGTTGCCGGCGGCATGATCCGCGATGTATTAGCAGGACAAATTCCTTTCGTACTGCAAAAAGAAATTTATGCAACCGCTTCCATACTCGGCGGTGTATTGTATACCACCAGCTTGTACCTTGGCATTGATGATGGGTGGGCATTAGGTATCGCAATGACAGGTACCTTAGGTTTACGTTTAGCGGCGTTGCGTTGGCATCTGTCTTTACCTGTCTTTAACCTGAGAAGATAACCCATGTCTGCGGGTTTGTTGCGTTGTGTTAGTGCTATGGCTTTATTGCTCTGCGTTGTGTCTTCGCAAGCAAAAGCATTGCCTGCTATGTCACGCCAAGCCCTTGCTCAGCATTATATGCAGCTGCTAATGGCGGGAAAATATGGCGAGCTGAGCAATTACTTAACTGAAAATTCCACACTGAGCGATACCACCGCGGGTAAAAGCTACAAAGGGCGACGTCAAATCTTAGAATTTTGGCGCCGCTCTAGCCAAGGTATGCAGCAAGCCAGTTTCGAGCAAGCACAGTTTTTTGTGTCCAACAAAGTCGCTGTATTTATTGGTACCTTTCATTATCGCGGCGAAGGCACTCTTTACGGCTTTCCAGGTCAAACCATTGAGTTTAGTTTACCCGCCATCACTGTCCTCACTATCGATGTCAAAGAGCAACGCATCACCGCTCACCAAGACTTATTCGATTACGCACAATTAAAGCCCAGAGTAATTGATTAAGTTGTAAAACTGAGAACTCAAACGAGGTTAATTTCTGAGCTGGCGTAGCTAAATCTAGCGTCAATAGATAAACTTCAAGGGTTTTGTCAGTCGAAAGTTTGAAATTGGTGTGGTTTAAATGTCATTTATTGCCAGTATTTATAATAAATATAATGTTGTGCTCCTGTGTGTTTTACTTTGTTTGAGCATGTTATTCAGTCGCGATTTGCCAGCCGCAGGGGCTGAAACCGTGACCCTTGCTTCTACCACTACAACGTCGTTAATTAATCGGCAGCCCTTAGATGAAATGCTTGAGCCCGGTCAGCAAAAATACAAGGTCGGTGAGAAGTATTCATTAGATTTATCGCTTGAACGTCGTCAAAACGCAAAAAACAACACCTTAAACAACCTGCCCGAGCTAGTAAAAAAAGACATTACTGTGGAGTCGGGTGATAGTTTAGCGCGTATTTTTGCCCGTGCTGGGTTAAGTGCTAAAACCTTACACCGAATTGATAATTTAGGGGGAGATGCACATAAGCTAAGACGTATCCACCCCGGAGACACGCTGCATTTTAGTTTGACCGAAAGCGGCAAATTCCAACAATTACGTTATCCCTATAATAGTACCGAAACCCTCGTTGTCACTAAGGCTGCTTCTGGCTTTAACGTTGAGGTAGAAACACTTGAGCTAGAAACCCGCACGGCCTTTACCCGTGCCGATATCGTTTCCAATTTCTGGAATGCGGGGATGAACAGTGGCTTAGAAGCGGGAGTGATCATGGAGCTGGCCAATATTTTTGGCTGGGATGTGGATTTTGCTTTGGATATTCGCCAAGGTGACAGTTTTGCTGTGCTTTATGAAACCTTATATTCGCATGGTGAGTTTGTTAAAACTGGCAAAATCTTGGCAGCAGAATTTATTAACCAAGGTGACGTTTTTCAAGCAGTGCGAAGTGAAGACGGTAGCTTTTATACGCCGGAAGGCAAGGCCATGCGCAAAGCATTTTTACGCGCGCCGGTTAACTTTAAATATATCAGCTCAAACTTTAATCCTAAACGCCGTCACCCCGTGACAGGTAAGGTACGAGCTCATCGCGGTATTGATTACGCAGCAAGAACTGGCACGCCAGTGGTCTCTGCGGGTGATGGTAAAGTGATCACCTCTGGTTATAACAAATTTAATGGTAATTATGTGGTGATCAAACACAGCTCTAGCTATATCACCAAATACTTACACTTAAATAAGCGCTTTGTTAAACAAAACCAACGCGTTAAGCAAGGTGATAAAATCGGTACCGTAGGTGCGACTGGTCGCGTTACGGGGCCGCATTTGCATTATGAGTTCTTAGTCAATGGTGTCCACACCAATCCCAAAACAGTGAAATTGCCACAAGCTGAATCCTTAGCTGGCGCCGAGAAGGCGAGCTTCATCGCATATTCAGCGCCATTGATGGCTGCATTAAACTCACAGAATCGTTTAATGCTTGCTTTTAAGTGATTGATTTTAATTCTTTTTAAACCTTTTTTGGCTGTTTGTGGTGGCCTCTAACACCATGCTTGAACAGCCTTAAATTTTCTCGCTTGTTTAAAATCTGCTCGCTATAATCCGCCGCCGGCGACGTGCCGGCGATGATTGGAGCAAACCTATCTTGGGTAAATGGATACTCATACCTTGTAAACCTATTCACTTGTTGTGGTGGGTTTTATTTCTAAATGCCTGTGCAGCGCCGTTACTGTTAATGTCTCCTCAGGGACAACTTATGTGGGCTCTGCTCAAACCTTTGGTGGGTTTAGACCCTAAAGAGGTCAACTTACTCAAACAGCCTATTATCGAGAGTCGTATGGCGCCGCTATTGGGTGAGCATTACAATACGGCAATTGCTTTGTTGGACACGGCCAATGAGATCCAGCAGCAAGGCCCCTTGTATTACCTGATATCAAATTACACCCCCGTACCTGAGTTAGCAGACAAAGCCGGTCTTGTTTGGAACGCTGACACGAATCAGATGGCGGTCATGTTGATAACCGGTGGCTCGCCCACGGTGTTTGCCGAGCAAGTATTAAATCAGCAAATGGAGCAAGTGGTGCCGACTTGGCCTACGGAGCTCGTTCAATATACCGATCCTGAGTACCTCAAACAGCAGGCCGAGGCACAAGCCCTCAAGTTACAGCAACAAGCGCAAGCTGAATTGCTGAAACAGGCACAAGCTAAGGTTCATGCTGATGGTAAGCTGATCACAGAGCAGGTGCTGCTGGTTGAATTTGATGAAATCTTGCCGCAAGAGCTAGAGCAAGAGTTAAATGAGCTTAACTAACCTGAGCTTTGGATAAGCTATATCGTATGAATAATCCGCAAAAACGCGGTGAATATGTCCCTATACGCTCTGCGTTTTCATCCCTGAAAACGAAGTTTTGCTGCTTATTCATACAGTGTCTATTTGAAATACCTTTAATCAAAGCTGAAGTTAGCTCACTTAAACACAAAGCTATGATCTAGCTTGTAAAGCAAAGGGCTAGTACCGTAACAATTATGTTAAACTCGCCTTTCTGCTTCAACATGGGCAGTGTTAGCCAGTATTAAAGTATATTGGCTTTGATGGTAAATGTTAGCTAGGAAATTTATGGATATTCAACGTATTAACCCAACCACGCGTTGGTCTGATGTGACCGTATATAACGGTATTGCTCACTTTGTTGAGGTGCCAGAAGGCGATCTATCTTTAGGTATAAGCGAACAAGTAAAACAAGTGTTTAGTCAAGCCGAAGCCATGTTAGCCAGTGTTGGCAGCGATAAAACCCGTATCTTATCGGTAACGATTTACATCACGGATTTTGCCAATTTAGCTGCGTTGAATGAAGTGTGGGACGCTTGGTTTGCCCCGGGCACTGCGCCTACTCGTGCTTGCGTTAAAGTGGAACTGGCCGACCCTGATTACTTAGTTGAAATGGCGTTTGTGGCTGCGGCTGGCTAATTAAGTTTTAGCGTGCGTGGTGCACGCTAGTCCCTATTAAAGGTAAACCTTGAGTGTTTTTAGCTAAAGCTGTGCTAAATCTGAACTAAAGCTGCGCTAAAGCTGAATTAAGGCTGCGTTAAAGGTAAACCGTTAGCTTGCCAACCCAGTATATCTCCCTCTAGATGAAAGACGCGGTTAAAGCCTTGCTTTAGTAAGGTTTGCTCTGCAATAGCCGCGCGGCGACCTGAACGACAATAAACCACTATGTCTTTTGTTTGGCTTAACCGCGACAGCTGCTGACCTATCTGATCATAGGGAATATTGATGGCACCTTGGACATGGCCTTGAGCAAATTCGCTGGGGCTGCGCACATCAATAATTTGCATGTCTTTGTTCGCTTGCTGCCAAGTGATTAATTCTTGCTGGCTCACTATGGGCACAGGGTTGTTGGCAAAGGCCAATGAGGTAAAAAAGCAGAGAACTAAAGTGAGAATAAGTTTCATTGGATCCATTATAACTCCGAGTAAGCTAAGCCAAGTTTATTGGTTCTTGCCTAAGATGTTTGAATTAGCCAAATAACCACGTTTATCAGTATATAAGTCACTATCCACAGCCAAGCTGCTTGATTTAGGCGGGAATATAAGGGGGCTAAATGGCCTTGATTTAGGCTATCGCCCGTCCCTAAAAGGGCAAAGCGCATCTTGATGGTGTCATATATTCGCGGCCCACCTAATTGTATTTTTAAGCTGCTCGCCAATGCGCTTAATACTAATCCCGAACTGAGTGCAGGCCAACTTGCTCCTTGGCGAAAACAGTTTTTAAGGGTGTAAAGGGTATTGCCATAACAACTTAAGGTACAAGATAAAAGCCAGCAGGGGATGAAGGCAAACAACTGATAGGTTTGCTGCACAGCAATACCAAAGTGACGATAGCGGGCCTTTTTACGATTCCAATAAAAACTGCACAACTGCAATAGGCGACATATCACGGCGCCATAAATACCGCCAACAGCAAACCAAAAAAACACCACAAACCAGCGGTGGGTTAAATGTAACGCCAGACTTTCGCCGGCGGCTTTTTGCAGTCCCAGTAGCGACAAACTATCAACATCGCGCAAGGTAATGCGGCTTAGGCTATCACGCGCACTTTGTTTATCCGTGACGAGCAAGGCTTGACGGCATTCATGAAAGTGGCTGCTATAGGCGCGCCATTCAAACAAGAAAAGCAATAGCAGAAAATCAAATGCGTCTTCAAAAAATAGCACTTGTTTAAGGGCGATCACTAAGGCCACACTGGGCAGTAACACCACAGCTAAACCCAATACGCCAGCAAGCTGCTGTTGTGAAATACTATTACTGGGATTGGCGACCTTGTTGCCGATGATTTGCAGTAAGTGACCAAGGGCCGTAGCGGGGTGATATTGCAAGGGAAGTGGAAAATAAAATGATACCAACGCAGCTAATAATAACATTAGCTGGTTGGGTATCAGGTGATATAGCTCGAGCAGGCTAGGCATTCGTTTGAGCTAACCGATTAGCTTGTCGCCAAGGCGTTAAACTAGCCAAGACGCTTCACCATTTCGGCTATCATCAGGCTTGAATGTTTTGCCGCAACCACTAGGTACTCGTCAAATGACTGGCTCGATTCTTTGCCCGCGATATCAGACAGAGAACGAATAATCACAAATGGCACCTTGAATTGATGACAGACCTGCGCAATCGCAGCGGCTTCCATTTCAACCGCCGCCATGGTCGGGAAGTTATTACGGGCATATTCCACTTTCACTGGGTCGGCCATAAAGGTATCGCCAGTGCAAATAAGGCCTTCGATAACTTGTACCGTTTGATCAACCGCAGCTACCGAATCTTTAGCCACTTGCACTAGATTTGCATCGGGTAAAAATGCCGCTGGCAGTTGTGGCACTTGGCCGATTTCATAACCAAAAGCAGTGACATCAACATCGTGATAACGCACTTGTGAAGAAATCACCACGTCACCCACTTTTAAATTCTGGTCGTAACCGCCCGCAGAGCCCGTGTTAATCACCGTATCAGGTTGGTACAACTCAAGCAGTAGGGTCGTCGCCACAGCCGCTGCGACCTTGCCGATCCCCGATTTGGTTAAAATGACTTCAACGCCATTGAGTTGCCCATGATAAAACTCACAACCTGCGATAACCTTGGTTTCAGCTTGCTCTAGTTGAGCACGAAGTAGTTCAACTTCTTGCTCCATTGCACCGATAATGCCAATTTTCATGTTAATGATTTCACTCTATAAAAAAGATTAGTGGAATCTTAGCACAATCGAATTTGATAGACATATTCCTAGAGTGCTTGGTTGCACGGTTAAAACACCCTCTATCGCTAAAAAAGCGCCTAAAAACCATAAACAAACTGGGATGAGCCTGTTTTTTGCTATAGCAAATGTGTAAAATCGAGCCCCATTTTAGATTTATATTAATAACGAAACAGGTTTCGCGATGACAGCAACAAATGAACTTTTGAAAGACTTACAAGCCCGTGGGCTGATTGCACAGTGTACCGCTGATGAAGAATTAGCTGAGCACCTTTCAACAGGTTGTCGCACCCTGTATTGTGGCTTCGACCCTACCGCCGACAGTCTTCACATTGGTAGCCTAGTGCCGCTATTGGTGCTTAAGCGTTTTCAACAATACGGCCATAAGCCCCTAGCGCTGGTGGGTGGTGCTACCGGTTTAATCGGCGACCCTAGCTTTAAAGCCGCTGAGCGTCAGCTAAATACCACAGATGTGGTAGAAGGCTGGGTTGAAAAGATTAAGGCGCAAGTGAGTGCGTTTGTTGACTTCAATGACGCTGAAAATGGCGCCGAAGTGGTGAATAACTTAGACTGGATTGGCCAAATTGACGCCATTTCGTTTTTACGCGATGTCGGTAAATACTTCAGCGTTAATGCCATGATCCAAAAAGAATCGGTGAAACAACGTATCGAGCGTGAAGGCTCAGGTATTTCTTACACCGAATTCAGCTACATGTTATTACAATCATACGACTTTGCGGCGCTTAACCGCGATAAAAACTGTACCTTACAAATCGGTGGCTCAGATCAATGGGGTAACATCACCGGTGGTACCGAGTTAACTCGTCGTATGAATAAAAATCAAGTATTTGGTTTAACGCTGCCGCTCGTAACCAAGGCTGACGGCACTAAGTTTGGTAAAACCGAGTCGGGTACCATTTGGTTGGATGAGAACAAAACCTCATCTTACGCCTTTTACCAGTTCTGGTTGGGTACTGCTGATGCTGACGTGTACAAGTTCCTACGTTACTTCACTTTCTTATCTGTTGAAGAGATTGAAGCAATCGAGGAAAAAGACAAAACCATTCAAGGTCGCCCTGAAGGTCAGCAAGTACTTGCGCGCGAAGTGACGCGTTTAGTACGCGGCGAAGAAGGCTTGGCTTCGGCTGAGCGCATCACCAATGCGTTATTCTCGGGTGATTTAACTTCTTTAAGTGAATCAGATTTAGCCCAGCTAGCCTTAGATGGTTTGCCTACCACCCAAGTGGAAGGTGATGAGAAAGCATTAGTTGAACTGTTAACCGCATCTGAGTTAGCCAAATCAAACAAGATGGCGCGTGAGTTTATCGGTAACGGCGCGGTTGCGGTAAATGGTGAAAAAGTGGCAGAGACCGAAGCTGTTATCAGTAAGGCCGACGCCCTGTTCGGTAAATTTACCCTGATCAAGCGTGGTAAAAAACTATTTAACCTATATGTTTGGCAATAAGCCTACATATAAAAATGCATAACAAAAAGGGGAGCTGAGCTTCCCTTTTTCGTTTCGGCGATAGCGCATGACAAAACCCAGTTGCGAACAAGTGATGTTGGCCTTAATGGCAAAGGTTGAGGCCGAATTTCCGTTTCAAGCGCCGGAGTCGAGCATTTGCAGCGATCATTGCGAGGTTTGTACTAAAAAGCTGTTAGAGCTGGTGGAAATGGAAATCATTGGTTGGAAAACAAGTATCGCTCAAGGCCAAAAGCCCAATTTTGCCGACCTTGAACGCTTTATTAAGCTGTGTCGCAACGTGCGTCGCGGTCTAGTGCGCAATGGCCTGTTGCAGAATGAACAGGCCATCGTTTAAAGAAGCAAACTACTGCTGAAATTCAATGACTTCTTGTTTATTTTCAGGATCAAGTAGGGGATCTTGATTGATTTGCTTAATGCGGCGGATATCGGCAATGCGAAACACCAAATTGCCGCTGTCTTGACTATCTTGATATTCATGCACTCGATCATCATCACCCCAATAACGCACCTTTCTTAGCATAATAAAACCATCGCTGATCTGGTTTTCGCTTATCGCATCAAAGATGGGTTTGGCAACGTGACCATAGTAATAATAGCTTTCAAGTCCGTCATTTTCTTCGGGCACATTAAATTGAGCAAACACCCAGACGCGCTCGGTGCTGACATTTTTGCTAGCTGTTTCTATCTCATCACCAACACGACAGCCACTTAAAAATAAAAACGTGGCCATGATTAAGATAAGTATTTTCATAGTGGTTCCATGTTAAGAAAAGCCACTATTATTCACAGAGGATAGTTGGCTGTCGATGATGTATTTGTTATTTTTTGTTGCTGTTCGTGTTTTCGCTCTTCACCTCTCTGGATTGACAAGGCCATCATTTCGCTGTGGGATAAAAGTTTCGTTGCGCATTGGATATAAATGGTCAAGGTGGATAGGCATAAATAACAGCAACTTTGTATTGGCAATAAGTACAATTAGGTTACTGGCTGCAGATAATAGCCCCTAAAAGCACAGCTGCGGCAGACTGGAGTTAACTCAAAGGTGTTAATGCTATGATTATTATTTTTATTATTGTTTTTGTCCTATGTATCGCCTTTGTCTTTCCCTTGTTGAACGGACTTTTCGAACAAAGGTGCTCAAGCCTCGAGGCAATTATCGAGATAGATGGAGACGAAATAACCATTCGCAAGTTTTATGTAGAGCGCTTGTTTAGAACACGAGGGACGGTGATAAAAGCCTCTTCTATCGCCCGTATTCAGCTTGCAACCGATCCGATGAGTGGTACTTGTTTATCACTCTTTAATAGCTCAGATGGTGCACTAGATTTTGGTGTGCCTGCATACTTAGCAAGCGCTGTTATAGGACGGCTCGCGAGTGCCTGCCCCGATGCAACATTCGTAGAGGTTTAAGCAAATTTAGCGTGAACCGAGCCGGGGCCGCTAAGCTACTCTACTGTGGAACGAATACCCTTGAGCCATGTCGGATTGTCAGCAGAGCTTTATTGAGTTTGTTGATTAAGACAGCTTTTTTAGTGTGCCTTTCACCTTGCAGCTCCCTAGCCCTAGTCTTTAGCAGAAGCACAAGGTGCGTAAGTGAACAGTTAAGCTACGACCAAGGTTTATTACTGATGCAGCGACCATAGTACTGCTTGGCAAACAACGAGCCCTGTAAGCTCACTCGGTGACTTGAATGCACCGCATTTAAATGGCGGTCGATTGAAGTGACAAATACCTCGCCCGTACTACTTTGATCAACAAAAGCAGCGCCATTTCCTTTGTAGATAAGTTTGACTTCCTTACTGGCTCCTGAAGGCTCAATTAAATAGCCCGTGGGCCCGAGCGGATCAAGTTCAAATTTGAGCGTTAACGTTTCTTGGTTAATGCCAAACTGATCACTGGAGCGGGTGAAGTTACACTCTATGATCGGGTTTGAGCCAACGGCGAATACCTGAACTGGAAATAAGCCGGAAAGGGAGATGGCTGCAATGGCCAAGGCTTTGCAATAAATAGATTGATTGGGTTGCATGAGTTTTCTCACTTTGGCTAATTGTGTTCTTAATATCATCGCAACGACTTGTAAAATCAAGTTGTTAAGCCCAAGTCGTTGCGATAAAAAGCTACACGCCAAGGTAAGTCATTATTCCATCGGCGGCTCTACGGCCTTCGTCTATGGCCGTGACAACCAGATCTGAGCCGCGCACTGCATCCCCGCCGGCAAAGATTTTTTCGTTGCTGGTTTGAAAAGCGAAAGCACCTTTTTCTGGCGCTTTTATGCGTTGCCATTGATCCAATTCAACCCCGTGCTGGGCCAACCAAGGGGCAGGACTGGGCTGAAAACCAAAGGCCATGATAATAGCATCGGCTGGTAATACTTCATCTGAGCCAACAATGGGCTCGGGGCGACGACGGCCATTTTCATCAGGCTCACCCAGTTGGGTTTTGATTATTTTGACGCCGCATACCGCGCCTTGTTCGTTTAGCTCAATGGCGGTCGGCTGCACGTTAAAGATAAACTCAACGCCTTCTTCACGCGCGTTTTGCACCTCACGTTTAGAGCCGGGCATATTGGCTTCATCGCGGCGATAGGCACAGGCAACACTGGCAGCCTGCTGGCGAATCGAGGTACGAACGCAGTCCATGGCGGTATCACCACCGCCGAGTACCACCACTTTTTTATCTTTCATATCGATAAATTCAGCAGGGGAGTTTTCAAAGCCCATCAAGCGATTTACATTGGAAATTAAAAAGGGCAGGGCATCATAAACGCCCGGCGCGGTTTCGTTGGCCAAACCCGCACGCATGTTAGTATAAGTACCCGTAGCGACAAACACGGCGTCGTATTGGTTGAGTAAATCTTCAAAAGCCACGTCTTTACCCACTTCGGTGTTAAGTTTAAATTCAATGCCCATGGCACTGAACACTTCACGGCGGCGGATCATCACGGATTTTTCCAGCTTAAACGGTGGAATGCCAAAGGTCAGTAAACCGCCAATTTCTGGGTAGCGATCAAATACCACGGCTTTCACGCCGCCACGCGCAAGAATGTCGGCGCAGGCTAAGCCCGCAGGGCCAGCACCGACTATGGCAACTTTTTTATCGGTGGCAACCACTTGCGACATATCGGGGCGCCAGCCCATTTCAAAGGCTTTTTCGGTAATGTATTTTTCTACATTACCTATGGTCACCGCGCCAAAGTCATCATTGAGGGTACATGCCCCTTCACACAGTCTATCTTGTGGGCAGACTCGGCCGCATACTTCAGGCAAGCTATTGGTTTGATGACATAATTCCACCGCTTCTAAAATCTTGCCCTCGGTGGCCAGCTTTAACCAGTTGGGAATGTAGTTATGAACGGGACATTTCCACTGACAATAAGGATTACCGCACTCTAAGCAGCGATCCGATTGCATTTGCGCTTGATTGTCATTGAAGGGTTTGTAGATTTCGACAAACTCTTCTTTACGCACCTGAATTGGCTTTTTCGGCGGATCAATGCGTTGTACATCGATAAATTGAAACACATTTTGACTCATAACAATTCCTTACTGGGCATCAACCCTAAGCTCTGCGGTTGAACGGCTGCGATGACCTAGCAGTGAAGACAGTTCAGCTGATTTAGGTTTAACGAGTCTAAATAAAGGTAAAAACTCATTAAAATGCGCCAAAATGTATTCGGCTCTGCTGCTGCCTGTTTCATCAAGATGTAGGTTGATTAAACCGCGCAAATGCTCTTGGTGAATAATTAAATCCTCTAACTCGATGGCTTCCACCAATTCGCTGTTAAGCTTCTCGCTAAAGTCTCCGGCTTCATCGAGTACATAGGCAAAGCCGCCCGTCATCCCCGCAGCAAAGTTAACACCCACTTCGCCTAATACAGTCACGATACCGCCTGTCATGTATTCACAGCCGTTATCGCCTATGCCTTCAACAATGGCGTGGGCGCCAGAGTTTCGCACCGCAAAACGCTCACCGGCGCAGCCTGCTGCAAACAGCTGGCCACCGGTTGCACCATACAAACAGGTATTGCCTATGATGGATGCTTGATGAGAAGCAAACGCAACCCCTGAATGGGGGTGGATCACGATTTTACCGCCCGCCATGCCTTTACCGACGTAGTCATTGGCATCCCCTGTGAGATAAAGTTCAAGGCCGCCAGCATTCCAAACGCCAAAGCTTTGTCCCGCGGTGCCATTGAACATGACTTTAATCGGATCGCCCGCCATGCCTTGGTTACCATGCTGTTTGGCGATCATGCCGGAAATCAGTGCGCCCACCGAGCGATCGGTATTGCGTATCGGGTGGCGATAGATGCCGCCCGATTTCGTTGCTATGGCTTCGCCAAGTTGCTTCGCGAGTTTGCGATTAAGCTCGCCCTTATCAAAAGGCGGATTGTCTTGAGTGCAATGGAGCGCATGACCCGCCTCATTTTTTGGCGCATAAAGAATGGCCGACAGGTCGAGCTTAGCTTGTTTTTGGCTCTCACCTGGTTTAACGCTCAGTAAATCCGTGCGACCAATCAAGTCCGTCAGCTGTTTAATGCCTAACTCGGCCATGATTTCACGCGCCTCTTGGGTGATGAACTTAAAGTAATTCATCGCCATTTCAGGCAGGCCGTGATAATGGTCGCGGCGCAGTTTTTCATCTTGCGTAGCGACCCCCGTTGCACAGTTATTAAGATGACAAATGCGCAGGTATTTACAGCCTAATGCCACCATAGGCCCAGTACCAAAGCCAAAGCTTTCTGCCCCTAAGATCGCCGCTTTGATCACATCCATGCCGGTTTTTAGGCCACCATCCACTTGCAGTCTTACCTTATGGCGCAGATTATTGGCCACCAAGGCTTGATGGGTTTCGGCTAGGCCTAGCTCCCAAGGGCTGCCCGCATATTTAACCGAGGTGAGTGGGCTGGCACCGGTGCCACCATCGTAACCCGAAATAGTAATCAGGTCGGCATAAGCCTTGGCCACACCGGTGGCGATAGTGCCTACGCCCGGCTCGGAAACCAACTTAACCGACACCAAACAAGTGGGGTTAACCTCTTTGATATCAAAAATGAGCTGAGCTAAATCCTCAATCGAGTAAATATCGTGATGAGGCGGCGGCGAAATCAGTGCCACGCCCGGATTTGAATAACGCAGTTTAGCAATTTGGGTGGTGACCTTATGGCCGGGTAATTGACCGCCTTCGCCCGGTTTTGCTCCTTGCGCTATTTTTATTTGGATCACTTCTGCATGCATCAGATAGTGCGGGGTAACCCCAAAGCGACCCGAGGCAACTTGCTTGATTTTCGATAAGCGCAAATCACTGAAACGCGCAGGATCTTCACCGCCTTCCCCCGAGTTTGAGCGACCGCCCAAGGTGTTCATGGCTATGGCGAGCGCCTCGTGCGCTTCTGGCCCCAAGGCACCAATCGACATGGCCGCCGAGTCAAAGCGCTGATACAAGGACTCGGGCGCTTCAACTTGCTCAAGTGGAATGGGTTGATGCTGTCCCGTAAGCGTCATTAAATCGCGTAAACTCGACACGGGGCGATCATTCACATGCTTAGCAAACACTTGATAATCGCTGTAGTTACCCGATTTAACCGCGACCTGTAAGCTGCTGACGACATCTGGGTTATAGGCGTGATATTCACCGTCATGGACGTATTTGAGCAAACCGCCTTGCTCAAGTGGTTTGCGGTGAATATAGGCGAGTTTATTGAGTCTTAAGGCATCTTGCTCAAAGTCAACAAAGCCAGCGCCTGCGATGCGCGAGCTAACCCCTTTAAAGCAGCGCTCTATCACCTCTTGGTCTATGCCGATGGCTTCAAATAGCTGTGAGCAACGATAGCTGGCCACGGTCGAAATGCCCATTTTCGACATGATCTTGTATAAGCCCTTGTTGATGCCGTTGCGATAGTTTTCAAGGGCATCGCGTAGATTGAGATTCAACGTGCCATTATCAACGAGCTTGGCCAAGGTTTCGTAGGCCAGATAAGGGTAGATGGCGGTCGCGCCAAAACCAAGTAAGACTGCAAACTGATGCGGGTCACGACAGCTGGCGGTTTTTACTATGATGTTAGTGTCACAGCGTAAGTTATTATTCACTAACGCTTGCTGCACCGCGCCAAGAGCCATCGCCGCTGGGATCGGCAGTTGCTCTGGGGAGATATTTTTATCGGACAAAATAAGCAGCACAGTGCCACTTTGAGCTAGCGACACGGCTTGCTTAGTGACTCTATCGATGGCGGCACTCAAGCCTTCGGCTGAACTAAAGGTGATGTCTATTTCACCGTGTTGATAATGTTGCTGATCGAGCGCTAATAGCTGCTGAATATCACTGTAAAGCAGGATAGGCGAGTCAAACATCACGCGATTAGCGTGGCCCGTGGTTTCATTAAACACGTTTTGTTCTTGGCCGATGCAAGTGGCCAAACTCATCACGTGATTTTCCCTCAAAGGATCGATAGGGGGGTTGGTCACTTGGGCAAATT
Source organism: Motilimonas thetidivivens (assembly GCF_046452435.1). Lineage (NCBI taxonomy): Bacteria > Pseudomonadati > Pseudomonadota > Gammaproteobacteria > Alteromonadales > Motilimonas > Motilimonas thetidivivens. Next base: position 75,573 of record NZ_JBKFDK010000013.1, read on the forward strand.
TTTGGCGAAAATAATCGTATAAGCTGCGTGGGCGTTGAGACAATACCGCCATTGGCGTGTCATCGCCCATGGAGCCGGTGGCCTCTTGGCCGATTTCGCCGAGAACTCGGATCACTTGCTCGATTTCTTCGGCCGAATAGGCAAAGGTTTTGTGATAGCTCTTTAGGGTCAGCTCGTCCATTTGCCGTGCGCCAATTTGGTTATCGGCTATTTTACTAAATGGAACTAAACGCTGGCTGTTTTCACTTAACCACTGACGATAGGGGTGGCGGCATTTGAGATCTTGGTCGATGGCAAATGAGGTCCAAAGTTTGCCGGTTTTGGTATCAATAACAAAAAGTTCACCCGGGCCCACGCGGCCTTTCTCTAACACTTCATCGGGTTGATAATCCCAAATACCCACCTCGGAAGCCAAGGTAATGAAATTGTCTTTGGTGATCACATAGCGAGCAGGGCGAAGGCCGTTGCGATCCAGGCCACAGCCGGCAAAGCGTCCATCTGTCATGACTATGCCCGCCGGCCCATCCCATGGCTCCATGTGCATGGAGTTAAAATCGTAAAAGGCTTTGAGGTCATCATCCATCGACGGGTGTTTTTGCCACGCCGGTGGCACCACCAAACGAAAGGCGCGAAACAGATCCATGCCACCAGCAAGAAACAGCTCAACCATATTATCAAGGGATGAAGAGTCCGAGCCCGAGGTATTAACAAAGGGCGCCGCTTCTTGCATATCGGGTAATAAGGGCGAGCTAAATTTATACGAGCGCGCCTTCGCCCACTGGCGGTTACCTTCTATGGTATTTATTTCCCCGTTATGAGCCAGCAAACGAAACGGTTGTGCTAGCGGCCAACGGGGTGAGGTATTGGTGGAAAAGCGCTGGTGGAATAAGCAAATACTGCTTTCCATGCGAATGTCGGCCAAATCAAGGTAGAAGGTGGGCAGATCTTCTGGCATCACTAAGCCTTTGTAGATCACGACCTGATTCGACAAGCTGGCAATGTAACAGACGTCATCGTTGTCGATGCGTTTTTCAATCCGTCTGCGCACTAAATAGAGGCGGCGCTGTAAATCTGCCGCGCGCCAACCGGTCGGTGCATTGATAAACAGCTGTTGAATATTAGGCAAACTGGCTTTGGCAATATCGCCTAACACAGTTTGATCGACAGGCACCTCGCGCCAACCGACTAAGGTTAAGGTTTCGCGCGCTAACTCTTCACTGATAATTTGCTTGGCTTGATCAGCGAGTTTGTCATCTTGGCTTAAAAACAGCGTCCCGACCGCGTAATTTCGGCCAAGATGCCAATCGTTTTCCTTGGCGATGGCGCGAAAGAAGCTATCGGGCTTTTGCATTAATAGGCCACAACCATCACCGGTTTTGCCATCGGCCGAAATACCGCCGCGATGTTTCATGCGATCTAATGCCGATATAGCTACTCGTACTAGTTTATGGCTCGCTTCACCTTGGGTGTGCGCGATAAGGCCAAAACCACAGTTGTCGCGTTCGAATGAGGGATGATAAAGAGACATCAGTTTGCTCCATGATTATCATTGCTTAGTATTTATTTTTAATTGTTTGGGTGCTTGGCAATGATATTTATACTTAACGTTGGCGAGAAACTAACCAGAAAAATGAGCTGAGTCAAATTCTGTTTACATTTAACTAACTTTGATAACATTTGCATTTTTTCATAACTTTCAGCTGTCTATCAAGATATCTTTAGCGGTTAAATCTATAACCCGAAATTAGCTTGGTGATTACAGCTTAAGTTTAGGTCGTTTTTTGTGCAAAAAGTTTAAATCAATGTTAAAAAATTTTTTTTACCTAAGATCACTAATTTTGATTTAGCTTCCGATCGCCTTGTTCCAGCTTGATTTAGCATGTCGGCTTCATGATTGGGGGCGCTATGCAATTACACCATTGGGTTAACACCCTAGGCCAAGATTTAAAGTCACGTTACGGCGAAACAGTAAGAAAATTAACCATTCACGCTAACTTTACCTGTCCAAATCGCGATGGCACCTTAGGTAGAGGAGGCTGTACATTTTGTAATGTGGCTTCATTTGCTGATGAGCAAATCGCCGCCGCCCCCATTGCCGAACAGCTGAATGTCAAAGCGCAGGAGCTAGCTGGAAAAAGTGATAAATATTTGGCTTATTTTCAGGCTTATACCAGCACTTATGGTGAGGTGATGACTCTCGATCGGCTTTATCAAGAGGCGTTAACCTATCGCAATATTGTCGGCTTGTGTGTCGGTACTAGACCTGATTGTGTGTCTGATGCCGTTCTTGATTTGTTATCCGGCTATAAGCAACGAGGTTTTGAAATTTGGCTAGAGCTGGGGCTGCAAACCAGCAATGATAGAACCTTAAAGCGAGTTAACCGAGGCCATGGTTGGGCTGAGTATAAAGCGGTGTGCCTTAAAGCCAGAGCATTAGGCATTAAGGTGTGTACCCATTTAATCGTTGGACTGCCGGAAGAAACTCGGCAAGATTATCAAAACACTATAGATGCGGTGGTTGCCTTAGGCGTTGATGGGATCAAACTGCACCCCTTACATATAGTGGCGGGCTCTACCATGGCTAAAGCTTATCAGGCGGGAAAAATAACCGCCTTGACCAAGGAAGAGTATGTACAAGCTGCGGTGATGATGATCCAACGCACTCCAGCTGAGGTCGTTTTCCATCGTGTGTCAGCGACGGCGCGAAAACCCACCTTAATTGCTCCGCTTTGGTGTGAAGATCGCTGGCAAGGCATCATAGGGGTGGCGCAAGGTTTAGCTGCCAATGGCGCTCAAGGGACACAAACAACTAATCCATATGTCTTTAATTCTTAGAAAATTTTTGTGACCTATCACGGAACTTTTTGATTCATAACGGTGAAACATTGGTTAATTAACGAGAGTCATTCATAATAGATAAAAGCAAATTAAAAAGGCCTGATGTCATGTTTACTTTGCGTTTCAATTGTGAATTTTTACCAACTTGGTGTAGCAAGTGGTAATGCTTTTCTTTGTTAACTTATTGCGTCGCCGCTTAGGTTGTTTTTTGTCACTAATCAGATCCAAGCTATTTCTCTGTTGGTTGTTATTAACCTCTTTGGTGCCATGTGCTGTTGCCAATAACCTCCTTTTAGATACCGAAAAGCCTCAATTGGTTAATGTGGTTGTGGCTGATAAGCACCAATATTTAGGGTTTTATCAAGATAATCTGGTGATGGGAGTGTTGACGGATTATTGGCTGCGATGGCAACACCATACCGGCATTATGGTCAATATGGTGCCTTTGTCTAAGGCAACAGAGGCGGATAATCGCAATATTTACGTAGGTCTATCTAGCGAGCTAAGAGCACCTGAACAGCTTGCCATTCCTTTGGTTGGTCTAAAAATTAAGCTTTATTACTTTCCTGAGCAGCAAAGCAAAGTCAGCCTTGCCTTGCAGGATAAACGCCATACATTAGTGCTGGGGTATATTCAAGATAAGGGCTTTTTACCCGAGAACATAGCGCAGCGGATAAATTACGATGCCAAGCCCTTTCAATCCATTTGGTCGCTTAGTTTTGCCTTGTTGAAGGGCGAAATCGACGCCATCACCTCACTTAGCTTAGATACGGGCGGTGGCCAGAGTGATGATCTACTCACCTTGTTTATGCATTCATACACCTTGATTGAGTTAGATATTCTGGCTCATGTGGCTCCCTTACAAGGTGAGTTGATTGACTGGATCAGCTGGGGCGCCAATCTGATCAGCTCTTCTGAGCTGCAAAAAATTAATTTAACTTGGCTATCCCTATCTGGGTTATGGTGGTGGCTGTTGTTACCTGTGGTCGTCAGCATTGCTTTTATCCTGTTTATCTGGCGCGCTGTTAAGCGCTTGAGACGTAAAGAAAGCTACTATATCAATGATATTCCCTTTGCTACTTTGCTCCTTAGCTTAGATGGTAAGTACTTGCTCAATGCCAATAAAATGGCCTATGAATTGGACTTGTGCGCCCCTGATAGTCAATTTAAAACCCCTACGCCGAGCTGGCTACAACCCTTGGTCAACTTAGTTAACACCAGTTTGTCTGAAGGAATGATTGTTAATCAGCAAGTTGGCCTCAATAATCAAACTCAGCAATGGCACTTATTTACCCTTAACGGCAAAGTGATCAAACGGGGGGAGCAGCAAGTGTGGTTATGCCAGTTATGTCGGCTTACCGCGCAACCTGACTTTAGACCGCTACCTGAGCAACAAGCCTTACTAAAAGACTTGTTATCTGTGATCACTAGCCCTGCATGTATTAAAGACAAGCAAGGGGTGATGTTGAGCTGTAATAGCCTTTGGTCTGATTTGGTCGGGCTCAAGGTTGAGGACGTAATAGGCAAACGCGATAGGGATATTTTATCTAAAGTTGAGCTGGCTCGTCAGCGGCCTCTTGAAGCACTTGCTTGGCAAGGGCAACTGCAACAAGAAGAAGACGTAATGGTTTCCCCGATGCGTAACGAACAAGAGCAGATCTATGCTTTGTTAGTTATCTTGAATCAATCACAAACCATCAGTCGCGCTGATTGTGAGCAAGAGAAGCAGCAACACCTCAAACAAGGCTTACAAAATATGTTTGTGAATCATCCCGATCCCGTTGCCGTGGTGGATCAAGGGGGGATTTGCTTGATGGCCAATCCAGCGTTTGCCCAATCCTTGGTTCAAAAGCCCTTAGAAGAAATCATTAACCAGCCCGTAGCCAGCATGTTGCCCAAAGACAAAGTTGATTGGAATAAACGCCAACACCAAGAAATCTTTGCTCAAAATGACCACGTGAAATACGAAGAATTGGTCTTTTTAGCCAATGGCCAGCAAAAATGGTTAGAAGTGGTAAAAAGCCCATTTCGTTTTTCGTCTACTAGCGCGCCAGCCATACTTATGGTGACTCATGATATCACTGACCGAAAGGGCACCGAACAACAACTGGCGACAGCTATTGGCAAGCTAGAGGAATTAAGTTTTATTGATGGCTTAACCCAAGTCGCTAACCGACGAAGTTTTGATGAAAGGCTGCGCTACTACTGGCGCAGTTGTATTAATCAAGAGCAAAATATGTCGCTTATATTATTGGACATAGATTACTTTAAACCTTACAACGACAACTATGGCCATCAACAAGGCGATGATGCGTTACGTTTGGTTGCAGATACTCTAGCGAAAACATCTAAACGCACTACAGATATAGTGGCGCGTTATGGCGGTGAGGAATTCGCTATTCTATTACCCGATACCGATGCGCAAGGGGCATGTTATATCGCGCAGGTGATATGCAATGCGGTCGCCGACAAAAACATTCCACATCAATATTCAAAAGTCGCTCAGCATATTACCGTCAGTTTAGGCGTCGCCACGCTAACCCCAGCGCCGCAATTAGAATGTGAAAGCCTGATTGAGCAAGCTGATTTAGCCTTGTATCAGGCTAAATCTAATGGCCGTAACCAAGTGCTTCATTATCAATATTTAGCGCAGGAAAAATAAAAGCCCAACATGGCGTTGGGCTTTTATGGCATTTGCTTTTGGGGTAACGCTAAGTATTAGTCTAAGGCTTAAAGCCACCTGGTACACCCTTAGTGGTGACCGCTACCGCATCGTGAGCATGCAAACTTTCATAATGATTTACCCGCACCCAGAAATCGGCAAAATCGTCACGAGGGGTCAGAGCATGTTGCAAGCGACGAGCTGCATCTTCACAAAACATCAGGTTTTGGCCATTTAGGCGAGCAAATTCTTGTTCATCTTCGCGTTTAACTGCCGCTTGAACTGGTGTCTGCAGTGCTTGCTCAACTAAATCGATAAGTTCAATGATAGGTAAGTATTGGCTTTGCTCGGTTAATTTTATCTTAACTTGTGCATTACTGCGCTGGCTGTGCGGCGTGGCCACTATACCTTGGGTGGTGCCTAGCCAAGCATGTACTTCTTCTTTGCTAATGCTATCGCCATTGAAATTGTCACTGAATGCTTGCTGGATCAGCTGTCGTGCTAGCGCCGCCGAACAAGGACAAGTTGAAGAGTAAGGCACATTTAGCTCAAGCTCTAGGCTAAAATTTGCATCTTCTTGGCGCGCGGTCAGTACCACAGGATACGCTTTCCAACCTTGCTTACCACTGATCAGTGATTTACGGCGTAAGTGATAATCAAAGCTGAGTTTTAAGTGCGCTTGATTGCTTAAATCATCATGGCTAACCAAAAAGTCGTTTAATAATTGCTTTAGGCTCGCTAGGGTCACTTCACCTTCAACGGAGAGTTGATCTAATAACAGGTATAACCGCGACATATGAATGCCTTTGGCTTTGGCGTCGGCGAGATTTACAAAGGCTTCGGCCTTGGCGCTGACTTGGCGAGCCGCTTGATTGTCACTCGACACCATCAAAGGTAGTTCGATTTGGCTCATGCCAACCCAGTCCAATAGCCCTTCTTTTTGGGCGAAGGCACTATTTGCGATGTCCGGCATAGATGATGACATTAAGGCGATACTCCTGATAACTACTAATACGCACTGCTAAGGGCGGCTTACCTGATTGATAGGCAATTCTATCATTTGAGCGAGGATAATTAGCTCAAATTTTATTAAAGGGGCGCATTATACCCCCCTTAGCAGAGATTAAAAACCATAAAAAACCAAGGTTTTTCCAACAATGTCGTTTATTATGGAGGCGATAAACGAGGGCAATTATATGAAAAAAATGAAACTTTGGTCGCAGTTCTATGTTTCCTATCTAACCCGTTTGGGGATTTTCAAGTTCAGCTTTTTAATGGCGACCTGCGTTATTCTGTTGGCGCTATTTGTGCAAATCGCGGTGACATTATTTTTGTCAGGCGAGATTAAACAGATAGACCTAGTTCGTTCCGTTTTTTTCGGCTTATTAATTACTCCCTGGGCAATTTACTTTTTTTCTGCCGTAGTGGATCAATTGGAGCTGGCTCGCAAAAAATCAAGTCTGATGGTCAAAAAACTGCAAGAAATGCGTGAGCGCGATCTAGAGCGAGCCCAAGAGCTCACCGCCACCATAGAGCAAATGCACCAAGAATTTGAGCAGCGACAAAAGGCTGAGCGCGCCCGCAGTGCAGCCATGACCGAGTTAGAAAATGAAATAAAACAACGGGAAGAAGCGCAGCAAACCCTAGAAGATAAAACGGCGTTACTGCGTTCATTTATCGATAGCTCCCCGGATTTGGTTTACTACCGCAATGAAAAAGGCAGCTTTTCTGGCTGCAACAAGGCGATGGAAGCTCTGATTGGTAAAAAGGAGTCTGAACTCATTGGCTTAACGCCACGTGATGTATATCGCTCTGATATTGCTGATATCGTCATCGAAACCGATGCTGCCGTGTTTGAATCCAACGAACCATTAACTTACGAACAGTGGTTGGAATTTCCGTCCGGTCGAAAAGCCTATTTTGAATTAAGTAAGGTGCCGTTTTTTGACCAAAAAGGGAAACGATTAGGCTTACTCGGATTTGGCCGTGATATTACCGAGCGCAAGAAATACGAAGAGAAGTTGGAAAAGGCGAGCCGAGATAAAACCACCTTTATCTCTACCATTAGCCATGAACTGCGTACTCCCCTAAATGGGATCGTGGGATTAAGTCGCATGCTGCTAGACAGTGACTTGACCAAACAGCAGCAGAAATACCTTAAAACCATTCATGTTAGTGCCACGACATTAGGTAATATATTTAACGATATCATAGATTTAGATAAGCTTGACCGGAAGCGGCTAGAAATCGCCCCGCAGCCGTTAAATTTCCATGATTTTGTGTCCGATTTAGAAAGCTTGGCGCACATTCAAGCGCAGCAAAAAAACCTTTATTTGAGTTGTCAAAATCTCACGACATTACCCGACTTTATTGAAGCCGATGGTACACGTCTGCGCCAAGTAATGTGGAATTTGATCACTAACGCGGTCAAGTTCACCGATCACGGCCGGGTGGATATTCGCGTCAGTGCGCAGCCTCTTGAAGGCGATAAAGCCAAGCTAGTCATGGCGGTGCAAGATACCGGAATGGGGATCCCCAGCGATCAGCTGAAAAAAATCTTCTCCATGTATTATCAAGTACAGGGAACCAAGCAAGCAACGGGCTCGGGTATCGGTTTAGCGGTATCGTCTAAGCTTATTCATGCCATGGGCGGTGAGATCAAGGTGGAAAGTGAGCTCGGTCAAGGCTCTACCTTTACCGTTGAGTTGATTGTCGACGTACCCAAACAAGTCAATGCACTCAGTGAGCGGGTGAAAGCCTTGCCTAAGTTAGATATTTTGCTGGTGGAAGATGTCGAGCTAAATGTCACCGTCGCCAAAGCATTGCTGGAAAAAATGGGCCATAGCGTCGCTGTTGCCATGACCGGACAAGCGGCATTAGATAAGGTTGCCAGCCACCGTTATCAACTTATCTTATTAGATATTCAACTGCCTGACTTTAGTGGTTTTGATGTGGTAGCTAAGCTGCGCGATACTTATCAAGATGACTTGTGCCCAGTGGTGGCGCTAACCGCCAATGTCATCAGCGATCCAAGTGAATATATAGAGCGGGGCATGGATGACGCCATCAGTAAGCCGCTTAGTGTGGAAGCGGTGGTCAACATGGTGAGTGAGCTATTTGCCACCGAGCCTTTGCCTGTAATGGCGCCCCGAGAGGTAAAACCGGCTTTCACCACCGAGGCTTTGCTGGACATTGAAATGCTGAGTGATTTTCTTGGTGCGGTGAATAAAGAAACCTTGATCAGCAGCGTTCAGTTGTTTGAAAAATTAATGCCAGAATACTTATCCGTGCTGGAATCCAATTTAATCGCAAGGGATCAAGCGGGCATCGTCAGTGAAGCCCACAAAATCAAAGGTGCCGCAGGCTCGGTTGGTTTAAAGCGGCTGCGTGAGTTAGCCCAAAAAGCGCAATCACCGGATTTACCCGCATGGTGGGATAATATTGATGATTGGGTTGAGAAGCTAAAACGCGAATACCCAGCTAATGTTGAACGCTTATATGAATGGATTGAGCAGCAATGAGCCAACTCTCTGTGGCTAAAAATGAAACCGTGATCTTGCTACATGGCCTCGTCAGAACGCCGCGTTCAATGAATACCATCGCCAAGCACTTACGCCGCGAAGGCTATCAAGTGGTTAACCTTGGTTATCCGTCACGTCATTATGATGTGATGACCTTAGCCAATCAGGTGATCCCACAAGCCCTAGCGCAGTGCCAAGCGGGCCACACCATTCACTTTGTTACCCACTCATTGGGCGGTATTTTAGTGCGGGCGTATTTATCCCAACATAAAATCCAGCGATTAGGCAAAGTGGTGATGTTAGCACCGCCCAATCAAGGCAGTGAAATTGTCGACAAGCTCGGCCACTTACGACTATTTAAATGGATCAATGGCGAGGCGGGTTTACAATTAGGCACAGATGACATGAGCATGCCTAAGCGGCTTGGCGCAGTGGACTATGAAGTGGGCGTGATTGCGGGGACGCGCAGCATCAACTTGATCTTGTCGACGTTAATGCCCAGACCTAACGATGGTAAGGTCAGTGTTACCAGCACTAAGATCAAGGGAATGAAAGATCACTTAACCCTGCCGGTGACCCATACCTTTTTGATGACTAATCGACGCGTGTTAACCGCCATTAGTGCTTTTTTAGCCAGTGGCCTCTTTGTTAAATGAGCATGGCTCACTCGTACAAATGTTAAGAACAACCTTGAGATTTTAATAGATGCTAAATTTTACTCGTGATGGTCATTGCTTTAATTTTCGCAGTGCCGCTGTCATTATTGAGCAAGGTCATGTGTTAATTCACCAAGGCATCAATGATGATTTTTGGACCTTACCCGGTGGTCGAGTTGAATTTTTAGAATCTGCTCAAGAGACAGTTACCCGTGAGCTGATGGAAGAGCTTGGCATTGTCAGCGAGGTGATCCGACCCTTGTGGTTAGTTGAGAATTTTTTTGTTGACGGTGAGTTAAAATATCATGAATTAGGTCACTATTTTTTAACCCAGCTTAAGCCAGACATCCCTTTCGATATTAATGACAATTTAGTCTGCATTGAACGTGGAGGAAGACTGCGTTTTCGTTGGTGTAAGCTCAGCGAAATAGCCAAGGTGAACCTATATCCCACTTTTTTAAAGCAAGGCTTGTTAGATTTGCCACAGACTCCCGAGTACTTCACTTGGAATGACATTGACAAGTGAGCAACCTTAAGCAAACGGTCACAGATGCCCCACTAAATATGCGTTTGGCTCGATATATTGCATTATCTGGCTATTGCTCGCGTCGCCAAGCCTCGCGTCATATTGATGCCGGTGACGTGAGTATCAATGGGCGGATTGCGCAGCATGTCGATCATGTAAAAGCGGGGGATGTGGTGCAATTGACGGGGCAAACTCTGACGTTAACCACGGAGTTTAGTTACTGGCTGTTTAACAAACCCGTTGGCGTTGACTGTAATTTAAGGGCGCATCACAGCGCCAGTTTATTGCACTTGTTACCGCCTGATGCAGGGCGCATTTACCCAGTAGGGCGGTTAGATAAAGACTCGCACGGTTTGTTACTGCTCACCGATGATGGTGAGCTTTGTCAGCGCTTAATTCATCCGGATTATTATCACCCTAAAACCTACCATGTGCGCGTTGTGCCTGTTTTTGATGACGCTTTTATCACCGCGATGGCGGCGGGCGTTGAAATAAAAGAAGGGCTAACTCGGCCCTGCCAAGTTAAGCGATTGGCTAAGGATCAATTTGCCATTACCTTAACCCAAGGCTTAAATCGGCAAATTCGTAAGATGGCTCAGGTATTGGGTTATCGTGTGGTGGATTTACAGCGAGTCGCTATCTTAGATCTGACGTTAGCATATTTACTGCCAGGACAGTGGCGTCAGTTAGATGATAGCGAGATGGCCCTTGTTAAACGGCAATTAGGGTATTAATACAAGATCACGCCTAGGTACTAGCTGGGCTTGGTTTTATGCTGAGCCATTGTCGTAAGGCTTGCTCTAGCTTATTGATATCAATAGGTTTAGAGATAAAGTCATTCATTCCCACCGCGAGGCATTTTTCCCGATCGCCGGCCATGGCATTCGCCGTCATGGCCACCACGGGAACTTGGTGATCCAACACATTTGATTCTGATGAACGAATAGCTTGGGTTGCTTGATAGCCGTCCATCACAGGCATTTGACAATCCATAAAGACAAGATCAAACGGCATCATGGCTAAAAGATCTAATGCTTCTTGACCATGAGCGGCTAAGGTTGCATCAATACCAAACTGTTGCAAGAAGCCTTTCGCGACCATTTGATTCGTGATGTTATCTTCAACGACTAACACGTTAGCCTTAAATTGAGGAAAATCCTGTGGTTGGCCTTCATCAAGGGTCGACGCCAATGCAGGCGCTGGGGTTGCGATATCAACTAAGGCGTCAAACAAATAAGATTGATTGATGGGCTGTTCGAGTTGAGCCGTTGGGACAAATGCCCCCTGCTGTGGTGATTGTTTGTTGAGCTGTTGTAATGCTCTGCGATTGGAGATAATGATGAGCTTACTGCTGCTGAGCGTTTGCTGGATTTGTTGACATAAGCGTAGCTTACTTTGTTCGAAATGCTGAAAGCCAATGAGCACGACATCAAAGGGCGGATTGGCATGCGCTATCTCATCCAGAAGCCGGTCGTCATCTTGCTGTTCCTTTTGGTAGAGTTTTGGCGTGTAGGCGATTTGCCACTCATCCATAAGTTGTTGGAACAATGCGAGTTGAGTGGGCATATCATCGATGACGAGAATATTAAGGCGGCGAATATCGGCCATATTGAGGGGCATTTTAGGCTGTTGGCAACGCTCTAAACAGAGCGTAAACCAAAATTTAGAGCCTTGGCCTAACTCACTGGTTACGCCAATTTCTCCCCCCATCATGGTGACAAGTTGCCTGCAAATGGCTAGCCCTAAGCCAGTGCCACCATATTGACGTGTAGTTGAGAGATCGGCTTGAGTAAAGCGATCAAACAAACCTTCTATTTGATGCGGCGCGAGTCCAATTCCGGTGTCAGTAACTTCAATCTTTATCTTGGTCTGCGCAGACCTTGTTTCAACCGTGGAGAAATAGACCGCAATTTCACCATGCTCGGTAAACTTAATGGCATTACCTATTAGGTTGGTGAGAATTTGTCTAATCCGCCCTGGATCGCCGACAAACCAGTAATCAAGCACCGGGCTCGCAGGGCAAATTAGCTGTAGCTGTTTATCTTGCGCTCTAATATGCAGCGTTTTAGCTGTTTCATGGAGTAACTCACCGAGATCAAATTCCAACCGATCTAATTCCAGCATGCCAGCTTCAACTTTAGAGTAATCAAGAATATCGTTAATAATGGCAAGTAGTGATTCTGCGCTGTTTTTCACCGTGTTGGCGTAGCTTTTTTGTTGCGAGTCCAAATTGGTTTCAAGTAATAGGCTGGTCATGCCGATTACTCCGTTCATTGGGGTGCGAATTTCGTGACTCATATTGGCTAAAAATTCGCTCTTTGCTATGTTGGCTTGCTGGGCTTCTTGCAGAGCCAGTTGCAGAGATTCTTCTCTTGATCTGAGGGTTTGACTGAGTTGGTCAAAGGTTTCACCAATTAAGCCAAGTTCATGAATGGGTTTAAAATTCGTGGTTATTGCTTCACTTTGTTGCTGGGCTTGCATTACGGCAACAATTCGTTGGCTTGGCTTGAGTACTAATCGGTTAATCAAAAAGTAAATCGCGATAAACGCCACCGTACCTATACTGCTAAACAGCATGATTAAAAGTAGGGCACTACGTATTGCTTGTGAGGTATTTTGCTGCGTTTTCAGGGTAATAATTTGCAGTGATGGAATTGGGTTTAGGGTGTTGTTTTGCTCCAGTGCCGAGATGTGCACTAATGTAACTACATGGAAATAATCACTATTTTCAGGGTCGACCGCGCTGACACTGACGCCGATACTTTTGGCCTTGGATATCAGGTGGCTAAGATTATTCAGCATTTTTTCACGCGTTACAGCAGGCGTCATGTCGGTGTTAAAGACGGGTTGATAGTTTTGGTCTAACAGCCAAATTCGTTCAATGCTTGGCTCCGCTGCTAGGGCCAACACGGTGCGCTGGAAATCACTTAACGAAGAGCTGGTTTCGGCGGTCACAACAAGTGTCGCAGCCATGAGTTCGCCTTGAGTAGCAAGGTTGTCGGCTAAGGTCTTTTTAGCAAATTGATAGACACCGAGCGCGCCTAATAAGGTTGCCGCAATGGCAAAACCGATTAAGGGGCCTAATAAGCGGCTGCGCAGTGAGCGAAATACCATGGCTTTGCTACTCGACTGTGATCGCTAAATCGGTAAAGCAACTTTTATCGCAAGGCGGGCCTTGTATGACGTTAATATCAGTCAGGGCTAAGTGGGTGTTTTGGAGAAGTTGGAGCATTTTCCCTTGTTGTAAATACTCGGCTTGTTGATGGTGTTTAACGATAACCAAGCCACTCAGGGCATCGATAAATTCCTCTGTGGTTAATCCTTCACGTTTAGCCATACGACGATAAGCATCCTCAGGATGGGTTGTTTGATACTCTACAGCTCGATTAAAGGCGTTAACTATTTTAGTTAAATCTTGAGGGCGCGTTTGCATGACTTTGCTTGAGGTAAATAACACATCGACGATATTACCGGGTGTTTGGCTAGTGTCGAATAAACGCACAATATTGGGATCGGCTAAGGCCGTGGTCGCAAAAGGTGGATAGGTTTGCGCCGCAGCTATCTCACCTTTTAGCAATGCTTCAATATTGCTGGGCTGGGGGAGAGGCACTAGGGTCACATCATTAAAACTTAGCCCTGCCGAGGCCAACGCATTCGCTGCGGTCAACACATCTACCGAGCCTGCTTCAAAACCTAATTTTTTACCTTTTAACTCGGCAACGCTTGTAATCTCTTTACGTGCAAGCAGCATATCGCCGCCATTTGAAAAATCGGCTACCATAAAAATAACCGGATCTAGTCCCTCAACTTCACGTGCGGTATAAAACTCCATCAAGGTGCCAGCCATCACATCAAATTGACCCTTTTCAAATGCGCGTCTGCCATCGGCTAAGGTTTGAAATGGGATCATCTTCACCTTAAGCCCTTCATCTTGGTAATAGCCTAACTCATGGGCCAGAGCCAAGTATTCATAACCCGGCCAAGCATTGAGGCCGATGCGCAGCACCTTAGGCTCAGGCTCGGAGCAACTAATTAAACCTAAGCAAAAGAAGGCAAATAGAGCGTGTCGAGCAAGGATCATTACATTCCCTTAATATGATAATTAATTTTTATTTTTTATTAGCTTAGTCAAGGATCTTTGAATAGACAAAGCAATCACATAGCACCATAGTTTAGACGTGATCTGTGATTAGCCTTGATGTTTTGTCAATTAAAAGCAAAGAAAGGCTGTGACGTAATATGTCTTGCGATTAGTGTTGTATAAAACAGAGGTGTTGAGATGAAAACTCAGCAAGAGAAGACATGGGCGTACTTAACTAAAGCCCTTGTTCGTTTCGAGATAACTGAAAATACCCCAGTGATGAGGTTTATTATTTTGAGTTTGATGACAAAGAAGCCTCGCGAGTTTAGCTGCATGAAATCATTGGTTAATGGTTGCAAAAGATGGCCGGCCAATTTTTCTAGGTCTATATGCTGATAAATGGCTTTATTTATTGGTGTATTCTTAAAACCTAACTTGATGATTGGATGTCGAATATGAATAGCAAACTAAAGCTTCTTGCATTTACAGTGGCTTGCTTTGCCACTAACGCGCAAGCTCAGGTTTTTAAACAATTTGGTGATTACTCCGCGACAGCGATAGAGCAGCGAAACGGCGTAGTAGAAAAGCAAGCCAGTGTGGCATTGCAAGGCAGTCGTCTGCAACTAGACTTTAATGCGAACTCTAATACCAAAGGGGTTATGGCCTTGGTTGATGGCGAGGATGTACAGCTGATTGTTGACGGTGAGGTGATGGATAATCAGTTGGATGACTCGGAAGTCCTCAAGGTTAAAAACGCCCAAAACATGGCTATTGTTTACCAGTCTAAAACCTACCCCGTCAGCACTAAGGGCAGCGGTGCGTCGATGATTTTTATTACCGACTTTAGCGACTCCGGCAAAAAGGTGCCCGCAAACGCCCTTGACTATCGCATCGAGCAAAGTCAGTTTGTTACCTCACAAGGGGTGATCCCCGCTGGTTGCTTTGGTCAACTAAAAACAGATTTAAACGGTGATAACACAGTTGCGACCATTTACATTAATCGAAATACACTGCGAGGCTGTATCGCTGCCAATTTTCCTTTCCCCGGTGGTGATGAAGCCAAGATCAGCTACAAAATTGTCAGTGAAGGCAAGCCAAACCAATTTAATATCGAAGTGTGCGAACGTGTAGACGGTTCATTGGGCGCATCATGCGACAACATCATTATCGAGTTTGTTAATCGCCCTTATATCACGCCGAGCAAAACCCTAAGCGTGCTATCGATAGAAAAAATAGGTGAGTGGTAATTGCTTATTTGAGCAAATTGGTGGGGGCGTTACTTTTCACTACATCAGGTAGGAGCCCCAGTCATGGGCGATGGCGTTTATCGCAGCATGACTGCTGCTCCTACTTGCTGCCTTTAACTTAGCACAGGCTAAAACTCAGTTTGTAGCACATATCTCTGTCATATAGGGCAGAGAAGCCTAGGCTAACGTACTCTCTTTATTAGTTGCTTGTCTAACCTATTTCTAGCTCCATTCAATTGAGCAAGACCGTTGGGCGAGGGTTGATTGACTAATGGGTGCCGGTCTTATTTCCTATGTAAACCAAACTATAACTGGGAGCGTAATACCCTATGAAAGTGAGTATTTATTTTTAGTATTGAGCTGAACACATTAATTTAAAGTATCTAACACTTCATTTGAGGTGCTATCTTAACAAGGCTTATGATGGAGAATGTTATGAAAAGAGTATGCCTATTATTTTTTGTGCTTTTACTATCAGCCTGCATGAGTACTGAGCAGCAAACAGCCGTTACAACTCAAGACTGGTACAAAGTTGGTGTGATTGATGGCCAGCTAGGGCACTTAGAAAAAACAGCTAATGAATTAGTAAAAGTATCCACTTTAACGGATTCGCAAGTATTAGATTATCGGCGAGGTTATCAAGATGGTAATAATGAATATTGCCAATTATCAAATGCATACATTTTGGGAGTAACCAGAAAAATGTACCAAGGCGTATGCGATGAAAGAAAAGATGGATGGAAATTCAGAGAAAATTGGTTAAACGGTAGACATTCTACAGCATCGGGTATGATGTGAAAGCTGTCTACTCATTTCGGTAATCCCTTATAAAAACGTTTGCTCATAAAAATTGCTACATAGGGAGTAAAGCTTAAGTTTTTAGAACGTAACATGACACTTTCTTAGACCTTAACTGCCGCACGGATGCGACAGTTAAGCCATTAAGGATGATTTCACGGCGATCCGTAAAAGAAAAGGTAACTTATCTGCCGTGTTATTCAACATTACGCCTTCTTATCTTCCCCTCCCAGCGCTTCTACCAGCGCGGGGATAAAGTTTTCTAGCTCGCCTGTCATTAGGGCAAAGTCGGCGTCGAAGCGGGCGGCGAAGTCGTCGCCTGAGATGTCTTCGTTTTCTTCACGTAGCACGTCAGAGAATTTCACCCGTTTAATGGCCATGTCTTCACCTAAAATGAACGACACGTTTTCTTGCCAGTTTAGCGCAAGCTTAGTCACTAGCTTGTCGGCGTCGAGGTGGGCTTTGATTTCTTCGGCGGTTAAATCTTGCTGTTTACAACGAATAATGCCGCCGTGCTCGAGGGCACTGCGCAGCTCGGCTTCGTCTTCGATGTTAAAGCCAGCTGGAATATTGCCTTCGTTTAGCCAATCGGTCATGGTCAGCTCAGGCGGGGTGGTGAGCCCAAGTGGCACCACGGGTAAGCTGCCGAGACATTTACGCAGCAGAGAAATGAGCTCTTCGGCTTTTTTACTGCTTGAAGCATCGACCACTAATAAATCTGACTTTGGGCTGATCCAAGCAAAGGTTTGGCTGGTGCGGCTAAAGGCGCGTGGCAGCAGCTCCATAATGATGTCTTCTTTGAGCGCGTCTTTTTCTTTTTTCTTTAGCGGGCGGCCTTGGGCATCTTCAAGGGCAAGGGCCTTTTCTTCTACCATGTCTTTGATCACTGGGCCCGGCAGCATTTTTTCTTCTTTTTTAACACATAACAAGATGTTGCCGTCGGCACCGTGGGTTAAGGTTTGGCCAAATTTGCCCAGCGGCTTAACCCAACCAAATTTTGATACATCTTGTGAGCCACAAGGGGTAAATTCAAAGTCGGCTAAGGTTTTTTCCAAGGCTTCAATATTGTGCTCAAAAGGACGGGTAAAACGATAAATTTGTAGGTTCTTAAACCACATAGTCTTGATTCACTTATAAAAATATCTGCACGTTTTGCTCAGCCAGCCAAATTCAATATGTCCTTGTCATTGGCTAGAAAGTGTCAGAAGGGTTGGAAAAATTCACGTAGGTAGGCATGATAAACTATTTTGCGCTGATTATGCTTGCTGCTTTGGGCTTTTTTGGTGATACCTCACTTTTTAATTGAACGCGTTTTCAGGTGACCTAGGCTTTATGAAATTTCTCCACACTTCGGATTGGCACTTAGGCCGCCAACTTCATAACCAATCTTTATTAGACGATCAGCGCCATGTGTTGGTGCAGATGATTGACTATGCCAAAGCCCATCAGGTGGATGCCGTGGTGGTGGCTGGGGACATCTACGATCGCTCGGTGCCGCCCGCGCAAGCGGTGACCTTGTTAAATGAGGTGTTAACCGAGCTAGTCAATCAGTTAGCCATTCCCGTGCTGATCATCGCGGGCAATCACGATGGCGCTGAGCGCCTTGGCTTTGCCAGTGAAGCCATGGGGGCGGCGGGGCTACATATTGCTGGGCCGCTAAACAATACACTATCACCCGTGGTGGTGACGGGGCGCTCGGGCGTGTCGGCGGCGTTTTATTTATTGCCTTATGCCGAGCCTGCTACCGTGCGCCATGTGTTTGATGTCGAGGTGAGCGGCCATCAACAAGCCATGACCTGTTTGCTTGAGCAAGTAAAGTCGCAACATGCATTACATCCACAGCATAAAAGCGTGGTGGTCAGCCATTGCTTTCTTGATGGCGGTGAAGAAAGCGAATCGGAGCGACCATTAAGCATTGGCGGCGCGGATAAAATTGCCCCTAGCTTGTTTGCTGATTTTGATTATGTGGCGTTGGGGCATTTGCACGGGCCGCAATATAAAGGCGCGCCCCATGTGCGCTACAGTGGGTCGCTGCTGAAATATTCCTTTAGCGAGCAGCACCAAAATAAGTCGGTCACCTTAGTGGAGCTAAGTGATGATGGCGAGGCCAAGTTTGATTTGTTGCCGCTGACCCCCTTGCGCGATGTGCGCGTGATTGAAGGCTTGTTAGAAACGGTGCTGGCAGAGGGTAAAGACGATCCCAATCGCGATGACTATGTGATGGTGCGGTTATTGGATAAAACCGCCATTTTGGATGTGATAGGCAAAATACGCCAAGTGTATCCCAATGTGTTACACATAGAGCGCAGCGGCTTGATGGCCGCAAGCACCACCTTAGAGCGGCGCCAAGATCATATTAAAAAGTCAGAATTAGCCATGTGCCGCGACTTTTACCAGCAAGTGCAAGGTGAAGCCTTAACCAGCGCGCAGCAAGCCGTATTAGCAGACGCGATTGAACAATTACATCAAGATGTTGAGCAGGAGCCACAGCCATGAGACCGATTTATTTAACCATGGCTGCCTTTGGCCCGTTTGCCGATAAACAAGTGGTTGATTTTGAAAAGCTGGGCCGTAATCCGCTGTTTTTATTAAATGGCCCCACGGGCGCGGGTAAAACCTCGATTTTAGATGCCATCTGTTTTGCCTTATACGGTAAAACCACGGGGGATGAGCGTGAAGCGGCGCAAATGCGTTGTGATTATGCCGATGAACAAACTTTGACCCAAGTGGAGTTGGTGTTTGAATTAGGTGAGCAGCGTTATCGAATTACGCGCATTCCAGAGCAGCAAAGGCCGAAAAAAAGCGGCGATGGCGTCACCGAGCAAAAGCCTCAGGCCGAGTTATATCGTCTTGATGGCGAGACGGAAACCTTGCTTGTTGCCAGCAAGGTTAGTGAGGCCAACCAGCTTATCGAGCAACTGACCGGCTTAGATGTGGATCAATTTCGTCAAGTCATGGTGTTGCCACAGGGTAAGTTTCGCCAGCTGTTGATGGCCGATTCTAAAGATCGCGAGAAGATCTTTAGCCAGTTATTTCAAACCCAAATCTATCGCCAGATTGAAGATAACCTAAAAAATCAAGCGGCTAAACTGCGTAAAAATCGCGAAGGCCTCGCCAATCAGCGCCAAGGTATTATGGATGCCCTTGAATTGACGGGGGATAATACTTTAAGCCAAGAGCAAGCCGAACTTAGTCCGCGCTTAGAGCAGGCCTTAAGCCAAAAACTCGCCGCAAATAAGGCCTATGACGAAGCCAATCAAGCCCTTGCCAGTGCTAAGGGCATCGCCGCTGATTTTGAGTTATTGACCAAATTAGAAGCCGAGCAACAGCAACTTGATGCCCAGCTACCGACAATAAAGGCCGAGCAGCAGCGCCAAGCGCAGGCCGAGCAAGCACAAAAAATTGAGCCTAGTTATAACCAGTTTTTGGCCCGAGAAAAAGAATACCAAGCCAGCGTTAAGGCCTGTGAGCAGCAAACAGACTTGTTACGCCAAGCCGAGCAGCACCAAGGCCAGCAAACCTTAGAGCACAATAAACTAGGCGAGCTGACCGAGCAATTGCAACAGCAGCAGCAAGGTGTACAGCAGTTAACGGCTTGGCAAACGCCGGTCAGTCAGTTGAGCGAGTTAAGCCTGCAAATTAATGCACTGAGTCGAACTCATCAGCAGCAACAAGCTACGGTTGAAGCCACCAAGCAACAATTACAGCAAGGCGTGGCGCAGCTGCAAGTTTGGCAGCAACAATTGGCGCAGCAAAGTCAGTTAGCGGAAACCTTATTACAGCATCAGCAGCAGTTGTCTCAGCTTGAAACCCAGATGCAAAGCCATCAGCAGTGGCAGCAAGGGCTGCAAGCCTTGAATCAATTGAGTGAGCAATTAAATCAATCCGTGATCAAGGGTAAGCGGTTAAGCCAATATGCCAACACGGCCGAGCAAGCTAAATTAACCGCCGAATACCAGCGCCATTTAGGTCAAGCGGCCATTTTAGCGCAACAATTAGCGCCCAATACGCCTTGTTTGGTGTGTGGTAGCACGTCACATCCGGCACCCGCTAAGCTCGACAACGAATTGCCGAGTGAGGAGCAAATCGAAGCCTTAACGGCTGCGTTTAATCAAGCGAATGAAACTTTAACCAAGGCGCGAGAAGAGTACGCCGCCCTTAAGGGCAAGCACAGTGAAAAGCAGCAGCAGGTTAACCAGTTAGCGCAAAGCTTAGGTGAATTAACCGAGCAAAGCAGTGATGCCTTAGCGCAGCGTTTACAAGCCGTAAAAAGCCAGTGGCAACAGGCTGAACAAGCACAGGCACAAGTGAAACAGCTCAATCAGCAGCTTGGACAATGGCAACAACAAGAGAGCCAATTGCGCCAACAAATCGAGCAGCAGCAAGGCCAAGAGCGAGACACCCATGCCCAGCTTGCGCAGTTACAAGGGCAATTTGCTAGCCTGAATGAACAAATACCGGAGCAATACCGCGAGTTAAGCGCACTGACTAAGGCGATAGCACAAGCTAAAACAAAAGTAGCTGGGTTAGAGGCGCAGATAAACCAGATCCGAGAAGCTTACCAACAGGCGCAAACCCAATTGGCCAAGGCGCAAAGTGCAGCGCACGCCGCCGAGCAGCAACAACAAAGTGCCAAGGCACAGTGGCAACAAGCGCAAAGCCAATTTGAGCAGCAATGTGAGGCGGCAGGCTTTGCTACGATAGAGCAATTTAACCAGGCTTGTTTAACGCCTGAAGCCCTCGCGCAATTAATCGATAACCTTACTCAATATCAAACTCAGTGTCAGCGCAATCAAGCCCAGAGAGAGCAATTAAAAGCCAAGTTGGCCGAGCTGATTAAGCCTGATTTAGACCAACTGAATGCTCACGCTGAGCTTTGTTTAGCCACTAAGAATAAAGCCGAGCAAGACTGGCAGCAATTACAGCAGCGCCAAGATCAATTAACCAAAACCGCCACTCAATTGGCCACGTTGGATGAAAAACTGGCCAAGTTAGATCAAGACTATGAAGTGGTGGGCACGCTTGCAGCGGTAGCCAACGGCCAAACGGGCAATAAAATCAGCTTGCAACGCTTTGTATTGAGCGTGCTGCTTGATGATGTATTACTGGATGCCAGCACGCGTCTACAATTAATGAGTAAAGGGCGCTATCGCTTATTACGTAAAGAAGAAAGAGCCAAAGGCAATAAAGCATCTGGTCTAGAATTAGAAGTAGAAGATGCCTACACAGGGAAAGTTCGCTCGGTGGCAACCTTAAGTGGCGGCGAGAGTTTTATGGCGGCGTTGGCCATGGCGCTGGGCTTATCTGAAGTGGTGCAAGCTTATGCCGGTGGTATTAAGTTAGATACGCTATTTATTGATGAAGGCTTTGGCAGCTTAGATCAAGAATCGTTGGATTTAGCCATTCGCACCTTGATGGATTTGCAACATAGCGGCCGTATGGTGGGAGTGATTTCTCACGTTTCTGAGATGAAAGAACAGTTGGGAATGCGCATTGATGTCATTAAAAGCTCTTTGGGAAGTCGATTAGCACTTGTTTTACCTTAGTGTTACATCGTAATATTCGAGCTATTGATAGCGGTATTACCGAATTCACCTGTTTTTTGTGCGGAAACTGGTGGTTATTTGAGCATTTTTGTTTTGGTTTATTCCATTAATAAAGCAAACGTCATAAAAATATCACTTTTGCTGCTTGAACATTCTAATGTGTCATATAAGTGTCATACAAACAGCTAATAATGCAGACAATCGTAATAAACATAGAGTTTCAAGATGTCTAGAAGAATACTGGTAGTTGAGGACGAAGCGCCCATTCGAGAGATGCTTTGCTTTGTATTAGAGCAAAAAGGGTACGAAGCGATTGAGGCTTCTGACTTTGAGATGGCATTAGAAAAATTAGTTGAACCCTTTCCTGATCTGATTTTATTAGACTGGATGTTACCGGGCGGTACTGGCATTCAATTGATTAAGCAGTTGAAGCAAGATGAGATCACTCGACAAATTCCTGTGGTGATGTTGACCGCACGTGGTGAAGAAGAAGATAAGATCCGTGGTTTGGAAGTGGGAGCCGATGATTACATCACTAAACCATTTTCACCAAAAGAGCTAATGGCGCGTTTAAAAGCCGTTATGCGCCGTGTTTCACCAACATCACTAGATGATGTGATTGAAGTGCAAGGCCTTAAGTTAGATCCTGTTTCTCATCGTGTCAGCGCCAATGATAATCAATTGGAGATGGGACCGACAGAATTTAAGCTACTGCATTTCTTTATGACCCACCCAGAGCGCGTATATAGCCGTGAACAGTTACTTAATAATGTTTGGGGCACCAATGTATACGTAGAAGATCGCACGGTTGATGTGCATATTCGTCGCTTACGTAAAGCGGTTGCCGAAGAAGGCCATGATCGTTTGATCCAAACGGTGCGTGGAGCAGGGTATCGTTTCTCAACCCGAATGTAGTACAGGCTTTTTTTTGCGATTAGCCATTAGATAGTTAAGGAAAACGGTAGTTCTATGTTACAACCTTTATCATGGATGGTGCTTTCAACGCGTGTACTGTTTTTCTATATTCCATTCATCGTTGTTGGCTTTTTTCTCGAAGAAATAACAGCTTGCCTACTAGTCGCAACGGTGATCCACTTATCTTGGCATTACAATAATCAAAAAAAACTAGCCGATTGGCTTTGGCATGATCGCAGCCTAATTCCGCCTGAGGGCAAAGGAAGTTGGGAGGGGGTGTTTAATGGCATTTACAAATTGCAAAAACGCCACCGCTTGCGCCGCAAAGAATTAGCCAGTGTGATCCGCCGCTTTCGTGAGGGCGCCGAAGCCTTACCCGATGCCGCAGTGGTATTTAAGACCGATGGCAGTATCATTTGGTGTAACCGATTAGCTGAAGGTATTTTGGGCTTTCGCTGGCCTGAAGATGCCGGCCAACACATAGGTAATTTGATTCGCACCCCCGCGTTTGTCGATTACCTTAAAGGAAGGGATTTTGACGAGCCATTAGAGCTGGTTTCGCCAGTGAATAGCGATAAGTTGCTGGAGTTTAGGATCATGCCCTATACCTCTGGCCAAAACATGTTGGTGGCGCGTGATGTCACCTTGATCCGCCAACTTGAAGCCATGCGACGCAATTTTATTTCCAGTGTCTCACATGAATTACGCACGCCGCTAACCGTATTAAAAGGTTATTTGGAGATGATGGAGGATGCGCCGGATGCCAGCTCGGCGATGTGGGTTAAAGCCCATCATGTGATGGCAGAGCAAACGGCGCGGATGGATTCCTTGGTGGAGCAGCTGCTAACGCTATCGCGGATTGAAGCGGCTCCTGAAGTGGATTTAAGCCAAAAGGTAGATATACCGTCTATGTTATCGCTGGTTGAAAAAGAGGCGATAGCCCTTAGTGGCGATAAATCCCATCAATTTAACTTCACCATTGATACAGATTTAAAAGTATTTGGCGACGCCGAGCAGCTGCGCAGTGCAATCTCTAATTTGGTTTACAATGCCGTATATTACACGCCTGCAAACCGTGAAATAACAGTGATTTGGCGCAAAGATCCAGATGGTGCTTACTTTTGCGTCATTGATAAAGGTAATGGTATTGCGCCTGAGCATATCTCGCGTTTAACGGAGCGTTTTTACCGTGTTGATAAAGCCCGTTCACGTGAAACCGGTGGTTCTGGCTTGGGTTTGTCTATCGTTAAACATGCCTTGAGCCATCACGACAGTGTGTTGCAGATAATGAGCGAAGTGGGCAAAGGCAGCCAATTTAGCTTTAAAATTCCGACAAAATTTATCTGTCAATGATATCTATATCAAGTATTGGATAATTTCTGATCTATCGCCTTATTCAGCATAAAATGCTGCAGATCTTCTATTGTTAGGTTTAGCTTTAAATATTTTTATTATTTATAGTTCTAAGTTTGACCATTAAAATCAACAATTACTCACCTTTGTTCATTTTGCGAGTTAGTTCATTGGTCACTAAGTTTGCAGTGTTAATCATCTCTGATATATTTTGCCGCTGTCTCTAGATGAGAACTATTCTCGTCAATGATAGATGGCTTAATACTGGGATGAAATTAATGGACTATATCAAGAACCTTTCGGTTAAAAGTAAAATAACCTTTCTGGTCTCGTTTGCTTCACTGGCTATTTTGGCGATGGCCTGGTTCGGCGCGCTTGAGCTTAAAGACAGCATGCTAGATGAGCGCAAGCAGCAATTGCAGTATCAGGTGGAAGCATCCCTAGGGGTATTCAAATATTATCAAGCTAAGGTTGATAAAGGTGAGCTTGAATTAGAGCAAGCGCAGCAGTTAGCGTTCAATCAGCTGGCCGATATGACTTATGGCAGTGATGGTTATTTCTTTGTTTTCAATGACGATTTCATCCTAAAAGCGAGCTTAAAAGGCTCTAATAAGATTGGCTCTAATGTGGGTGCGGTGCAAGATAGCTTCGGCGTGTATGTTTATCGCGATATTTTGCAAGCCGTACGATCTGGTGGTGGCTCGGGTTATTTGGAGTATCACTTTCCAAAAGTAGCGGGGGGGAATCCTGATGCTAAATTGTCGTTTGCTGCCGAATACCGACCTTGGCAAGTGATTCTTGGCACTGGTGTGTATTTAGATGATGTTGAGAAGTTATTCCAAGCGCGTCTTTGGAGCAAAGGCACTACCTTCATTGTTATCTTACTTTCTCTGATTGCGATCTCTTGGTTGATTATTATGTCAATCGTGAAACCACTTAAGCAAATTGTTAGCGCGATGACAGAAGTGGCAAAAGGCGATGTGACAATCCGAGTGGATGTGGATAGCAAAGATGAAATGGGTATTCTTGCTAAAGAAATTAATACCATGCTTGATGCTTTCCAATCCTTGTTAAAAGCCGTGAGCCAGAGTTTAACCACATTGAATGTATCTGCCGATGGCTTAGCTGTGATTGCGAATCAAACTAACACTGGCGTGCAAAAACAGATGTGTGATGTTGAGAGTGTGGTCAGCGCTGTTGAGCAGATGACCTTGGCGGTTAAAGAAGTGGAAGCCAGCACGGCACAAGCATCTGAAGCCACAAGCGAAACCAATAATGTCGTGCGTGAAGCAAGCTACTTGATCAATGAAACCCTAGACTCGATTAACCAAGTTTCCAGCCAAGTTGAGCATGCTGTTAAAGTGGTTAACGAGCTAGAAGCGGGCTCAAGCGAGATTGGCGAAGTGCTAAATGTTATTTCAGGGATCTCTGAGCAAACCAATTTATTAGCGCTTAATGCAGCCATCGAAGCGGCGCGTGCAGGTGAAGCCGGCAGAGGTTTTGCTGTGGTAGCCGATGAGGTTCGCAGCCTGGCTCATAGCACGAAGAATTCAACCATCGAAATTCAAAAGATGATTGAGAAGCTCCAATCTCTGGCCAAGAGTGCTGCGTTAGCGATGGAACAAGGGCGCGAGACGGCTCGAGAGAGCGTTGCTGCGGCTGGCAAAACCGGTGATAACTTGAACTTAGTGGTGAAACAAGTTGAGCGGGTCAATGATATGAACCATCAAATTGCGTCATCAACCACAGAGCAAGCTGCGGTCGCTGAGGATGTGGCTCGCTCTATGGTGAACATCAGTGTGATTTCAGCTCAGACCGGTGAAGGTAGCCAAGAGACGTTAGCCAACAGCGCTAAAGTTAAACAATTGGCCGATGAAGTTACTCAGCATATTTCGGCATTTAAGGTTTAGTAGGCGCCTGTGATTTGTGGGAGCCCCTGTCATGGGGCGATATTAGCTTATGATTTGGCTGATTGTTATCGCTGCATTACTGCAGCTCCCACAGGTTAGGTCTGTTAGAATCGCCAACCAATACTCCATGAATAAAAAATGACACCGGTCATCAAACTGTCATCTTAGCTACTTATATTTGTCATCATCGCTAGACATACTGGCGCGGAATCGAAAAATACATTCACTTGGAGTAAAGATAATGAAAGTAAAAAATCTGGTAACAGCGATTGGTTTCAGTGTCGCTACCGTTTTCGCTGGCTCAGCTGTTGCTGGTAATGTTGATGCAAACCTACCGACTTACACTAAAGTAAGCGGCATCTCAGGTAACCTTTCTTCTGTTGGTTCAGATACCCTAGCTAACATGATGACTTTCTGGGCTGAAGAGTTTAAGCGTCAATACCCAAATGTTAATATTCAAATTCAAGCAGCTGGCTCTTCTACTGCTCCACCGGCACTAACTGAAGGTACTTCTCAGTTCGGTCCTATGAGCCGTGCGATGAAGGCAAAAGAAATTGAAGCATTTGAAAAGCGTTACGGTTACAAGCCGACTGAAGTTCGTGTTGCTATCGATGCACTGGCTGTATTTGTAAACAAAGATAACCCAATTGAAGGTTTATCAATCAAGCAAGTTGATGCGATTTTCTCTAGCACACTTAAGTGTGGTGGTGACAAGCAAGCAGAGCGCTGGGGTGATTTAGGTCTAGACGGCTCTTGGGCTGATAAAGATATCCAGTTGTTTGGTCGTAACTCAGTATCTGGTACTTACGGTTATTTTAAAGATAAGAGCCTTTGTAAAGGTGACTTCAAAAGCAGCGTAAACGAGCAACCAGGCTCAGCTTCTGTAGTTCAATCAGTATCTTCTTCTCTAAATGCAATCGGTTACTCAGGTATCGGTTACAAAACGTCTGGCGTACGTGCAGTAGCTCTATCTAAGAAAGATGGCGAATATGTAGACGCAACTATGGATAACGCAGTAAACGGTTCATACCCGCTTTCTCGCTTCCTATACGTTTATGTAAACAAGCACCCAAACAAGCCACTAGCACCGCTAGAGCGTGAATTCCTAAAAATGGTACTTTCTAAGCAAGGTCAAGAAATCGTTGCTAAAGATGGTTACATTCCACTACCTTCTGCAGTAGTGATGAAAGACCTAAAAGAACTAGGTATCGAGCTATAATTCAGCTCCACCCAGTTTGAGGAATCAGCCCTGCTTTTTAGCAGGGTTTTTTATTGCTCATTTTTTATGATATTTGCATTGCATATGAAAAAGCCCCGAACTTGGTTCAGGGCTTTTTATCTTTAAGTAGAGGCTTGCGCTAACGGGCAATTAACAAGCCATTATTGTGGCTCTATATCACCGCAAAAACGGTAACCTTCACCATGTATGGTCGCAATAATTTCTGGTGTTTCACCGTGGCTTTCAAAGTGTTTTCTAATCCGACGAATCGTTACATCAACGGTGCGATCGTGCGCTTTAAGCTCGCGGCCTGTCATTTTCTTTAACAGCTCAGCTCGGGTTTGGATTTGTCCTGGGTGTTCAACGAAATGCAACATGGCACGAAATTCACTGCGTGGTAATTTGAATACAACGCCTGCAGGACTGACCAAAGAGCGACTGTTAATTTGTAGCTGCCAGCCATTAAATTCATATTTCTCAACTTGGTTAACTTGCTCTTCTACCGCGACCGCTGTTTGGCTACGATTTAGCAGGTTTCTGGCGCGGATAGTGAGTTCTCGTGGGTTGAATGGTTTGGTTATATAATCGTCAGCTCCGATTTCCAAGCCGAGGATCTTGTCCACTTCGTTGTCGCGCCCAGTTAAAAACATTAAGGCAATGTTATGCTTGTCGCGAAGCTCTCTGGCTAGCAATAAGCCATTTTTACCCGGTAAGTTAATGTCCATGATCACTAGGTTCACGGTGTTGGACTTTAATACCTGATACATTTCGTTGCCATCATTGGCTTCAAGCACATGGTAGCCCTCGGCTTCAAAAATACTCTTTAAGGTATTTCGAGTGACCAATTCATCTTCAACGATAAGAATATTGGTAGTGTTCATATTATTAGGCCCTAAGTTTTTTAATTACAAATCTAACATTCTTTCAATTGTAAACCGAGTATGAAATTTAAAATGAGCGCAACATTTATCATATTTTCTAGTGGTGGCAGCCCAAGCTGGAGCTCCCGGTTTACCTATCTAAACAGTCTAATTCGCATGTTTTAAGCTTTTTTATGGATAGATATACTGCCTGCAAACCGCTCACTCTTAAGTCTGAACTGCTGGCATTTAAAGGCTTTGCGGCGAATTTTATTGATTGCCAATTCTAGTTAGTTAACAGATGTATAACAACCGATATCCTAAGGAAGAAGTTTTTTTTTCAATTCTGATTGACTTAAATCAAGAGTGTTCTAAGGGTAGAATCATTTAACATTTGTTTTTCATCGTTGTTAAAAGGTTGAGGAATTTTGTCAAAATTACAACATTTTCAATGGCGGCTTTATCAGCACACCTACTTTGTTTGGTTGTCGACAGCTTTAAGCCAAGCCGATTTTGCTATTGTAACCGCGCATAATCCCAAGGGGAGACGTCTTAGTCATTATGCGAATCAGCTGGCTCATCGGCGCCTTATTCAACAAATAAAAATGATGGGATACCCCTATCGCGAGCTTATCGGTCAATCTCACGATGGTGGGCATCAAGAGCTCAGTGTGGCACTGGCTTGCTCCTTAGCACAGGGGCGCGCCATCGCTAAGCAATTTCAACAAAATGCGATTTATTGGGTGACTAAAGATAAATTAGTTTTACATGGTGTGCTATTTGATATGCCGCCACAACCGCTTGGCTCATTCAGTGCGCGTTGCTTATCTAAATCGTAAGAATTAAAAGCGATAATCTAAACCCAAATGCATAATTTGATGCTCGAGCTGCATGTCAATTGCGGCTTTAACATTGAGGTTTTGGATGATTTTGTAAGAGGTCGCAAAGCCCAAACTGGTGTTGTGGGGACCCAGTGTTTGGGGTGATAGGCTTAAATGCATTTGCGTTATCTTGCTCTCTAGTACCAACCTATCTGCAAACACGTAATTTAACCCGGTGGACATATGGTATTGGTTTTCTGCCGGGAAAGCGTCGCCGACATGTTGACTAGGGGTAACTAACCCCGCTTCCATAAACCAATTAACATTTTTTGAGATGGGTAAGTTATAGCCACCATTCACGCCAGATACTATGTGTTCAGGCTCAGGCTTTGCCGATACGTTTTGCTCATTAAGTAATAAATGAAAAGAGTCCGAGAGTTGACTGACATACCATTGATTAGATAGCTCTGAATTGCTTTGCCAGCTAACTGCCTTGATGTCTGCAGCAAAGACTGAAGGTGCTTTAAAGATCAACATCAGTATGCAAATAAACATCCTTGGCATGGTGCTACCTATGGTTTTTAGTCCGTTCATTTAGTATGGCGCTAATTTTAAAAAAATGCGCTGTTTTTTGTTGATTGATCTAGCGCGAGTTGGCGAAATTGAAAAGTGATAGGATACCAAGGTGTTTTGGTGTTGTTGAATGGGTTGTTTTTGGGCTGTTTTTTGGTTTTTCTGTGGTGATTGTTTCTATTCTTGATGTTTTAATTGGGTTATTGTTCTTTTGTGGTTGTTTTTTTTGGTGTGGTGTTTTTTCTTGGCTTTGTGTTTGCAGGGATAGCAAAATTGACAACCACCCTAAAGTCCGGTATTAAATACCGCATTACTTAATAAAGGTTGCTTTATGTACGGTTTAGTCACAACCACCACCATTATTACCACCGGCACAATTGCTGGAGCGGGCTAATGGATAAGCAATAACCAAATTCAATAAGCCCGCTCACTGAAGCGGGCTTTTTCATTTTTAACTGGGGGAGGTACGATGCGCGTACTTAAGTTTGGCGGAACATCATTAGCAAACGCGGAGCGATTTAATCGCGCTGCAGATATTGTCATCAGTAATCAGCAGCAATCTCAGGTCGCATTGGTTTTATCTGCCCCTGCTGGCGTGACGAACAATTTAGTAGAAGTGGTTGAACTAACCAGTAAAGGTGAGAATGCCGACAGTCATGTCATCGCAATAAAGAATATTTTTACCGACCTTATCATCGGCCTTTCTAAGCTTTACCCAAGCTTTCGTCATAATGCATTGTTGAGTCAGACTGAAGAAGTGTTAGCTAAAGTCAGTAAGCTACTTCAAGGTGTGAGTTTATTAGAACAATGCCCGGATAACATTGAAGCGCGCATTTTGTCACAAGGTGAAGTTCTCAGCATTGCTTGTATGGCCGAATTACTCAAGGCCAAGGGTGAAATGGTTGAGATTATTGTGCCGCAGGAGAAGCTTATCTCCTATCGTGGTGGTTACCTTGAAGCCATGGTGGATATTAAAGCGTCAAAAGCGCGTTTTGCACAATCGCCGATTAAGCCAGAAGCAATATATTTGATGCCGGGCTTTACCGCCGGCAATGAAGCGGGCGAGACCTTGGTATTAGGGCGTAATGGCTCAGATTATTCTGCAGCGGTATTAGCGGCGTGTTTAGAAGCTGAATGTTGTGAGATTTGGACCGATGTAGATGGTGTCTACAGTTGTGATCCCCGGTTAGTTAAAGATGCCACACTACTTGATTCGCTCAGTTATGCCGAAGCGATGGAGCTATCATATTTTGGTGCTAAGGTGTTACATCCAAAAACCATCGCGCCTATTTCTCAGCATCATATACCTTGCTTAATCAAAAATACCAATAACCCTCAGGCGAGAGGTACCTTAATCAGCGGTGAGCCGGGTGATACTAAGATGGAAGTAAAAGCCATCTCAGATCTTAAAGGCATGACCATGTTAAGCGTTTCTGGTCCTGGTATGAAAGGCATGGTTGGGATTGCGGGTCGTATTTTCTCTGCGGTCTCTCGCGCTGGCGTGTCGATTGTACTGATTACTCAATCATCTTCTGAATACAGTGTTAGCTTTTGTGTGCATGGTTATGAAGCGGATATCGCGGTCAGTGCAATTGAACAAGAATTCGAGTTAGAGCTGGCTAATAAGCTAATTGAGCCAATCGATCAAAAACAACATTTGGCCATTATCTCATTAGTGGGTGATGGTATGAAAACATCGTTAGGCGTGGCGGCGCGTTTCTTTAATGCACTAGCTGAGCCTTCGGTGAATATCGTTGCGATCGCACAGGGCTCCTCAGAGCGATCTATCTCGGCGGTTATCCCTGAAAATAAAGTTAATGAAGCCATCAAATCCTGCCATCAGAACTTCTTTGGTAGTCAGCAATTTATTGACGTATTTTTAGTCGGCTGTGGTGGTGTTGGTGGTGCTTTTGTTGATCAAATACACCGTCAAAGTGAGCAACTGGTGAGTAAAAATATCACCATGCGCGTTTGTGGTATTGCTAATCGCAGCGCCATGATCACCAACCCTGATGGCATTGACTTAACCAATTGGCGTGACCAGCTGAAAGATGCCACCGAGCCGTTTTCACTCGAGCGTGTCAATCAGCTTGTTGAAGCATCACATATTATTAACCCTGTGCTAGTAGACTGTACCAGCGATGACAAGATAGCCGATCAATACGTGAATTTCTTAGGTGCTGGTTTTCATGTGGTGGCAGCTAACAAGAAAGCCAACACCAGCAGCATGGATTACTACCGCCAGCTGCGTTTAACGGCACTGTCAACGCGTCGCAAATACTTATACGAAACCAACGTGGGCGCGGGCTTACCTGTTATTGAAAATTTGCAAAACTTACTCAATGCCGGTGACCAATTGATGAAGTTTAATGGCATATTGTCGGGCTCGTTGTCATTCATCTTCGGTAAATTAGATGAGGGCTTAGCTTTTTCTGAAGTGACTAAAATTGCACGTGAAAATGGCTTTACCGAACCCGACCCTCGTGATGATCTAAGTGGCGTGGACGTAGCGCGTAAACTGCTGATCCTTGCTCGTGAAGCGGGGATGGAACTGTCGCTTGATGATGTTGAGATCGAGGCGGCACTACCACCAGGTTTTGATGATAGCGGTTCAATTGAAGAATTTATGGCACGTTTACCGCAAGCCGACGAGTATTTTGCTAAACGAGCTAAAGACGCGGCCGATAAGGGCCAAGTACTGCGTTATGCGGGTACCATTGAAGATGGTAAATGTCGCGTGGCTATCATCGCATGTGACGAATCAGACCCACTAAACAAAGTAAAAGATGGGGAAAATGCCCTCGCACTTTACAGCCAATACTATCAACCTATCCCGATGGTATTACGCGGCTACGGTGCGGGCACCGAGGTAACCGCTGCAGGTGTGTTTGCAGACGTGTTAAGAACATTAAATTGGAAGCAGGAAGTATGATCTTTATACCTGTTGTTGGACAATTATTGGGGAGAGTAGGTTCATGGGTTTAGTTGCATACGCACCGGCTTCTACGGCAAACGTAAGCGTTGGTTTTGATGTGCTCGGCGGCGCGCTAGCGCCAATTGATGGCAGCTTGCTGGGCGATCGCGTTTTTATCGAATCAGGCAGTGAAGATTACAGTCTTACCTGCAGTGGTCGTTTTTCACATAAATTACCGGCAGACGGTAAGAGCAATATTGTTTATCAATGTTACTTAAGCTTTAAAGCTGCGCTGGCTGACAAAGGCATTCAATGTCAAAACGTGGCCATGGAGCTTGAGAAAAATTTGCCCGTGGGCAGTGGCTTAGGCTCAAGTGCAAGCTCTATTGTTGCCGCGCTGGAAGCATTAAACGCGTTTCATGAATACCCATTAGCCAAAATGGAAATGCTGGCGTTAATGGGCAAGCTTGAAGGTGAAATCAGCGGCAGTGTGCATTACGATAACGTTGCGCCTTGTTATTTAGGTGGCATGCAATTAATGCTCGAGCAAGGTGAGTTAATCAGCCAAGCTATTCCAAGTTTTAAAGAGTGGTATTGGGTGGTTGCTTATCCTGGTATTACGGTTTCAACTTCTGCTGCAAGAGCTATTCTTCCTGCGCAATATCGTCGCAGTGATGTGTTAGCTTATGGCCGTCATTTGGCGGGATTTGTTCACGCCAGTTACACCAATCAGCCAGAATTGGCTGCGGGGATGTTAAAAGACGTTATTGCCGAGCCTTACCGTCAGCAGTTGATCCCAGGCTTTAAAGAAGTTAGAAAGTACGCCAGCCAAAGCGGTGCATTAGCCACGGGAATTTCGGGCTCAGGCCCAACCGTATTTGTGGTCATGAAAGAAAAAGAACAAGCCCAGCGTTTAAAAGGCTGGTTAGAGCAGAACTTCATTCAAAATGAAGACGGATTTTGTCATATTTGTCACCTCGATGAAGAAGGTGCAAGAGTTGTAGGAACGCAGTTATGAACTTATACAATATCAAAGAACACAGTGAGCAGGTGAGCTTTCAACAAGCTGTTAAACAAGGTTTAGGTAAAAACCAAGGTTTATTTTTTCCTGATACCATTGAGCCCCTAGCTGACGTTAACGCGTTACTCAACCAAGATCTAGTGACTCGAAGCAGTGCAATTTTGCATCACTTAATTGGTGACGAGCTGAGCGAGCAAGATGTTAATGACATGGTTAGCAAGGCATTTCAATTCGGTGCGCCGATTAAGCAAGTGACTGACAATGTTTATGCGCTTGAATTATTCCATGGTCCAACTTTGGCGTTTAAAGATTTTGGCGGTCGTTTTATGGCCCAGTGTTTAGCCAAGTTTGGTGGCGACCAGCCGATTACGATCCTGACGGCTACATCGGGTGATACCGGTGCCGCGGTCGCTCATGCTTTCTATGGCTTAGAGAATATTAAAGTGGTTATCTTGTATCCAAAAGGCAAGATCAGCCCGCTGCAAGAAAAATTATTTTGTACCTTAGGTGGCAACATTACCACGGTCGCGATTGAAGATGACTTTGACGCTTGTCAAGCCATGGTAAAAGCGGCATTTGATGACCAAGAGCTAAAACAAGCGATCGGTCTAAACTCGGCAAACTCAATTAACATCAGCCGTTTATTAGCGCAAATTTGTTATTACTTTGAAGCGTTCGCTCAGCTACCTGCTGACAAGCGCGATGACGTGGTTGTGTCGGTTCCAAGTGGTAACTTTGGTAACTTAACGGCAGGTCTATTGGCGCAAGCGCTAGGTTTACCTATCAAACGTTTTATTGCTGCCACTAACGAAAACGATACCGTGCCGCGCTATTTAGCGGATGGCAACTGGGCACCGAAGAAAACCGTTGCCACTTTATCTAATGCAATGGACGTGAGTCAGCCTAACAACTGGCCTCGTATTGAAGAGCTATTTAAAGTTAAAGGTAAGCAACTTTCTGAGCTTGGCAAGGGGATGCTAACGGATGCCGAGACAGAAGTTGCATTGAAGCAGCTTGATGAGCTGGGTTATTTGTGCGAACCACATGGCGCAATCGCCTATGATCAGCTAACCAAACAGCTCGCTGAGGGTGAAACAGGTATTTTCTTGTGTACAGCTCACCCTGCTAAGTTTAAGGAAAGTGTGGAGTCAATCTTAGGCAAAGATATTGGTTTGCCAAAAGAGTTGGCTGATCGCGCCGATCTCGAACTGTTATCAAAACAGCTTCCTGCTGACTTTGCACAATTACGTGAGTTGCTTATAAACAACTAGGGTCAGTTGATCTTTGGTGGTTGATTTTTGTTCGAGAGGGGACACCCTGTCTAAAAGCGTTTTGAGCAAGGCGAGCAGTGTGTAGCTTAGCATTCTAAGTAAATACTGCTCAACGACGGGCAAAACGCTTTTAGCCGAATCCGTAGGACTGCGTTTGTTGGTCATTTCTACTGCGTTAGCGCCTTTTCGCGTAGTTCACTATGCCACAAAGGTGCTGGCCACAACGAACGTTTTGTATAAATACCCAACAAATCGCTGCAAAAACCAGCTCAAAAGATCAACAGACCCTAGTAACAAGCTTTGCGCATAATACATGGGTTATGCGGTGAGCAAAGGGGCAAACCAAGGCTACCCTAGTGGTTCAGTCATCAGGTTTTTGCCCCTTTTTTGATCTTAGCCTCGGAATCATTTGTATTTATGACTATGATGGGCGGATTTTCATTAAGTAGGGCAAATTATGAGTAAAGTATTAACTGATTTACTCTCGCAACTGCAACTTGAACGAATAGAAAACACCTTGTATCGCGGTCAAAGTCAAGATCTTGGCTTTGGTGCTGTGTTTGGTGGTCAAGTGATGGGGCAAGCATTATCTGCTGCAAAAGAGACGGTAGAAGAAACTCGTAAAGCTCATTCACTGCATTGTTACTTTTTACTCGCAGGCGATGTCAGTCAACCTATCGTATATGATGTTGAAGCCATTCGTGATGGTGGATCCATTTCCACTCGCCGTATTAAGGCGATTCAAAACGGTAAAGCGATTTTTTACATGACGGCTTCCTTTAAGGTGCCTGAAGTTGGGTTTGAACATCAAGATACGATGCCAGATGTTCCACCACCGGAAGAATTAGAATCAGAGCAAGATTACGCACTGCAGCATCGTGATATGTTACCTGAGCATATTCGCGAGAAATTTATTTGCGATCGACCGATTGAAATGCGGCCAGTAGAAATGGTTAACCCGCTTAACCCTGCTATTGCTGAGCCCAAGCGTGCAGTGTGGATGAAAGCCAGCGGTGCCATGCCAGACGATCTTCGTGTGCATCAATATTTATTGGCTTATGCGTCGGATTTTAACTTTTTGCCTACGGCACTTTATCCTCATGGTGAGTCATTTTTAGCACCGCATATGCAGGTTGTGACCATAGATCACTCAATGTGGTTTCATCATGAATTTCGGTTTGATGAGTGGTTACTGTATGAAATTGACAGTCCTGTTGCGGCCGGCGGCACAGGTTTAGTGCGCGGAAAAATATATAACCGTGATGGCCTATTAGTGGCTTCGAGTATTCAAGAAGGGCTAATTAGAAAAAAACATCAATCCAAATAGGTATAAAAAAGGGCGCTCGGGCGCCCTTAGTTTTCTCTGCATCACCAATTACTTACCAACCGATTACCTATTAATTACAGGTCAATCATCAATCAATTGGCTATTCGATTACAAGCTTTCAGTAAAAGCATCACTGGTAACGTCGCGTTGTCTTATATTTCTGATGTTGCGAGGCCTAGTTTAGAAATACAGAACTGTATCGGTGTAATAAAAAAGGGCGCTTGAGCGCCCTTAGATTTCTGCATCACTAACCAATTAATCTCAGTTCAATTGGCGTTTCGATTACAAGCTTTCAGTAAAAGCATCACTGATAACGTCGCGTTGTCTTATAACTCTGATGTTGCGAGGCCTAGTTTAGAAATACAGAACTGTATCGGTGTAATAAAAAAGGGCGCTTGAGCGCCCTTAGATTTCTGCATCGCTAACCAATTAATCACAGATCAATTGGCGTTTCGATTATAAGCTTTCAGTAAAAGTACGCGTGATAACGTCGCGTTGTTGTTCTGGTGTTAGCGAGTTGAAACGTACAGCGTAGCCAGAAACACGGATAGTCAATTGTGGGTATTTCTCTGGATGAGCAATCGCGTCTTCTAATGTTTCACGCTTAAGTACGTTTACGTTTAAGTGCTGACCACCTTCTTGTAGCGGCGCTACTTGTACAGGGACCTCTTTATACTCAATGTCGCCTAGCTCGTTTAGTGAAACCACTTGGTCTTCTTGATATGCATTGTCTTTAACACATAGACAGCGCGCTTCTTGCTTGGCTTCATCAAGTAACCAGAAAGAGTTTAGTAGAGAGGCGTTTTCAGCTTTAGTAATTTGCACACCAACAGTCATAATCTAGCTCCATTTGCAGTAAAAATATTGAAACAAAAGTACATAAATGAAATTTAAAAACTTTCGTCTCTTGGTTAATCTGTGAACCATTATAGGCAGTGAATCCATTGATGTAAATCAATTTGCTACCTCTAAAGGGGTATTTATTCAATTAATTTATTGATCTAAATCAATGTAATTCTAATTTTAGCTGTTTTCTATTCCCACAATCTGCAAATGGAGATAGACCTATGTTTTGTAATAAAGTTTCGTAATTTTACAACATTATTTTGTTTTCTTTCTTTCGTTACATCAGGGGTGGTAAGCTGATATTGAGTAAATATATGGATCAATTACTTTGTTACAGCAAGGTGAACTGCAATTGAGGTGTAGGATGACAACGGCTAGGACATGGACCGATGTAATAGGTGTAGAAAAACAACAGGCTTACTTTCAGAATATTCTTTCATATGTTCAAGGGGAACGCGGGCAGGGAAAAGTGATTTATCCTGCGCAGAATGAGGTTTTTAATGCATTTAAGCTAACTGAATTGGCTGATGTGAAAGTCGTTATCTTGGGGCAAGATCCCTATCATGGTCCTAATCAAGCTCATGGGCTGTGTTTTTCTGTTCGCCCCGGTGTGAAAGTCCCTCCTTCTTTGGTCAATATATACAAAGAACTGCAAACCGATATCCCGGGTTTTGTTACTCCTGACCATGGTTTTTTACAAAGCTGGGCGGAACAAGGCGTGTTGTTGCTCAATACGGTTTTGACGGTTGAGGCGGGTAAAGCGCATAGCCACGCGAAATGTGGTTGGGAAACGTTTACCGATAAGGTAATAGAGCAGGTGAATCAACATTGTGATGGTGTTGTTTTTCTACTTTGGGGCGCCCATGCTCAGAAAAAAGGAGCCATGGTAGATAGTCAGCGTCATCATGTCCTCACCGCGCCACATCCATCCCCTTTGTCGGCCCATCGGGGGTTTTTGGGATGCCGACATTTTTCTAAAACCAACCAAATCTTAGCGAGCTTAGGTAAAGAAGAAATTAATTGGCAGCCACAAATTTGATCTGATTTGTTCTAGGTTATACCTTGGCTAAAACCAGATTGCCAACTAATATCAAAAGGTTAATTGTAATTGTTAGGTAACAAACAGTTGTAATGCTCTATATCAATTTATTTCATTTTTGGCCTTGTTAGAGTGTGCACTTAAAGACAAGGATAAGGAAGCAGCCGTGTTAAGTATCATTCATAACGATCATAAAAATATTGCCAAATTGCTTAATGTTTTAACCGACAAGCTAGCTAGAATCAAATTAGAGGAAGGTGTCGATTATCGGTTGGTTCGAGACATTGTTAATTATTTACAAACATATTCAGGTAAGTTTCATCACCCACTGGAAGACAGTATTTACGAGTATTATTTAAAATACCGAGTGGTGGACGACAGTGTTGCTAACCGTTTGGCACAAGAGCATCATAACCTTGAGCAAATCAGTAGTGAACTTAAAGAGATGATAGATAGCATTTTGCTCGATGCTATCGTGTCACGCGATGAAATCATCGAGAAGCTTGGGCAGTTTGTGAGTTTACAGAAAGCCCATTTAAACTATGAAGAAAGTGAAATTCTTCCAGCGATTAAAGCCAGCTTAACGGCGGATGATTGGCGTCAACTAGAGCAAAATTGGCATCACGATCCACAAGATGATCCACTGTTTGGTCGTTCGGTTGCTGACCAATATAAATCGTTGGCAAAACGTTTGGGTCTTTAATCGGGACTACAAGCTCATTTCAATGTGAGTAAATAGTTAGGCTCCCTCATTAGGATGATGAGGGAGCCATTAATCCAGCAAATCTCATTGCAATTCAGCTTTCAATATTTGCCTGTTATGCTAATGGCGCTTACTTAATCTTATGCTTGTTCATTTTGCAACTTAGCTTTGTACATAAGTTGCTGCCACCATTGGCGCTTTTTCGACAGCGAGCGGGTAAGTAAAAAACCGATAAGTAAGGCAACAAAAAGCATGGTTTTGAGCAGTTCATTGGCTTTTTGTTGAAAGTGATTCATTTCAGCTAATATTTTGCCTTGCTCTAAGGTCACGCGTAAGTAACCAATTTTGGTTGACTCTTGAAACAGCTCTGCAATATAGGGAATACGGTTTTGGGCGATTTCTCTGGCATCTGCTGAAGTCGTTTTAGGTGTAATGCCTAATACCAGATCCAGGGGCATTGCATTGTCCGTTTGATGCAACATCATGCCAAATGCATCATAAATCGTTACATCCCGAACTAACGGATCTTTGGCTAGCTCGCTAACTAAGCGAGCCAACTCTTCTTGTTCATCGTTTTGTAAATAACGAGCTGCATCATTGGCGGCGCGATTGGTTAAGGTATAACCAAAGCGCTGGGTTTGCTCTATGCGATTTTTATCAGCCAGTAATTGTAGATTTGTTGTTAAATATGCAAGGTAGCCAATTAACCCTATCGCAACAAGTAGTTGCATTGCTCGCCAAATAAATATCCGGGATGATTTTGCTGTGAGTGTCATGTATCAAGTCTCCAGACCAAAAAATAGACTCAGATTTGGGCTTGCAATGCGAAAACGCAATAGCTATCTTGAGCGCAATTTTAAAAATTGAAAATCAGGGAAGTATTGTGCAAAAGTTACATGAAGTCAAAGTGACTCAGTTGCCAGAGAGCCTAAACCAATGGAAGGCACTGTTGGTTGAACAAGTAGGTTCATTTGATGGGGTGTTATTTCAAGCTAAAGAAATCAACGCGGTTAAAGGTGAGTTAGCTTCAGCGAGTAAGCAACTTGTGTTAATGGGCGAAAATTTAACGTCGCCATTGTTAACACAGTTGGTTAACCTTTTAATGCAAAATGGCATTGACCAAGTTTATGCCTATTCGCCACGATTCCAATGCAATACCTGCGTTATTCGCTTAGCTTTGAGTAACGACACCGACGATACTAAGGCCTTGGTACAATCATTTTGTGCTAGTGCACAGCTCGATTTTGCGCTGGTTGAACATATTCCAACCTTAGATAAGCCTGGGCTTGTGTTGATGGACATGGATTCAACCACAATCCAAATCGAATGTATTGATGAAATTGCCCGTTTGTATGGCGTTGGTGAACAAGTTTCTGCGGTAACAGCGCAAGCCATGCATGGTAAGTTAGACTTTAACGAAAGCCTACGCAGTCGTGTTGCGTTACTTGAAGGTGCTGATGAAGGCATTTTGAATCAAGTGATTGCTGATATGCCGTTAATGCCTGGCCTAAAGGATTTATTGGCTGGACTAAAACAAGCGGGATGGAAGGTGTGCATTGCTTCGGGTGGCTTTACTTATTTTGCCCAAGCGCTAAAAGATCAGTTAGGTTTTGATCAGGTGTTTGCTAACACGTTAGAAATCGTTGAAGGTAAGTTAACGGGCAAGGTACTTGGTGAAATCGTGAATGCACAGGTGAAGGCGCGTTTGTTAGCCGAGTTGACCGAGCAATATGGTTTAGATGCAAACCAAACTGTGGCGATCGGTGATGGTGCTAATGACTTGCTAATGCTTGGGGCTTCGGCGATGGGCGTGGCTATTCATGCTAAACCTGTGGTGCAAGAGCAAGCCGCCGTGTCGATTAATCAATTAGATTTAGAAGCGGCACTGTGTATTTTGGCAACTAGCCAAAACACGGCTTGGGCTTAATTAGTCATCCGCTATCAAGCCAGCTAGCAATGGGCTAGTTGGCTTGCTAATCGGGCTAATGGGGATCGCGCAAACCAAATCGATACAAGGTTTCCCCTGTGGTGTCTAACAGCTCGACTAAGGCGCACACAGACCACAATTCTTCTTCGACTTGCTTGGCCTTGTGAATGGCATAGTGAGCAATGTAGTCCAATTCCTTTTGAATAGACTCAATATCCGGTTTACCTACACGCGTTAGACTCATTAAGATGGAATAAAAGTGGCCATGTTGAAGGGCATGGTTAATAAAGGCTTTGCGCTCGCTATCATCAAAAAAATCATCCGCTAAACCATGAGTGATTTCATTAGAGTGTTCGTCAAGGTGGATATAGAGCTCAACCTGATGATTTGCACTACTGCCGGGTAACTCCTTGAGACGTGAGCCCACCAGTTGCTCCATTAACTTATCCCCAAATAAGGGAACAAGGTTGAATTGGTTAGGCGCTTTACTAAAGGCTGACAATAACGGGGCTAAGCTATGGTGTTTGGGATCGATAGCTAACCGGCCAATATCAAAATGACCATGATGACGGGTAACAAAATTTACCGCTGAAAGGAAATGGTGACAGCATAAATGGCGCAGTGCCAGCTCTAACCCCGGCTTAGGCAGTTTTTCAACCGCTTCACTGAGTTTACCTGGGTTACTTTCTATCAATAAGTTAAAAAACTCGGTGCCGGTATGAGATTCGGCGTGTTTACCCACACATAAATGAACTATGGTACGCGCAGGGTTAAACCCGACTACTCGATAAACCATGCGAGATAGGTTCATGGTTTTAGTCAGTTTTTGCAGTTTGGGTAGGGCAATGAGAACCTTGTCACCTTTTTTCACTGGCGCGGCTTGGGTTAATGCAATTTTGAGCCCTCGGGGAGAAAAGTCTTGAGTTGTCCCTTCTAACACTCCCGTTGTTGTGGTCAATTGTACTTGGGTGTTGTAGTTGTAGCGTTTTTCTTGACGTTGTTGTACAAACTTAAACGGAAGTTGTTCAAAATATTGCTGTTTTTTACTGACAAAGCGAGTTAATTGATTAGCACTTTTAACGTCAGTACTGAGGCTTTGGTAGCTGAGCTTATGGCTTTCAAAGGTGGCATCGGTTAATAAGCCAACATATCGCACTTCTAGTGCTTTCTCTAACGCGATGCGCGACACGTTTTGTGGGCTATGTTCATTAAATTGTCGCTTGAGGATGTCCGGCTCAGCCACGGTGAGTTGTAGCTTATATACCCGCCAACTTGTCTTTCTTGAGGCGAAAGAGAGAAATAAGGGCTTTAGCCCCGTTTGTTGTAATTCTTCTTTGCTAGCAGCAATAAAAAAAGCTTTGCTTTCAGTATGATGAATAAAACTGTAGATCAGGGTTTCTTTGATCTCGCTAGGTTGCTTAAGCAGCAAAGCCACGCGCTCAGGCGTCACTAGTTGGGTGAGGCAATTTTGGCCGTTTTCATCACGCCAATATTCTAAAATAGGTAAGTTTTGGCTGTTATATAAAACGCTCTCAAGTTTAGGCTCGTGATGATGACTAAAAAATAAGGGTAAGCCCTTCATTAAAGGCAAATAATACTGCTCGTAGCCCTTGGTGGTAACCGAATGTAACAAGTTGTCGGTGTTAATTTTATATCTGTGTTTGTTGCCTTTAATAAAACCTTCAATAAAGTTATCAAAGCGCATTGGCTCTTGGGTTCTGGCTAACCGTAACCAAGTAATCTCATCCCCTTTATCTTGCCCAACTAGCGTATAGGGCACCGCATTTCGCAGCTCTGGGCCGCTAAACTCTTTTTGCAAGCCGGTAAAAATAATGCCCACATCTTTGCCTGATTGTAGGCGATATTGCTGACTTATCTTGACCCTTAACCCAGTGGTCGATATGTCAGAAGTGGTCGCGGGAATTTCTTGACCATCTTGACTGAAGAGCTGCACTGGAATGGCAAAATGCATGCGCTCAGCGCCTCTTGCATTGCTTCTTTGTAAATTAAGGTGTTCTGCTTGCAATAACTCTTTGCTTTGCTTGCCTGTTTCTATTTTACCTTGTTCACGCTTTAGGTTGATGACATCTTCATACACCCCCATGGTGTATACGTTATTGAACCGCTTGAGGGACTTTTTAAATGCTTTTTGGGCGGCAAGATCGAGAAAGTGACGTTTGTTGTTAAAGCTAAATTCTTCGGCTGAGGGGTATTTATCTCTTAAATCTATGATCCGCTGACATGGCGCACTCAATCGATTCAGTTCCATTTTTATTAGGAACTTAACATTGTTGCTTTCGCCGAATAAGATGCGATCGAGTAATTCTGGAAAGTCAGAATCTCGCATCAGAGGTAATAGTTGCTCAATTTGGCTTTGGTACTCTTTTAAATCCATGTAAACGTGACTAATCGCTATAAAAAAATAGAAACACTCTGATTAACTCTAACCGCAATCTTGCCTAAGAGCAGTCGCTTTTTTCGATTATTGCGTAGTATGATACAAAATTCATGCCGAGACACAGATAATCAAGACGAGAAGGTAGTATAAGGATTATGGCTAAAGCAAAAACAGCTTACGTATGTAATGAATGTGGCTCTGAATTTGCCCGTTGGCAAGGTCAGTGTAATGACTGTAAGGCTTGGAATACCATCTCTGAAATCCGATTAGCACCGGCAAAAAGTGCACGCACCACGAGTCACCAAGGTTACAGTGGTTCAACCCAAGCCAAAATCCAGCTACTTAATGATATTTCACTTGAAGATTTACCGCGTTTTAGCAGTGGTTTTAAAGAGTTAGATCGAGTGCTAGGGGGCGGTATCGTGCCCGGCAGCGCCATCTTGATTGGCGGTAATCCGGGGGCAGGTAAAAGTACGGTATTGCTGCAAACCATGTGCCATTTAGCGCAAACCATGAGTGCGCTGTATGTAACCGGAGAAGAATCATTACAGCAGGTCGCCATGCGCGCTAAGCGTTTAGGTTTACCCAATGATAAATTGCAAATGCTGTCGGAAACCAGTGTTGAAACCATTTGCCATCTTGCCGAGCAAGTGAAACCGCAA
Source organism: Motilimonas thetidivivens (assembly GCF_046452435.1). NCBI lineage: Bacteria > Pseudomonadati > Pseudomonadota > Gammaproteobacteria > Alteromonadales > Motilimonas > Motilimonas thetidivivens. The sequence continues at coordinate 119,207 of NZ_JBKFDK010000013.1, forward strand.
ATTATGGTGATTGACTCTATCCAGGTAATGCATGTGGCGGATATTCAAAGCTCGCCTGGCAGTGTGTCACAAGTGCGCGAAGCCGCAGCATACTTAACCCGCTTTGCTAAACAAACGGGGGTGGCTATTTTCATGGTAGGCCATGTGACTAAAGATGGCTCTTTGGCGGGGCCCAAAGTATTAGAGCACTGCATTGATTGCTCTATCATGCTTGATGGTGATGCCGACTCACGTTATCGCACCTTACGAGGTAATAAAAACCGTTTTGGTGCGGTTAATGAGCTAGGTGTGTTTGCCATGACAGATCGCGGTATGCGCGAAGTGAATAATCCTTCTGCTATCTTCTTATCCAGAGGGGAGGAGAATACATCGGGCTCAGTGGTGATGGTGATTTGGGAAGGGACTCGGCCGCTACTTGTTGAAATTCAGGCGTTAGTGGATTATTCCCAAGGTAACCCACGCCGCGTAGCGGTGGGAACCGAGCAAAACCGCCTCGCCATATTATTGGCGGTGTTACATCGCCATGGTGGCTTACAAATGGCGGATCAAGATGTGTTTGTCAACGTAGTTGGTGGGGTAAAAGTTGCCGAAACCAGTGCGGATTTAGCCTTATTAGTGGCGCTTGTATCCAGTTTTCGCGATCAACCTCTAGCTAAGGAGTTAGTTGTATTTGGCGAAGTAGGATTATCGGGTGAAATACGCCCCGTGCCCAGCGGTCAAGAGCGTATTATAGAAGCGGCTAAACACGGCTTTAAACGTGCAATTGTGCCGATTGCTAATGTGCCGAAAAAGCCCATTGATGGCATGGAAGTGATCGGCGTGAAAAAACTCAGCGAAGCCTTGGAAGTTATATAATGATAGCGCCACGGTATAAGGTGGCTACAGCGTTAGGTTGACAGCTCTGGGCGCGGTTTAGCATAAGGCTCTCGCCCCAAAGATTGGGTGGTGTGGTAGCTGTCTAAGCCAGATACCGCAACGCTGTTGAGCTGCGCAATATCAATAAAGCCGTCACTGGCAATAGCAGATTCTGGGACGTGGATCTCGATGACTTTGCCAATCACTAATTCGGTATCATTCACCGCCAGCGTTTGTGTGCTGACTAATTCCATCCCTATTTGTAAGCGACTTTGTTCAACATAAGGTGCCAACATCTGACCTCGGAATTGAGGCGTTAAGCTAGCGGCTGCAAACTCGGATTGCGATTTGGGGTAGCGAGCTGAAGTATGATGAGCTTGTTGATAAATGTCTGCGTTGACATGATTGATGGTATAGCACTTAGTTTGTTGAATATTTTCAAGGGTGTGGCGGGGCACTCGATGTGGGCGCATGATCATGCCCATTAAGGGCGGGTTAGCGCCTAAATGAAACACTGAACTGACTATGGCCAAATTAGTAGCGCCTTGTAAATCGATAGTACCAATCAAGTTGGCGCTTTTAAAACCCGCAAGCGAATTAACTAGATGTGTACGATACGTCTGGTCGAAGTGGGCTAAGTCTTGGGCGGTTATTTTCATCTTGATCCTTTTTATTACCAATCAATGTTTTTGCCTTGCCAGTCAATAAAACTGGCTTGGCCATCAGGCGCATAATTCGGTATGAGCTGGAGTAATCGCTGAGCGACAAAATCAGGCGTAAATAAAGGCTTATTACCAAGGTTTGCCTGAAAGGGTTGGGATAATGGTGTGTCTGTAGTGCCGGGATGAAATGCAATCAGCTTGACGTATTTGTTGCGTCTTGCGTATTCGATGGCCGCGGTTTTCACCAGCATGTTTAAGGCTGCTTTAGACGCGCGATAACTATACCAGCCTCCTAAATGGTTATCCTGAATACTGCCGACCCGTGCACTAAACACCACCAAGGTACTGTTTGTGTGCTTGGCGAACACCTTGACTAAGTGCTTAAGCCACAACATAGGCGTTATCGTGTTGGCATTAAACACGGCTTGCATTTGTTCGGCGTGGATTTCTTCTAGGCGTTTTTCGGGCTTGATGGCACTACTGGGCTGGTCTTTTTGGTGCAATATACCGTTACAAATAAACACAGCTTCAATACTGACGGTGTTGTCGATTGAGGCAAGACATTGCGCAATCGATGCTTCACTGTTATCGCATTGTAATGCGATATGGCGAGGATCCTCTGGCGCTATGGCTTGACGACTAATGGTTATCAAGGCTCCATACTCGCCTTTGGCAAGCACCGCAGCCTGTAATGCTTGTGCGATAGTACTGTTGGCGCCGATGATCAGCGCGGCGCGCACTGGGGCTGGTTTCATTTGGATTTATCTCAGTTTGGCTTCACTGCTGCCATCCAAACATTCGCTGTGCTTGAGACGACGTTTTCCCGTTAGCAATAATGAAATGTTGTAACGGTGCTTAGCAAATATGAGATAGGCTTTATCGGCCACCGGACGAACCAGCGGTTTTCGAAGTAACCCCACCAATTTACCACAGCCGACGATTGACCATGCTAAAT
>NZ_JBKFDK010000014.1:0-116260 GCF_046452435.1 Motilimonas thetidivivens
ATACATTTTCCTCTGCACAAAAAATCCATGAGTCTCCATCAGCCCACAAACACCACTTTTCGCTTTCCCCGATCATATAAAACGACATAATGTCAGTTTCTTCGGTAAAGAAATTAAAGGCTTCCCAGCTGTTTTCAATTTCACATCCCAGCCACCATACTTTACCATCCAGTCCTCGCTCAAAGTCCTCAACGATAAGTAATTTTTTGTCTCCCACCATTTCAACTAGGGGGGCTAAAACTGCAGTAAACTCTGCCTCATTAAGCCAATAAAAAATGTCATACTCATTGAAGTGGCAATCAGCTACGCCGCCTAGCCAGTTTGCTTTTATTCCACCCCTTGGGTTTTCATTTACATTAAAAACATTTGTTGTGATGTGGGAGGCCAACGCCCTAGCTTGCTCGGAAGTGAAATCTTTTATCATAATGAAAACCTTACTTTAACACCCTTTGAACCTGTTGGTCTTTGAATCCCCTGTGTCTTACTAGGCTAGTGGTTTCCTTTACAAGCTGCAATAAACAATATCTGTCTCTTCTTCTCTAGTCGAGGGCACAGTGATGGCTTTATCACAGCATCACTGCTCCGTGATAGGTGATTGCTGCTGAAGGTAGCGCCGCGCTTGTCGCGGGCTAGTTAAGTGAACAAACTCAATATGGGCAAATTGCGGGTCGGCTTTAACCTGTAAATAACGCCGCCTGTTGTGATGGTAATTTTGCAAACTCCATAAAATTACCGAGTCTTTGCTACAAAAAGATTTTTTAAACGTTTCCACATTGCCCGTATTTGGCCATAGTTCCTTACCTACGATACTGCGTTTAATTGCACGGGTAATGGATTGATAAGCAATGCGCGCCAAGCTGTAATCCAACCAAATAATCGTATCAACCTGCTGCCACTTGATTTGCACTGTGCGATTATAGTTACCATCAAGCACCCAAGCGGTTTGTGCTAGTGCTTGTTTTAATTTAGGAAAGAACTCTTCATCGCTGGGCTGCTGCCAATTTGGTTGCCAAAAAATGGCGTCCATCTCGATATAAGGAATCGCCAGTTTCTGTGCTAACTGACGACTAAAGGTCGACTTTCCAGAAGCGCTACTGCCAATCACATTAATACGGCTCATGTTGTCTCTTGTTTAATAATCAATCTTTAACGCGCTGTTTCGCTGTATAAATACAGCTCCTACTGATGTGCGATATCCAGTGGGGCTATGGGTTTATCGCAGCATGACTGCTGCTCCTACTGATGCGCAGAGCCAGTAGGAGCGCCCGAAGCGAATCTCACCCATTCCCTGAGCAAGCTCAGGTCCCACAAAATGCACGAATAAATACAGCTCCTACCCATGGGTTGTTCCATTAACCCACATCGATTAATCATGGGCAGCCGTGCTTGGCTGAGCTTGCGGCTTGATGCCGCGAATTCGCCCCACAAGGCGTTTGATATCGTCAATAAACAAATACAAACACGGGATCAGAAACAGGGTCACCACGGTTGAGAACATCACGCCGTAGGCGAGGCTGACTGCCATGGGGATCACCATTTGCGCCTGCATACTGGTTTCCATCATGATGGGCGTCAGGCCGATAAAGGTAGTGAGCGAGGTGAGCAAAATAGCGCGAAAACGGCGACAACCCGATGCCACCACCACTTGCGCTAAAGGCTTGTCGCTATAGCGATTTTTATTAATGTTATCCACCATCACCAGCGAATCGTTTACCACCACACCGGCTGCGGCAATAATGCCAAACAAGGATAACGAGCTTAAATCTATGCCCATTAATTGGTGCCCCGCTACCGAGCCAATGATACCAAACGGGATCACCGCCATTATCATTAAGGGCTGCGCATAGGACTTTAATGGGATCGCCAGCAGGGCGTAAACCAACAGCATAGACAAGGCGAAGTTACGCAGTTGCTCGCTGGTGTTTTCAATTTGTTGCGCGATATTACCCGCCACTTCGGTGCTTACCCTAGGGTATTGCAGCAGTAACTGAGGTAGAAAGTTATCACGCACATCTTGCGCCAATTTAAACGGCTCGGCTTGGCTGGCATCGATTGAAGCCCACACGCTCACGGTTTGGCGGCCATTTTCACGGCGGATCTGGCTTAAACCATCAACAAAGCTCACCTTTGCCACCTCAGACAAGGGCACTTGCACCCCTTGAGAGGTTTGGATCAGCACCTTGTTAACATGGCTAATGCTGTTGCGCTGCTGCTCAGGATAGCGCAGCATCACCCGCACCTCATCACCACCGCGAATTACCCGCTGTAGCTCTAGGCCATAGAAGCTTTGATTCACTTGCGTGGCAATATCGGCCAAGCTTAACCCTAGGCTATGGGCTTGCGGCTTAAGGGTAAACAACACCTCTTGGCTGTGGCTTTGGCTGCTGTCGTTAACATTACTCACCCCAGCTAGGCTATTTAAATGCTGCTTTAGCTTGGCCACCACCGCATCCATTTGCTGCTGATCTGTGCCTTGTAGACGAAAGCTAATATCACCGTCATCGCGATCATTGCCAAACAGGTTGTCTTCTATGGTCAGTGACTTCATCCCCGGCAAGGGCGGGATGGCTTGGTGCCAACGTTCAGCCAAGGCAAAGGTATTCATTGGCCTTAGCTCAGGCTCCACCAAGCGCACCAAGATCTCGGCTTGGGTACGATTGCGTAAGTCCACCTGCATATCAGAGATCATCACTTGGCCAAATTCGGCTTGTAGATCGTTATCCACTTGCTTCAGTGCTTGCTCGATTTTAAGCGCCATATCTAGGGTCGCTTGCTCTGACGCATCGGCATTCATGGTCAAACTGATGGTCGGAAAATCATGGGGGATCTTCGGCTGACCAACAAAGCGCACCACACCACCCTGGTACAAACCGGCGCACACCAAAATCAGGCTGATAAACAACATGATCAAGGTATAGCGGTAGCTAACAGCGCGCTCGAGGCAAGGACGATAAACATCGGCGATCAGCCAACTTAAGCCTCGATTGACCTTGGCTTGCAGCCAATTAACCATCAATCTTAGCCAATCGAGCGGATTGCGCGAGCCGGCGCGCACTTGAGTCGGCGGCTTCATGGCGGCCAAATGGGCCGGCAAAATTAACTTGGATTCGACCAAGGAAAACAGCAAACATAAGATCACCACATAACCTATGGCTTGACCAAACGCAGCGGACGGGCCGTCATCGATAACCAAGGGTAAAAATGCCGCTATCGTGGTTAACACACCAAAGGTCGCGGGCATCGCCACACGCTTCACACCGCTGATCACAGCATCAATATGATGGCCATGACGCTGGGTTTCGCTGTGGGCACTTTCGCCCATAACGATGGCGTCATCCACCACCACCCCTAGCACCAAGATAAAGGCAAACAAGCTCACCACGTTAATGGTGACGTCTATCATGCTCAAAGGCATCAAGAATAAAGTGCCAAGAAAACAAACCGGTAACCCCATCATCACCCAAAAGGCTAAGCGTACCCGTAGGAACAGCGCCAACATCAAAAACACCAATACCGCCCCACTTTTCATGCTGTCTAGCATCAGCTCTAAACGGCCTTCTAGGTAGTAGGTCATGTCCACCCAAGGCGCTAACTCTAGCCCTTGTGGCAGCTGGGTTTGTTTTTGTTCGATATAGCGTTTAACCGTATCGGCCACCACGGTCAGGCTTTGATCTGCCGCCGCGCCAACATAAAAGGTCACCGAGTTGTGGCCGTTGAAACGCGAATAATGTAAACCTTGGGCTAAGCCATCGGTGATCTCAGCCACGTCACCTAAGGTCAATACCGAGCCATCTCGGTGGCTCAGCAAAGGAATGCTGGCAAAATCTGCCGCGGTATAAGCCTGATTGGCTACCCGCAAGTTAATGTAGCCGTTTTGCGCGCGAATGCCGCCCGCCGACATATTGCCGGAGTGACTGCGCACCGCATGAGCAACTTGGTTGAAACTTAAGCCATACTCTCTGAGTTTGTCTTTACTTAAGGCGATGGATATTTCATCTTCTAGGCCGCCGTAAAACTCAGTAATACTCACGCCCGGCAGCTGACGAATTTCATCAAAAATCAGCTTACCCGTGTGCTTCAATTCGCGCGGGGAAAGATCGCCAAACAAGCTGATATACATCACGTCTTGGCGCATCTTGATGCGCTCTAACTGTTGTCCTTCCATTTCAGCCGGAAAGTTAGACACGCTATCAAAAGCGGCTTTCACCTCGTCCAGCACTAAGCTGGCGTCATAGTCATCGTTTACCTTGATGTAAGTGGTGGCATAACCGCGATCGGCATAAGCAATCACTCGCTCTAAGCCTTGCACCTGCTCGATGGCATCTTCAAACTTGGTGACTATGCCTTCTTCCACTTCTTGCGGTGCAGCGCCTGGCAAGGCGGCGGTAAACTTGATCCAATTGACTTCGATTTGCGGAAAAAATTGCTTGCGGATGGTGCCCGCTGTTAACAAGCCGCCCACCAATATCATGATCATCAAAAGGTTAGCGGCCACGCTATTGCGCGCAAACCAAGCAATGATCCCCTTGTTGGTATCTAGCATGATTAGCCCTCCACGCTGGTCGTGGTGGCTGCTTCGCCCACTAATTTGGTATCAGGCTCAACGGCAGACTCGGTATTGCGCTCGGGATCATCCACCCAATCTAGCGCCATGCCCGGCATGGCATAATCTAAGGCAGAATTAATTACTTTATCGCCCTGCTCCAAGCCCGATGTGATCACCGCTTCGCCAGCATTAAAGCGCAGCACTTCCACCTCACGATAGGCTAAGGTGCGCTCTGGCGTTAACACCGCCACCTTGCCTTCGGTGACTAAATGGCGCGGCAATACGCTGACCATGCCCGCGTTGATGCCTTCAATTTCGGCCGTCACATAGCTACCAAATGGCAAGCTAACACCACCTTTGCTGCGGCCATAAGGATCGGGAATTTCGGCCACCAAATACGCCATGCGGCTGGTGTCATCAATCACGCCTTCGTTGCGCACTACTTTGGCATGAAAGATTTCTTTGCCTAAAGTAAGCAACACATTAGCGCCAATGCCTTGGTTGTCTAAAAAGTTAAATTCTTGCTGTGCTAAGGGTAAACGTACTTCCGCCAATTCAGTGCTTAAGATCCGGCCCAATACCGCGCCGGGCGCAGCATAACCACCGGGGCCGATATGACGGCTGGCAATCAAGGCATCATAAGGCGCGCGGATCACTGTGCGATCGAGATTACGCTGCGCTTGTTTAAGACTGGCTTCGGCGGATTTTAAGCGGGCTTTCTCTTGCTCTAATTGCGGTTTACGCAAACTTAACTCGGTCGGCAATTTACTTTTAATATCCGACCACTGCTCTTTGGCCACCTTACCGTAAGCCTGTTCTTGCACGAGATTCGCTTTCGCTTCGGCCAGATTGGCTTTGGCTTGGATCAAGGCCACGTCGTAATCACTCGGGTCTATTTTGGCCAGCACTTGGCCTTGTTTCACCAAACCACCGCGAATAAATTCCGGAGCCAGATAAGTAAGCTCGCCGCCCACTTGCGCCACCAGCTCTGTTTCGTATTTAGCTTTCACTACGCCATAAGAAGCAACCGTTAAGGTCATTGGCTGAAATTGGTTTTCAACAACACTGACTTGCACTAACTTGGTTTCCGGCGGCTTTTGCTCGGGCGGTTGCTGCAAAGAAGCCAGCCCCATATAACCCGCTATGCCTAACCCTAAAACCACGATAGGTAAAATTATCTTAAGCTTATTCAACACCTTGTCCTTAAACATATTTTCCATTTAGCCAACGAGCCAACAGCGCACCGCAATTGAGCTATTGTACGGCTCAAATGTGGGTTCTCAAGCAGCGAATTCAGCGTTTTAATAAGCTACACAATTAGCCTTGTCGAGCCCATTGGGTGGGCTCGCCATACTCACGAAGCCAAAACCATCTTGAGCAAAATAGTGGTCTTACCCAACTAATACCGAGTCACAAAACAATCAGCAACCATATGATTAATAAGGTTTTGTGATTAACATCAAAGTAAGACTCACAATGGAGAGATATTCTGCCAATCAGAATCACAAAAATATCAAACCATTCACATTATTAAGCCAGCCGATGCCAGCCATATCAAATCAAGCCCAGACAGTGTGGACCCAAGCAAACCAGCAATTACGTCAACACCTGATGATTCATTATGGCGACTTAATTAACACAACCCCTTGGCCCACCACTGTCATAGGTGAAGGAAAACTCTGCCAATACTATGACAAACAAGTCACCATAGGCGTGACTCACCTAGATGGATGCCAATCGGCATTACTCGATAAACTCAAACATGAACACATCCACTGGCTAGTGAACACTGTATTAAATTTTCATCCTATTACAGCCTTCAATGAGGGAATTGCCGTTGCCCTTGCAGATTGGCCAAACCGTTCGCTCAAGATAGGCTTTAATCAGCACCATCTTTGTCGCCAGCTGTTGATACAAAATGCCCTTATTCCAATGGAAAAACTCATTGAGGGCGTCGCCTATTTTGGCTTTCGCCACGATTTTAGGGTCGATGTACAATTTGGCTCTTTTTGTGGCTATTATATCGATAAGCTTGGTTTCTACGATTGGTGTAAAACCTGTGCCGCATTGAGCCAAACAATTACCCAACAAGAAACCCTGAACTTACTGCAAAACTGGTTCAATGAATGGCAAGCCATGCTCACCAATCAAGTTGCCGACAACCTTAACTGCCAAACCTTTGTTGAACAATTAAGCTACCTAATGAAATCACACTTGGCCAATTGCATTGCCCTCACTGTTTATTCCCCTTGCAACAAGCAGCCGACCGATGCCATCAGTGCCAAACCAAGTTCAATCGGGAAAACTTACCCTCGCCTATCACAATCTAAAGCCCCTCGTGTTATTCAGCCAAACATCTGCATCGCAGACAAAAATTGGAATAAGATAAACGAGGCGACCAATAGCCATAAGGTCATTAACCACTTCCATAATCGAATATTAAATCCCATCGCGGCCTCCAATATGATGAACTTAACCAGTCAATTATTAAGATTCCGGTTGCAAGCTGCGTAAGCCAGATTGGTCGACCACAACGAGGTAAGATTGCCCCAAACTCGCTTGGCAAAGATCTAAGTATTGCTCGCCCACCTTGAGGCCAGTCGCACAGTCATTAACGCTAACCGTGCCACTTACCTTGCCTTGCTCTAGATTGAAGCTCACCGCCGAAGCGCCGTTGAGATAAACAGGCAGATTGTGATGGCTAAAGATCCGCACGCGGTACACCGCATCTTGGTTATCAACCCGCTTAGCAAACGTAGTGATCTGATATGCACCGCCTTTTGGCCAAGCCACCGCCCATACGGGGTCACTTTGTTTCACCTTATAGTTTAAATCGACGTGACCAAGCCCCTCTAAGGTTTCGCTGTTGCTGTCTTGCACGCCTAAGTGCAGCTGTTTTTTCTGTGGTTGGAAGCTGTATTCATAGGTCGCCATATCACCCATGTTGACACTACTAAAGCGCAAGTTTTGGCTATTAAACACATATTCTTGATCCTTGCTATCCAGTGGATCATCGTACTTGGAATAGAAGTTAACCACATCGGCAGTGGTGTTGATTAAGCTGATGTCTGCCTTACTGCGGGTAATTTTCTTTATGTCTTCTTTCAACCCACTTGAACCACACGCGCTCAACACTAAGGTGCATAGGGTTAACACCACTAACAGCAGGCTCTTTTTTATGACTTCACAATGTCTTAGTTGCATCCGGCTATCCTTTCTTTGTTGTATCAACGTGAGTAATTTTCACCAGAGAAAAGATATCCTTTTTTTATCGATTTTAGTGTTAGCAATTGTAAGAAAGCAGGGTGCTTTTGTAAGCAAATGCGCAAGCCAAGCACCCCAGAAATGTCGACATCGAGAAGGGTTAGATAAAATACTTCGCCGCTAAGTGAGGTAGATATTTAAGTATATGAGCCATCACAGGTCCGCGAGTGATGGCGGGTGCATAGTAAGCAGCAATGGACATTTTATAGTCGTTTAAAATGACATTCGTGGTAAATGGTTTGATCATGCCCATGTCAACATATTGCTTTGCATAACAATGGGGGATTAAAGCCCAGCCCACTTTGGCAACCGTGCGACACACTTCATCATTACTGGTCACCGCAATATAGTTAGCGGAAATGCGCATATACTCAACATTTTCATCATTGCGTAAAATATTCTGGTGCAATACTTGAGGTACTTGGCGTAGTGCTAATTTGTCTACGTCTTTCATCTCGCTTAAAGGCCCATTTGTCGATGTGTAGCAGCCATATTCCTGAAACCCGAGTAGCTTCATATCCACGGTCAAGGCACTAAAGCTGCCTTTTTTATTCGGCATTAAAGCCAAATTGGCTTCGCCCGAGGCCACTTTTTTCATCGCATTAGTCCAACAATCTATTTGCCAATCAAGCTTCAACAGTGGAAATTTTTGGCAAAGATCGGCAGTTAACTCAACGAGCATGTCTGGATTTAGCATAGGATCATACAAAATGGTAAGGCTAGCCTCTTCCTTGGCATGAATAGAATCAACCAACTCATTAAATGAAGCCAAGTGCGATTGCAGTAATTTTGCCTGAAAATGCAGCTTGTTAGCGTCAGCGGTTGGTTCCACTTTGCGGCCATCTACCTCAAATAACACCAGATCGAGCTGATCTTCTAAGGTCATCACTAACTCGCGAACCGTAGTTCGACTTTTACTTAACTGCTTGGCAGCAGCACTATAACCTCTTGTTTCATATACAGAGATAAACGCACTAATTTGATCAATAGAAGCCATTACTACCCCATTATGTTCGGAAAGCCCTTACATAATTGTATTGCATGCTTGTTTTTTTAACCATAAACTTGTCAACAATTCAGCAAGGAAGAATGCTGATGGACGCTTGTTTTCGCTTTTATGACAACTGTAAACACAGAGCATAAAACGCCTCATGGATAGAGCCGCAACAGACAACGCCCCTCTACATGGATTAAGTAGACCGACAAAAATAGTATTAACTTTACAAAAGGTCTCACACAATGAAAAAACTTGCTTTAGCACTTGCATGCTCTTCTTTCGCCATCGCTCCTTCAGTATTCGCTGAGGAAGCAGAAGTAACGACTTCTGCATCTGGCTCTTCTTACATCACTGGTAATGTGCAAATGCACGACCGTGACGATTTCCACGGCTCTGCAGTCACTTCAACACTTGAAGCTGGCCACACTTTCCGTACTGGCACCACTGTTCTAGTTGAGTTTGATAACATCCACTTAGGTGACAGCCCAACTAACGGCGTCAACGCTGATTCACCGGTTTACATTACACTAGGTGTTGAGCAATCTTACCGCTTTGACAGCAACAGCTTCTTTGGCGACGGCCTATGGATCGCCGGTGGTTACCACCATGTTATGGCTGACGGCGACACGCTTCAGTACCGTCCACTAGTTAAAATTGGTTACGATTTTGACAATGGTATCTCTATCTCTAACCGTACTCGTTGGCACTTTGATGCGAACGACGGTAGCAAACTACTTGATACCCGCATGGACAACGCTATCGCATACGCTTTCAAAGATATGCCGTTAACCGTGAAATACAACAACGTTTACATGCTTGATTCAGAAGCAATTGACCACGAGTTCCGCGCAACTTGGACTCGCAATGGCGTACAACCTTACGCTGAGTACCGCAGCCAAGGTAACAACCTAGACGACGTTAAATCTAACAACGCTTTCGTTATTGGTGCGTCTTACAGCTTCTAAACAAAGCTGTTATCGAAATAGCCATGATGATGATTCTGCCTCTAGCCTAGAATCATCATCCCGCTAGCAATGAGCCCTTATGCCCAGCATAAGGGCTTTTTTTGATTTTAGGATCTGTTGGCTTATACCTTAATTGAGTAGGTTAGATCTGTAACCTCATCCCCCGTCATACCACGAAAGCCCCATTGATAAGGCGCTTGCTCTTTAATGATCACTTCAATATCTATTGGCTTAATGCCTAATGCTTGCTCAATATCGGCAAACAAGGTTTTGATTAAGCGTTTTTGGGTGGCAATTTCACGTCCCGCCATTAAGTTAATTTCGATCACCGTATAGGCATTAGAGCGACCTCCGGGAGCGTAAAAATCACTTTTATCCATGGGAATAAAACGGTGTGCACGCTTGTCTTCAGGCAAACCGAGCACACTTTGCATCGCGCCGTGGATCACCTGAGACAACTCGGCCTTGATCGGGTTAAGTTGGCTGGCTATGCCGTAGATTACTATCATCTTGCTTCCTTGTGATGAATAAAGCCTCCAGCCCCATCAGATCTAAGTAAGTCTGATACCACTTGTCACTGGTCAGCAGTCGGGTTATCTGCAAATGTGTTCAAACAACTCATCTGCAAGGGTTTGTAAAACGGATGGCTCGGGCTGGGTATGGCCATAGGTGCGTAGGCCATAAATGCCCATGGCCAAAAAGCGCGATAATTGTTGGCTATCTTTATGTGCTGCAAGTTCTCCTTGCTGCTGAGCTTGCTGCAAAACCTGCGCCATGGCGGCCTGCCAGTTGGTTAAGGTTTGACTGATCACTTGTTGAATTTCAGGATCATGCAAGGCTAGCTCGCTTAATGCCTTTGTCAGCAGGCAAGCAGAGTGCCCATCACAACGCAAACATTGCTCAACAATATCATCCAAATAGCTTTTCAACTGCTGTAATTTAGCGCGATCATCATCGAAAAAAGCCGCAAATTCACTGCTGCGATCGAGGCGATATTGCTCCAAGGCCGCAAGCAACAAGCCGCGTTTGTTATCAAACGCGCAATAAATTGAGCCCGGATGTAAGCCCGTCGCTTGTTTTAGATCCTGCATGCTGGTTTTCGCGTATCCCTTGTCCATAAAGGTCGCCATCGCACTTCGCAGCACCTTTTCTCGATCAAATTCAGCGTTTCTCATGGTTTTCTCTGCCTAGCTAGTTAAACGCAGTGTACTTAAATTTGAATGCTGGTTCAAAATAATACTTGAATAGTCATTCAACAACCCCTATTTTGAATGTGTATTCAAAAATGATTTAAACGAGAGCCCCATGACAGACAATTTATTTCAACCTTATGCCTTAAATGACACCCTTACCCTGAACAACCGCATTTTAATGGCGCCCCTTACTCGCTGTATGGCAGACAATGATTTAGTGCCAACCCAAGCCATGGCAGATTACTATGCACGCCGCGCCGATGCCGGCTTGATTATCTCGGAAGCCGTGGTTATTCGCCCCGACGGCCAAGGTTACCCCAACACACCGGGCTTATTTACCTCGGCACAGGTTGAAGGTTGGAAGAAAGTGACGCAAGCCGTACACGACAAAGGCGGCAAAATTTTCGCGCAACTTTGGCATACCGGGCGTGTTGCTCATCCCCATTTTTATCGCGATGTAACGGGCAGCGATGCGGTGATCGCACCATCTGCCATTGGCATCGAAGGCACAGTACCACGCATGCGTGAGTTGGAATATCAAACACCCACGCCAGCGACCCACGAAGATATTGAGCAATTAATCGAAGATTATGCCCAAGCCGCAGCTAACGCGATGGTTGCAGGCTTTGATGGCGTGGAAATTCACGGTGCTAACGGCTACTTAATCGACCAATTTTTACACTATGGCAGCAATCAGCGTAGCGATGAATACGGCCAAACGCCAGAAAATATGGCGCGTTTTCCACTGGCTGTAGTTGATGCAATTTGTGCTGAAATCGGCCATCAACGCACCGCGCTACGCCTATCGCCGGGCACATATTTTAATATGCCGACCGACCCACGTGATCGCGCCGTGTTTGACTATCTACTTAAGCAATTAGAAAGCCGTGATTTGGCCTATCTTCATGTTGGCATTTTTGACGATGCCCTCGAATTTGATTACCTAGGCGGCCGCGTATCAAGTTACATTCGCGCCAACTACAGTAAAACCTTAGTCGGTGTCGGTAAACTCACAGCCGAAATGGGCAGCGCCGCCATTGCCGAAAATAAGTATGATTTATTAGCCATTGGCCGCCCATTTATCGCCAACCCCGACTACGTAGCACGCGTGCGTGAAGGTAAAGAACTGGTTGAATATTCAGAAGAAATGTTGATGAGCTTGGTGTAAAACTCAAGCAAAATCGCAGCATCACTGCTGCTCCTACCCGTGTGTACAAACGCACGTAGGAGCAGCGTCTATTTTTGGTTCATACTGCGATAAAGCACTTTTACGAGTTAATCATCTAGCTCAGGAGCCGCAAGATTTGCACTCATGAATTTAATGTTGTCGTAAATCGTTATGCCCAACTTATCTATGTGGCCGCCTTCAAATTCATTAAAGCTGGTTTGCATACCAAGGCCTTTTAATAACTCACTTACCTGATAGGTTGCGGGAGTTAACATTTCTTGATTACCAATTTCCGTTCGCACCGCAATATGACCAAAATCGTCCACACTCGATTGCTGAGCGTTAATTTGTGACGGTAAATCTAACGCCGCACAAACATTTAAATCTTGTAAGCCGAGCTCTTTTTTAACATAGCTAGGTGGATTATTTAGATCAGGAGAAGAAAGTTGCATTAGTGAAAAAGTGACATAAGTGTCGTAGCTTAATTCACTTGGGTTACCATTCCAGTTTTGTAGGGTTTCCATTTGCAACGAATAAAAATAGCCACATAAACTAGGTGAAAAATCATTAACAAGAAATGATGGGCTCATTGCAGCAACTGCTGAAAATTCTTCAGGCTCAGCCAACACAGTAGTAATGGCACCATACCCCCCCATAGAATGACCCAAAATACCTCGCCCTTCGGCCTCATCAATTGTGCGAAAACGCTCATCAATGGTCGGGATTAAGTCATCCAACAAGTACTCTTGCCAATTACCTGTCACCGCTGAATTTTGATACCAACTGCCCAAGGTGTAATTGTAAGTATCAGGTACCACTAAAATCATTTCGTTAATGTCGCCCGAAGCAATCAGCTCATCCATCACTTTATTGAGATTAAAATAATCAAACCAACCTTGCGCTGTGGCACCTAAGCCATGCAGTACATAAACAACAGGGTAATCCTTTTCATCATTTTCGTAATAACTAGGAGGTAAATAGACGAACACTTCTCGGCTAGCATAATCACCAACTACATTGTTTTCGAGGGACTCACCATACACTTGAATTCGTTCAACCAATCCATTGGTATGAGAATATTCAGTATTATTCCATGCCATGGCAGTGCTTGAGACGGCAATAGATAACGCACATAAAGATAACGATAAACTTTTCATGATCATTCCTTGATTAAAATGTGAGTTTAAAGCTTATCTTATTTACGAGAGATGAAATAATAATTAGTACTATATGTGTGATACAAACATACAATTAAGCCATTGATATTTAATCAAGTATATTCTTAAACAGGTTTTATAAAATGTAAATAGTTTATGGTATGCACATGACTGACGACAGCTTAGAGTAGGTTTGATACTCAGCACCACAACACAACAAATGACTTATAATTGACCAAACATAAATCAAAAAGTTTTGGAACACAGATAGAAGCCCCAGTGATGGGGCGATAAATACTTACTTTGTGGGAGCCAACTTTATCGAGAAATACTATTCCAAAACCACATCTATGATATTGGTTTTGCCACGTGTGATGGTTACTTCGCCTGTTGCGTAAGCTTTGGTATCACTTGCTTCCGCTTTCACATAGTATTTCCCTGTGTTAACAATTTTTTTGCTGCCATTCCTTAAAGAGATGGAATCCTTAATTAAAAAGCCTTCAGCAGAAACAGGGAATATATAAGCACGGCTTCTTAGATTACCGCCACTATCTAAATGAGCCGAGTTACGGTAAGCAATTTTGGTCAACCCTTCAGCATTCGCAACTACTTCCGCTACTTTTACTTGACCGTAGTCACGTGAGGTACGGGTTGCCTCATGGATCCATACATCTTCTCTCCCTTGCTTTGCACTGGTAGAAATGGTGGTATCACCAATGGTAGGTACAGATTTCGCTGTACTTGCGGTAGAAGAAGACGTCGTTGCATCCAAAATACCACTTACTGCACCGCGAGTTGCACTTTCAATTTGCGTGGAAGCACAGCCCACCAAACCAAACGTCAAACCTAATGCTACAACCAACTTCTTCATTAAACCGTCCCTCTTAATTTACAAAATGTTAAATCAACACAAAAAAAATCATATCGGCGGGATTGTAACCAAAAAATCAATTATTGGTAAGAGAAAGGTATTAGGTGATTTGTGCATCACATCACGCAAAACGCATGCTATCGCTTAAATACGACTCCTTGATATCGCAGCATTACTGCTACATCTTGTCTGTTGAACGGGTTGAATTGTGTTTTTTGTGGGACCTGAGCTTGCTCAGGGAATGTGTAATGTTCGCTGAGCAAGCTCATTTCTACAGATAAATCCAAGATCACAAGGAAGCCCCAGTGATGGGGCGATTAATAGGATTAAGAACTACGCCACGCCGTGGCCTTTTGATGCGGTCCAGATACGATACCACTGCTCATGAGTCAAACTCAGTGCGAGTGCATTGACCGCGGTTTGCACTCGCTCTATTTTGCCACTGCCAACAATCGGCACAGGGTTGGCGGGCAGTTTCATCACCCAAGCGTACGCGACCTCATCAATGCAGCTGGCGCCAATTTCATCGGCGACTTGCGCTAAGGTTTGCTGCACGCGCTTGGCTTGCTCGCTGGTGCCATTAAATAATTGACCACCAGCAAGACACGACCACGCCATAGGCTGGCGCTTTAAGCGCTGCAATTGCGCCAAGGTGCCGTCTTCGGTAGCTTGCAAATTAAGTGGGTTGATTTCAATTTGGTTAGTCACCAAAGGTTGATCTAGGCTGGCTTGCAATAATTCAAATTCATCGCAGCTAAAATTAGACACACCGAAGTGCTCAACCTTACCCGCGGCTTTTAACTGCGCGAAAGCCTCGGCCACCTCGTCGGTTTGCATCAAGATATCGGGGCGATGGATTAATAGCAGATCCAGTTTTTCAACTTGCAGATGGGTTAACGAGCGCTCTACCGAGCTAATAATCTCTGCCTTAGAGCTATCATAATGGGCTACTTTATCCCCTTGGCCGGGAATAATACCGCACTTAGAAATCACCTGTAATTGCTGACGCAAACTGGGCTCAAGCGCTAACGCCTCACCAAATAAGGCTTCACTTTGATATACAGGTGCATGATCAACACTGGTAATGCCCAGCTCAACGTGCTGCTTAATAAACGTCAGTCGCTGCTGCGCATTCATGCCCCAATGCGCCATACGCCAATAGCCTTGCACCAGAGGAGAAAAAGAAAATGCCGTCATAATGTTCAATGCCTTTACAGTGAGTTTGTGCCAACTATAACAAACCCGTTATAGATGCAGATAGGAGCCAAGTCAGCAAATCTACATCTATCTACATTATCATTTAGAAATCGCTTGCCTTAATCAAACATCGCCAATTACTTCTATACTAAAAACAGATTTAAACACCCTATCGCCGGGAAGATATTACATATGCGCTTTTGGCTAACCTTGCTACTTATCTTGCCTCTGTTTGTTCTTGCCAGCGAACCCGTTCCCGTATTCACTTATGGCAAAGCTAACAATAACTTACCTGCTATCCAGATTGTGGGGGATAAAGATTACCCCCCCATCGAGTGGCTTGAAGATGGCCAAGCCAAAGGCATTTTTCCCTCGATTTTGCCTGCCTTGGCACAAGTCATGAACCGCAAAATCGAATATAGGCTGATGGATTGGAAACAAGCACAGCAGCTGGTAAAAGCGGGTGAAGCCGATGTTTTAACGGTATTTAGCCCGAATGAACAACGTATCCAAGACTATGATTTTGTGCCGAGCTTTCTAGATTTTGAAATGAGTTTGTTTGTGCGCAGCGATAATGTCACGATTCATGATTTATCCGATCTCAAAGCACTGAAAGTGGGAGTGCCTAAAGGCAGCTTTTTGGTCAATACGTTACGTAATGAAAGTCAGGCAGAAGTCATTTTATTTAATGATCACCAAGCTGGGTTTGAACAATTACTTGCAGGGGAAATCAACGCGTTTGCCACCAACAAATGGGTCGGTACCTACAGTATCCAAAAGCTAGGATTAAGTGGGATCAAGTTTGTTAAAAAGCCCATTTTAACCAAACCAACGCACTTAGGGATCAAAAAGGGCAACACCGAATTAGCGAACGTTTTAAACCTTGGGGTAAATGAACTCAAGCTCAATGGCACCATTGCTGAGCTTACTCAAGATTGGGAAAAACTCGAAATTGTCTACCTAACCCAAGGTCGCTTAGAAAGCATCTATGTTTTTTCGATTGCCAGCTTTGTCATCTTACTGTTTATTCTCAGCTTAGTTACCATCGTGCTGCTAAAACGCCGAGTGAAACAAAAAACTCAGTCACTTCTCGCTGCTAATCAACGCCTTGAAGAAACACTAATGATTTTGCAGCAAACCCAAGAACAATTAGTGCAATCACAAAAAATTGCCTCGCTGAATGCGCTTGTGGTGGGACTATCTCATGAAATAAACACGCCACTGGGCAATGCCATCACCCTTTCAAGTTTATTCAATGAACAAACATCGGCATTACACGCCGCGCTGAGTAAAGGCAACGAAGGCATTAAAATCAAGCAAGTTATCCAAATCAGCGATCAACTTAATGAAAACTCAGAGCTACTTAATAGCATTCTGCAAAGACTCGCCAGTTTAGTGAACAGTTTTCGCAGCATAACCTTAAGCCAAGGCGATCAAAACCGTGAACACTTTGACTTGCAACAGCTGATCCAACAAGCCCTGAACAACCACAGCATCAAATTAGAACAACAACACGTGCAAGTGAACCTAAATGCTCCCGCTTCAGTGATCCTAGACAGCTATAGCGACTCACTATCACTGGTCTTAGACCATCTGATCCAAAATGCCTTGTTTCATGGCTTTAAACACAGCCAAAACCCGCAACTTAACATTACTGTTAGTGACGTTGTAAACCAGCAAGTTACCATTATCTTCGCAGATAATGGCACAGGTATCGCCGCCGAGGCCTTACCTAAGCTATTTGATCCTTTCTATACCACCACCCTAGGAAAAGGCAGCTCGGGACTGGGCATGTATATCGTGTACACCTTGGTAACAGGCTTACTCGGCGGACAAGTGAAGGTAAGCTCTGCACAAGGTTGTCAGATTACGCTCACCTTGCCCCTGAGCGCCCCAAAACAAGATTAACCTTAATCCAATCGCTTATTAAAGCGTAGGCTGGCAACTAATAAGCCGATGCAGGTAAAGGCAAGCAGCCATAGCGCATCCAGACTGAGATCTATCACCGCAGCATCACGCAGCACAATAGCGCGCGACATTCGCATAAAGTGAGTGGCAGGTAATGCTTCTGCTATCCACTGCGCAGCCTCGGGCATGGCTTCGTAGGGGAACATAAAACCCGATAGTAATATCGAAGGTAATAAGATAAAGATGGTTAACTGCATCGACTGTAGCTGAGTTTTGGCAATAGTCGAAATGACTAACCCTAAGGTTAAGCTGGCACAAATAAATAGCATGGATGCCAGCGCCATGGAATCGATACCGCCGCGAAACGGCACACCAAAGATAAAGTAACCCGCGCTTAAGATCAGTGTTACCTGAATCAATCCCACCAACACATAAGGCAAAATTTTACCCAACATTAATTCAATCGGTCGCACTGGCGTGGTAATTAGAAACTCCATGTTGCCTTGCTCACGCTCGCGCACGATAGCGGCCGAGGTAAACATCACCATGGTCATGGTTAAAATCACCCCCAGCAAGCCCGGCACTATATTGACCACGGAGCGTTGCTCGGGGTTAAAATATTGCACCACTTCAAAACTGGGTACGCTGGTCACTAACGGTTTGTCTAACACTTCATTTAAGGGCATTTGCCTTAAGGTTTTAATTGTCGCGGCCACCACGGTGTCAGTTCCATCCACTAACCACTGACCAACAGGCTGTATCGAGGAATCAGCCAAGGGCTGTGTTGAAGACGCGCTATTCCCCCCAGTAACTGAGGCCTGAGCGTGACGCACTATGCGCGAAGCTAAATCGGCGGGAAGGTAAAGCACCGCTTTTACTTCACCGCGGGTGATAGCGGCTTCGGCTTCAACCGTATTAGCATAGTGATATTTAAAATCAACCACTTGGCTTGCTTGCATCGCAGCAACAATACGCGGCGCATAAGTACTTTGTGACAAGTTAACCAACCCAGCGGGTAAATGACGCGCGTCGGTATTAATGGCGTAACCAAATAGCATCAGCTGTACCAAGGGGATCATCACTATCATGCCAAAGGTCATTCTATCCCGTGACAGCTGTCGTAACTCCTTGATCACGATTGCATAGATCCTAAGCCACATTGGCTTGCCTCCCTTGCCCAGTGCAAGTCACAAACACATCTTCTAAGCTGGGCCTTACCTGCTCAATTCCTCGCCCGTTAACCTGCGCCTGTAACCACAACTGTGGTTGGGCAAGCCGCTTGGCGATCAATACCCTTAGCCGACTGCCTATTTGCGCAGCAGAAAGTATCTCAGGAAGTATTATTAGGCGTTGTTTTAAACCTCGCAGATCATCCCCTGCAATTTCAAATACATGAGCCCCCATAGCAGCCATAAGTTGCTGCGGAGAACCATCTGCTCGCTTGATCCCTTGCTCTAATATAGCCAAGCCATGACATCGCTCAGCTTCGTCCATATAGTGGGTGGATACTAAAATGGTGGTGCCTTGATAGCACAAATCAAACAGCCGCTCCCAAAACTCGCGTCGATTTTCAGGATCGACCGCCGATGTCGGCTCATCAAGAAACAGTAACTCGGGGTGATGTAAGGTTGCTGCGGCCAAAGCCAAGCGCTGCTTTTGCCCGCCACTCATTGAGCCAGCCAGTTGTTGTTCACGTCCCGTTAATTCATAGAGGGAGAGTAATTCAGCCACTCGACTGCGTCGCGCTCGCCATTTTAGGCCATGAATGCGCGCCACAAACGCTAAGTTTTCTTGTACCGATAGATTGTCGTATAGCGAGAACTTCTGCGTCATATAACCAATACGACGGCGTAAACGCTCTTCGTTACCTTGTAAGTTTTCACCGAGAACTTGTATGGTTCCCGCACTGGGCTGCAGTAACCCCGTTAACATGCGAATAGAAGTGGATTTGCCACAACCATTAGGCCCAAGAAAACCATAAATACTGCCACTGGCAATGGCTAAATCTAGCTGATCTACCGCCACTAAATTCGCGAAGGAGCGGCTCATACCTTGGGTTACGATGGCTAAATCCGTACTCATGGCAACAGCTCCACTTCAAGATTTAAGCCGGTCGGCAGAGTTTGTCCTGCTAGGTCTAAATCAATATCCGTAAGATACATTAACCGAGCGCGATCACGTTCATTAAGGGCGTAAAACGGGGTATAAGCTGGCTCACTGCGCACCTTGCGCACCGTACCACTTAGGGCTTCTGCTCTGCCATCAACAAGAATGCGCACCGAGCTGCCCACACTCACCCGATCTAGCCAAGTGGCAGGCACATAAGCGCGCACATACGGACGCTGCGTTGCTAACAAGCCAACCAGCTGAGTGCCCGCCATCACGCGATCGCCGACTTGCCATGGCAACACGTCCACTATCGCGGCTTGCTGCGCCACTAAGGTCAGATCGGCTAAATGCTGCTGCTCTATAGCCAAACTGGCTTGCGCCGCTGCCACTAAGGCTCGCCCTTGCGCCACTTGTTCGCTGCGCGTCCCATTATGTAGTTGTTGCCAACTTTGCTGTGCTTGCTCTTGCTTTGCCTGCGCCGTGGTTAGGGCGGCTTGCGCTTGATCTAAATCCGATTTAGTTAACACACGGGTTTTATATAACCGCTGGATCCGGCTGAAGTCTTGCTGGGCTTGGATCACGTTTGCTTTGGCTTCCGCTATCACCGCCTCGGCGCGCTCGATTTCTTCACTACGGGCTCCCGCTAATAGCTCGGCCAATTTGGCCTGTGCCTGCGCCAGTTCGGCTTGCTTTTGTTGCACCCGAGCTTGGGCAATGCTGTCATTCAAGCGGAGTAAGGGCATACCCGCAGTCACTTGCTGCCCTTCACTGACCCAAATCTCTGCCACTTGTTCACTCACGGGCGCGGTTAATGTCAGCCTATCGCGTTCAACTTGGCCAAACACCCTAGGCTCACCTTGTTGGCAGCCAAACAAGCATAAAGTAAAACAACATAGCGCTAAAAGTTTCATTGCGGCTCCTGAGGGTGAGGCTGGATCAAGCCTTGCTGTAACACGTCAACGTTGTGGCGGACCAAGGCCGATAAGCTCTCTGGGTTAACATCAATACCAAATTGCTTGATTAATACCGGCGGCGCAATCAAGGGAAACACCATCAGGCTGATTAAACTTAAGCGCGCCAACTCAGGGTTTACACCATCACGCAAGCTGCCTGATTTAACTAATGCCTGCGCTAGCCATTGCCGCGACAAGTCCATTATTTGCGAAAATACATCAAGCAAAATGCGTTGCTGCTCACTGTGCTCAGGCTCTTGTAAAATTCGCACTATCAGGCGGGGTAAGGCTGGATTGGGCGCCATGGCTTGATAATAAGTCTGCATTAAACTGGCTAGATCATGGGGGACGGCACAAGCGGGGATACTCTTCAAGCTGGCTATTACCGGAGCCAAGGTTTCTCGGATCATGCTTTCAAACAAGCCCGTTTTAGAGCCAAAATAGTAGCGGATCATTGCCGCATCGACCTCGGCATGGCGTGCTAATTGTCGCGTCGATACTTGCGCAAAGCTGTTAGCGCCAAACAAAACCAATGCGGCGTTGATCAGTTTGCTGCGAGCATCAGAATCCCCCTTTGGCCGCCCTGCTGCTCGTTCATTAATTGTCGCCATCCATGCCCCTCACCAATAATTCATCTATTGATGAATATTAGTGAACAAAACGCATAAAGGGCATCATTTAAATTCCTCAATATGGGCTAAGTTGATGAATTCAGTAGGAGCCCCAGTGATGGTGCGATTTGGTGTTTATCTTTATCGCCGCATCACTGCGGCTCCACAAGGCGCTTAGCTCGTCGCCTAGCCCGCCAAGCAAACACTAAACTTGATAGCAAATAAGCCGGAATAATGGCTAGCGGGTAAAAGAATGCTTGCCCCATATGGTGGTTAATCTGGTAACGAATCGGCTTGATTTGGTTGCCCGTTACTTGATAGGTCGAGGTGGAGCTATAGGTATTGATGTAATTAAACTCAATTAACTGAGTGCCATTTTTTGTCGATAGCACCTTAATCTTGTGGATATCGCCAACGTTAAGCTCTACCTCTTGTTGATCCAAAGAATAAGTGAATTCATCTTGCTGCTCAATCGCATCTTGCAAGGCTAGCTTTTGGAATTGTTCATCTTTTTTACCTAAGACATAAAAGCGCGGTGCCTGCTCGATAAAGTTTTTGGTGACATCTGGCGGCGCGGTCAGCTTCATAATCACTGGGATAAAGGCAAAAAAGAGCACTAGGGTAAGCAATAATTTCATCCCAGCACTAACCCAGCGCGACATAGTTGGGCTGCGAACTTATACGCTGGCACCAAGCTTGAATGGCAGGGTAGCGGTTCAGATCAAAGCCACCTTGATCAGCCACATGGGTATAAGCATAAAGCGCGATATCAGCGATGGTTAGGCTGTTGCCTACCAAAAAATCCGTTTGCTTTAGCTGTTGCTCCATAATGGCGAGCGCTTTGTTGCCGCCTGCTTGTAACGATTCATATTCACCTTGGCGGGATTCAGGCATGCCAAGGTAGTGGGCAATAAAGCGTGCCACAGCGATAAAAGGCTCATGGCTGTATTGCTCAAAGAACAACCATTCATAAACCTTAGCCAGCTGAAATGGGTCTCGCGGCAATAACGGTGTTGCTGTGGCCAAATAACCTAAAATCGCGTTGGATTCGGCAAGGTAACGGCCATCATCTAACTCTAATAATGGGATTTTGCCATTGGCATTCTTAGCCAAAAACTGCTCTGTTTTGGTTTCACCCGCCAGGATATCAACGGCAACCCATTGATAATCAACACTCAGCAATGACAACAACAATTTGACCTTGTAACAGTTACCAGACTGCACATCACCATAAACCCGCATAATTTATCCTTTTATTAAAAACTTAACGCACCTTGTCGGCCGTGGTTAATACCTTGTTACTGTGAGAAAAACCGTGGCGTTGATACAAGCTATGGGCATCGTTGGTCACTAGCATCAATAGCTTGTCTTGCCAGCGGGGATCGCTCAGCGCCACCTCCACCAGCCACTTGCCTAAACCTTGGCCGCGATAGTCTGCATCGATAATGACATCGGCCAAATAAGCAAAGCTAACATAGTCGGTCACCACGCGAGCAAAGCCGACTTGTAAGTCTTGATGGTATAAGGAGAAGCATTCAGAGTGGGCCACCGTGGTTGTGATATCTTCAAGGCTACGCTCTGCGGCCCAATAAGACTGCGCCAACAGCGCCTTAACCCGAGCTAAATCAACCTTATCGGCTTGATTATAAATTACATATCCTTGTCTCTGGACCACTTGTGCGCATCCCTCTTAACAGATTTATTTTCTGGAATCCTCTGAACTTACCGAACCATAGAGGTATTTCTATGTAAAAGAAATATAAAGCAAAATACCATTAACCCAGTTAGGTGTCATGCTAGAATAACGCCGCCCGATGTTCATGATGCCAGACAGTGTTTGATACACCAGAAATCCGCCAAGCCTCTGATGGCACGGAACTGTATCAATATCAATTGCAACAGCCAGAGCTGCAATCCATTGCCCCTTGGGGCGAGCAGACGTTAATCCCTGTAGAACAAACGGGCGCCGAAGACATTACGTATTACTTTGCCCCCGAACTAGACTATCAGCTTGTCCGTGCGGATTATCATGGCTTGTTACTTCAAGGCAAGGTATTGCTTACCCAATATCAATCCAACTGCGCCAGCGAAGCTTAATCAACCTCAATTCTGGTTAATGGAGCCAGCCAATAAATATCGTATGAATAAGTAGCAAAACTTCGTTTTCAGGGATGAAAACGCAGAGCGTATAGGGACATATTCACCGCGTTTTTGCGGATTATTCATACGATATAGCGTATCCAAAGCTCAGGTTAATCACTGTTTTTAATCATCACTGTTTTTAATCATCTCTTGCTGCCAGCGTTTGGCTTTTGCTTTGGCACTTTGCTTCACCGCATCGCTAATGGCATGTTTTTTCTCAAACTCGGTGCGATAGCTTTGCGCTTTAGCTAAGCCATTGTCTGCCGCCAAAGTTAACCAAGCATAAGCTTCATCCAGCGGAAAAAAGCTAGGAAAGTTAAGCGCTTCATAGATCTTCGCTAAATATAATTGCGATGTTAAATCGCCATGTTTGGCTGCTAACTTAAACCAACCTTCGGCGCGATACAGGCTTTTCTCAACACTGATACCGTGAAAGTAATACTCACCAAGCGCACGACACGCCAAGGGATGCTCTTCGTATGCTGCCTTGCGATAAAGCTTGGCTGCGGCGGCATATTTTTTGTCCTCTTCTTCTATCATGCCGCGCAAATAGTAAGCTTCGGCCGATTCAATCACGACAAGAGCTTGATAAAATTCATTCGCCCTGTTCACGTCTGCAATCTGCTTGGCAAGAAAATACAAACGGGTCAATAAAACGGGATCACCACCAACCTCAACATCAGCCAAGAATGCTCTTGCCTTAGCTAAATCGTAATATTCACTCTCAGCATCGGCATACAGAATTGCTAGGTTAGCCTTAGCTCGATTGCTGTCATGCTCCGCTTGAAACAAGTAATAGCTGAGTCGCATTTGCGCTAAGCTAGGTTGCTCACCACCTTGTTGAACTATCTTATCCATTAGCGCAATGGCTTTTGCATGCCCCGATTCCACACCTTGCTCAAGTAAGGCAATGGCTAACTCAGCATTGGCTTCACCACCTATGCCAAAAATAGCAAATTCAATCAGCATCATATTGGCAGGAAGGTAGCTCAGCTCTGCACTTTGCTGTAGATGCGTTCGGGCTAAGCTTTCATTACGCAGCACACCCTTACCTTCATAGTAAGCCAGCCCCAAAAAATACAAACCACGCGGATCTTGATTAGACGCGGCTAATTTCACTAAATGGATCCCCGAGGCAATATCTTGCTCAACATAGCGACCATCTATCAAAAACGCCCCGTATAAGGCACGAGCAGGATCCCAAGCATAACGCGCCGAAGCTTGTAAATATTGTATTGCGCGTTGGCTATCTTTAGGCACATATTCACCTAAACGGTAAAACTCGGACAGCACAAACATGGCTTCTGGATTTTCCAACTCAGCGGCTTCATGCAGTAGCGCCACACCCGCACTGTCATCCTGTTCAACGCCTTGGCCGATCAAATACATTTCCGCTAAACGCACCTTGGCCGCACCATAGCCATGTTCACTGGCTAAACGAAACCATTTCGCCGCATCGGTGAGATTCGCTTGGCGTAATTCACCTTGCACATGAGCCATGCCTAAACGATATTGAGCCTGCGCATCCCCTTGCTCTGCCGCTTGGCGACATTGTTTAGTTTGCTGCGCACTGAGACTCACTTCCAAAGCAATATCACATCGACCCGAGTCGGCTCCGCGAGGGGATTCATCCGTGACAGCGCAACCTGAGAGCAAGATAGCCAAAGGCAATACAGCAAAAGTTAAACGAGGCGAAAGAAAGGTGTTTTTCATCCATAAGACCTTATTAAGACAGCGATAAATGATGACAACATTTATCCTTAAATTAAGGTCTTTATGTAACATACTTGTCCAGTAAATAGCGAGTCACGGCAATAATATTTCTATTCGATATAAGCTGACTAGGTTGGAAATCCCTGACACTTTTTACTGTTTAACGCCGCGTCATACCAACAAGCTCGCTCCGCCCAAAAGATATTGTCGTCCACCGCGATGTTAGGCTGACCATCTAAACTCCCTGCGGGTACCACCAAGGCTTTGCCGCTGCCAGAAACATAAGGCAAAGGGCAGCCGCAATTCCGACAGAAGCAACTAGTAATAGCACGACCGTGTAGATCGTAACGCTTTACCAAGTCAGCGCCACTTAACCACTCGATATTATCGACCGCGGTAAATAGATTAGACGCATGGGCTGAACCCGATGTTTTTTGACACTGCTGACAATGACAAAAATGAAATTGATTGAAGTTGTTATTACAACAAAATCTAACCGCTCCACATAAGCAGCTGCCCTGAATTTTTTCCATATAGGCTCCTTGATATCCGATTGCCTCAAAGGCTTATCTAACACTCAAATACATTGGAGTGTACTCAACTACTGCCAAAAATACTTACGGATCTCTTCTTCTCGCTGCGCGGGATCAACCCCTATATCTTTGAGCTGATGTGCTGATAGTTGTGCCAATTGCTGCCTTGTGGTGCGTCGCCTCTGCCACAAGACATAAGTTTCACTTATCTTGCTTGCCAGCTTGACGCCTCGCTGCCAAAAACCCACTCTTGATACGACCACTAATCTATCTTCCATAAATAAATCCACCAAGCTGTTACCAAGCTATTACCTTGATAATTAATTTAGACTTGACCCGTACCATAAACAAACGATATATTCTTAACCAAACATAAGTAAAACTTATAGAAAAATGCATCTACCACCGATTATGTCACTACGCTGTTTTGAAAGTGCGGCCAAACATCTTAGCTTTACTCAAGCCGCACAAGAGCTGTTTATTACCCAAGCAGCGGTTAGTCAGCATATTCGCAAGCTCGAAGACCAACTGGGTGTGTCGCTATTTATTCGCCACAATCGGCGCTTAACCCTCAGCGAACAAGGCCATACTTTGCTGCCTTATGTGAGCCAATCGCTCACCTTACTCAGTGATGGGCTGCAAAAGGCCACCCTAGGTAACACATCAGGGCCTTTGAATATCTCGGCGCTCCCTTCATTTTGTTCACGTTGGTTAGTACCACGGCTTTGGCATTTTTCTCAGCAACATCCAGATATCGAAGTCCGTTTAACACCAGGCTTACAGGTTGTAGATCTACCTCAATCGGATTTTGATCTTGCCATTCGCTTTGGTTTAGGTGTTTACAAGGGGTGTCAAAGTGAAGAGCTAATGCGAGATAGTTTGTTTCCGGTATGTTCGCCTAAGTTATTACAAAACAAAGCCATTACCCAAGTCACCGAGCTGGCTGAGATCCCCATCATTCATGATTTTTTAACCGACACCAACAATTGGCAAGGGTGGCTGGATGCTGCAGGTTACCCCGATCTAAAGATGAGTAATAACTTGCGTATCAGCGATGCCAGCTTGGCCATCACCGCCGCCCTATCCGGCCAAGGAGTCACGTTGGCGCGACAAAGTTTGGTCGGCGAAGAGCTTAGCAACGGTCAGCTGGTGCGCTTATTTGACATTAGTGTCGCCTCAGATTACGGCTATTACCTCGTTACCCCAAACAATCGCCCTCTTAACCAGAAAGGCGAAGTGTTTAGGGCTTGGCTAATTGAACAAATTGCCGCAGACACTCACCTTAGTCCACCTCAACAAAATGAAGTAATGCAACTGCACAAACAAGACGAAGCCAGTAAATAGTCTTAGGTGATCTCAGCCTAAGCCACTCACAGCTGCTTCACAACCCGAAAACGCAACGACGACCACGATTTATTTAGGTTGTTGTAATTGGGCCGCTAATACCTTGGCCACATGCTCAGGTGATTGCGTATGACGCGCCATTAACTGATACATAGCTGGGATCACAAATAACGTCACTAGGCTGGCAAAAGCCATGCCAGCAAAAATGACCGTCCCTACCGCAATACGGCTTTCTGCCCCAGCGCCGGTTGATAAAATCAAAGGAATAGCGCCAACTAAGGTGGTAAAAGCCGTCATCATGATTGGTCTTAAGCGTCTTGATGCCGCTGCCACTACAGCCTGTTCAAACGCCATGCCGCGATCCCTAAGCTGGTTGGCAAATTCAACGATAAGAATGCCGTTTTTAGTTACCATACCAATTAGCATGATCATGCCAATTTGACTATAAATATTAAGACTGCCCTGGCTCAGCCATAATCCCATTAAGCCGCCAAAAATACCCATAGGAACGGTAAACATCACCACCAGTGGATTAATAAAACTTTCAAATTGCGCCGCGAGAACCAAGTAAGCTACCAATAAGGCAAGGGCAAATACCAGCAAGATATCACTTTGATTTTCTTTAAAGTCCTTTGATTCGCCACTGTAATCTATGCTGATATCTGGCGGTAGCAAGGTGCGCGCTGTTTGCTCAAGATAAGTTAACGCTTCACCTAAGGTCACATCTGCTGCAAGGCTGCCACTAAGCGTAATCGATTTCTGCTTTTGTAAATGACTTAAGCGGCGTGCTGACGCCACCTCTTCAATTTCAGTGACGGCATCAAGTGTGACCAACTCACCGCTTTGGCTGCGTAGGTAAATCTGATTTAAATCACTGGCATTGTTAAACCGATTTTCATCCCCGCGGAGATAAACATCGTATTCTTCGCCGCGCTCAATAAAGGTGGTTTCGGTTTGTCCGCCTAACATCACCTCTAGGGTGTCGGCGATTTCTTGTACACTAATGCCAAGCTGCGCCGCGCGAGGACGGTCTATATGCACCACCAACTCAGGCGTGGTCTCAGCGTAATCTAAGTCTAAACCGGTTAATAAGCCACTTTGCTGCGCTAGTTGTTGCAGCTCGTTGGCGTATGCAAACAGTTCGTCGTAGTCACTGCCGCGTAACACAAACTGCACCGGATCATTAGAGCCGCCACGAAAGCCCGGCAGCATTGGCATAATGCGTACATCGGGAATGCCAACTAAGGTTTGTTGCACCAACTTAAGCGCCTCTGTTGCACTGGTATTTCGCTGCTGCCAATCTTCTAGCTGCATAATAAAAAATGCCGTGTTATCTCCGGCACGGCCACCAAACGCAGGTGCTTGCACACTAATCGAGCGGATCACGCCTTGTCCGACTAAAGGTAAAAGTTTGGCTTCGGCCAGCTCAACATTTGCGACCATTCGATTGTAACTCGTGCCTTCTGCCCCTTTAACAAAAGCAAAAATTACCCCACGGTCTTCTTGCGGTGCCAGCTGGGTTGGCACTATTTGCATTAGCGCATACCCCCCCGCTACACAGGCTAAGATAACCAAGGGTGAAGCCCAAGCATGTTTAACCACGCGTTTTAATAGGGTTTGATAGCCTTGCTCTAATCGAGCAAATGCTGCGTCCATTTTTAGTGCGATCGGTCCTTTTTTTGCTTCAGTCTTGAACAACTTAGTTGCTAACACCGGCGATAAGGTTAACGCCACCAGCGACGAGAAGCTGACCGCGATAGCCAACAACACCGCAAACTCAGTAAATAAGCGCCCGACCATTCCTTCCATAAAAGCGATGGGGACAAACACCATGACCAGCACTAAGGTGGTCGCAATAACGGCAAAGCCCACTTCACGACAGCCTTTGTATGCGGCCACTAAAGGTGTTTCACCTTGTTCTAAGTGATGAAAAATATTTTCTATTACCACTATGGTGTCATCGACAACTAAGCCGATAGCAAGGATCAATGCCATTAAAGTCAATAAGTTAATGGAAAAGCCAAAGTAGTAAGCAGCAATAAACGCTGAAATTAGCGACACAGGTACGGTTATAGCGGGAATTAAAGTGGCCCTAGCCTGTCCAATAAACAGGTATAACACCAAGATCACTAAGCCCCCCGTGATCAACAAGGTGGAATAAACTTCCTTGATCGAGCGCTCGATAAATAAGGTCGCATCATAGTCTACGGTTAGCTCAGTGCCTGCAGGCAAGATGGTTTGTAATTGATCCACTTGTTCACGTACGGTTTGCGCCACGGTTAATGGATTAGCATCCGATTGCACTATGATGCCCAAACTGAGATTTTGCACCCCATTGCTCTTAAAGGTGGAGTTTTCATTTTGTGCCCCCACCCAAACTTGAGCGACATCTTTTAAATAGGTTGGCGCCGCATTGGGGTTTTGCTTCACCGCCAAGTAGCCAAAATCCTCTGGCGTTGCATAAAGCCGACTGGTACGCACCGCCATGGTAGTGACATCATTGCGCACTTCGCCGCCGGGGGTTTCCATGTTTTCCTTTTTTAGTGCATTGATAATGTCACTGGCGGTCACACCTCGCCCAGCCATTAGCTCGGGGTCGAGCTGCACATACATCACCTTATACAAAGCGCCGGTGATGCCAATATCACTGACCCCCGAGATAAAGCCAAAGCGATCGGTCAGCACCCGCTCGGCATAGTCGGTAAGTTGAGTGCGATCCATTTCTGACGAAGATAAGTTGATATACACCGCTGGCTCGCCCGAGCCATTGTCCTTTGACACCACAGGATCATCGGCTTCATCGGGTAACCGCCGCTGGGCTCTGGCCACGGCATCGCGCACGTCGCTCACCCCTTCGGTGATATCCCAATCTAATAAAAAGTTCACCGTGATCCGCGACATGCCATTACGGCTAACCGAGGTGATGTAGTCGATACCGCTGATGCCGCTGAGCTGATCTTCTAATGTTTTAGTAATTTGGCTTTCCATTATCGATGCAGAGGCACCGGTATAACTAGTGCTGATCGTCACCACAGGGTTTTCCACCTCAGGCATTTCTCGCACCGACATTTTGCTAAATGACACCAAGCCAAAAATCACCAACAAGAGGCTTAGCACGATACCAAACACCGGACGTTTGATCGCTACATCAGAAAGTAACATTGAGTTTTATTCCTTCACATCAGCCAATATCATGGCGACTTACTGAGGCCTGCGTCTGTTGCGGACTCAGATCCTGAATGGCGATACCATCGCGCATGTTAACCAGCCCTTGCACCACAATTCGCTCCCCCACGGCAAGGCCAGATTGAACTAGCACTTGGTTGTCCACTCGGGCTCCTAGGATTACTTCGCTGCGCGCTACCGTGCCATCTTGCTGAACAATGTAAACAAAGCGCTTAGTCCCTGAATATTCAAGGGCTTGAACCGGGATAATAGGGGCTGTTTGCTCAGGAAAGACTAAGTCGGCCGACATCAACATCCCCGGTTTTAATAGCTGCTGCGGATTATCAAAGTTAACCCGCACCCGTACATTGAGGGTATTTTCGTTAACGCGTGAATCAATGGCCGCGATCTGCCCCATAAATGAGCGTTCAGGCCAAGCTCGAGCATGAGCGGCCACCTTCATGCCAGTGGATAATTGGCTCAGGTAGCGCTCAGGCACCAACAAATCAAGCTGCATGGTAGCGACATTATCTAAACTCAATACCGGCTCACCGACGGCCTTCATGTCACCTAAATTAACATCTATCAAACCCAGCTGGCCTGCAAAGGGGGCGCGTAATTGGTATTCATCTAAGGCGGCTTGCGCTGCTGTAAGTCGCGCCTGAGCCACCGCAACACTAGCACGCTGCGCATCCAGCTCGGTTTGTGTGCCTGCACCACGACTAACAATACGGACAAACTCCGTCAGTTTGCGTTGCTCTTCCTCAAGCACAGATTTAGCTTCGGCAACCGCAGCTCGCGCCTTGCTATCGTCAAGTTGCACTAACACTTGATTTGGCTGCACAACCTGATTAGCCGCAACCAAAATGTCGGCGACGGGCGCAAAAATTTGAAAGCCAAGATCAACCGATTGCTGCGCTTTAAGATTACCAACTAAGGTGATCTCTTGGGCTACACCTTGCTCAGCAACAACAGCAGTGACGACTTCAACTTGGCGGCTAGCCGATGCCGTGGGTTTGGCCGTTGCAGAGGCGGTCAGACTAGCATAATAAAATACCGCGCCGATGAGCCCCATTATGAGTACCAATGACCACTTTGTTTTTGTCATTTACCTTCCACCATTCTCATTTGCGCATTGACAGCCACAGTGCTTTGTCATGTCGTAGACAAAATATGTAATCGGTTAATTATACCGAGCCAAACCTAAGTCACGGTCAGTTAGTGTAAAGAAGGGTAAACAGATGGCGACAATGACGCAATTGGGGCTTATACATAGGCATCGCAAGCCAAGGCTTTACCTTGGCTGCAAAATAATCCGCTTAGCACTCGTTAAATTAACGCAACAACCAGCGCCGCAGCGGGGATTTATCAACCAACAAAACAAACGCCAACGAGCCGAAATAAGTGCCAAATAACAACACGCCATCACGCGTCAATCCCTCAAGCGACCAAACTCGCACCAAATTAAATAACACAATGGCGATGGATAAATGGCACACATAAATAGCCAAGGTATAACGACTTAGCCAATGCACCCATGGATAATCCCCATAACTAGGGTGTGCCAACAGCCACATAAATAGGCCTACACCCCAAAGCACGGTAAAAAACAAAAAGTCATGGCCAGCAAAAGGCACACCATGGCCATACAAATAAAAGGCTTCAGCAAAGTGTCCCAGTAACCCAACGAGGCCAAGCAGCAAAGCATGAGTAGCCGATAACGACCACGATCTGCGACGAATTTCAAACCCCAGCGCCACCATTAGTAAGCTGAAAAAAGGGCCGTTGCGAGTAAATATCGGGGCGGATAATTGTGAAAGCTCGCTATAACTTCCCGCCAACACGCCATAAACATATAGCACCAAAGCCAGTGGCAACAGCCAATGCTGACGCTGGGAATGCAGCAACACCGCCAAGATGGCCACCGCAATCATCAAACTGGGTAAAAACCACAGGTGCACTAAGCCACCTTCAAACAAGGTATTAAGGGGGGTCTGCCATAAAAATTGCCAATACCCCATGCGCTCGGCCAAATACCCTTGCTCGGCCAGCACATCAAAACGACTCGGTAACAACAAACAAATCACCGACCACACCAGCCATAACCGCAACAAAGGACGATTATATTGTCGCATGACTCGGTAGGGGTCGGCAGTCAACTTGGGCTGGATTAAATAACCAGAAGTGAGAAAGAAAAATGGCACGGCAAAGCGAGCTAACTGATTAGCGATATCTGCCAACCAAGGCTCTCCTGCGATAGCAGGTAAGTCGATAAATAACCGCACATGAATCACTATCACCGCAATCATGGCGATGACCCGCATTAGCTCTAAACTCGCAATTTTTTGCTTTGGTTGTGACATGGGAACCTTATATTAATTGCTTAAATGACGATTAAAATCATTCCTTTGAAGCGATATAGCTCAGCATAATATTTATAGCAGTCGCAATGCCAGCACCAACGCATTTGACATGGTTAGGTTTGAGAGCCGAAATGACGTAAACAGGTTAGATAAGACCATTGCTGCATATACATCAATGGCCATAAATCGCGTCTATTTTTCCTTGTTCTTTCACTTTCAATAATGCAGCTTCTATCTTAGTAAGCAAAGCTTTATTACCTTTTTTCACCACCATAGATACTGGCGTACCTGCCGGGCTGATACTTAACACTCGAATTGAAACACGATGTTTTTCTGCCAAGTACCCCACCACAAATGACAATTTAGCTAATAGTGTCATAGGGGCGAGAGGGAGTAAACTCGCTTAGGGCTTAGGGCTTAGGGCTTAGGGCTTAGGGCTTAGGGCTCAGGATCACGCCATCAAAAGAGAAAAACAAAACCAGAGGTAAATAACCAGCCGCCCTTAGGTAGAGCCTTGTTACTTAATGAGCCAGATGAGTTCTATCGTCTTGGCTCATGAGGACTTTAACCTTCGTTGATGTCCAGCACACGCACATTCCAATAGCACCGCCATTTCATGGACGGTTAAGCTAAGGCAGAAAGGAGCCGTTGCAAATCATTTCTCGCCCATTGTTTACCTAAGCACGCTTCCAGATGTTGCTCAGCAAAACGTAAATAACCAAGCGCCGCCGGCGACAAATGGCGATCGTTACGAGCGATAAAATACCAATGGCTTTCAATCGGAAAGTCGGCCACATCGAGTGGCACAATAGTTTGGTCTTGGGCGGGTAACACATGACTTGAAAGCACCGCCAGCCCCATCCCCGAGCTGACTCCCACACGAATAGCTTCATTACTCGCCATTTGCACACTACTGGCCAAGTGGGTTTGTAGCCAGCTTTCAAATAACATGCGCGTGGCTGAGCCTTGCTCGCGCAGCAAAAAGCGTTCTTGCATTAGGGCGGCAAAAGGAATTTGTTGCTGCTGCGCCAGCGGGTGCGAGGCAAGCGCAATCAGCGTTAGGGGATTAACTAACCTCACTTCTGGTTAGTGGAGCTAGCCAATTAATATCGCATCCAAAGCTCAGGTTAAGTGGGATTGATTAACCCTACTCGTAAATCCGTTGCTTGATATATCTCTTTACCTTGATGTAACACCACGCCATCAGCAATCGCCATCGCAAAGGGTTTGCTAAAGACGCGCTTGATATCTAACCTATATTGAATTTCACCTGCGTCAGGGTAAATTTGACCGCTAAACTTTACCTTGCCGACACCAATAGCACGCCCCCTGCCCGGCAAGCCCAGCCAGCTGAGATACACCCCCAAAAGTTGCCATAAGGCATCCAAGCCTAAACAACCGGGCATCACAGGATCGCCTTGAAAATGGCAAGCAAAAAACCAATGGTCGGGGCGGATCCGTAAACTGGACTTGACCTCACCTTGTGAATACTTGCCACCTTGGCGCGATATGTGTTGAATTTCATCCAGCATCAGCATGGCATCGTTGGGCAATTGAGCATTGCCTTGACCGAAAAAAGTGCCTGTCGTCATTTGTTGGATCGCGGTTTGTAAATATTGCATTGCCTACTCCTTATTTAAGCTGACAATGCATTGTCGCCAACCAAGATCAGATTGGATTGTAACAATCGGACATAAAACGTTGAAAAAAGGATTGGGGAGGCAGTAACAGGCGTTTTTTGAAATCATGGATCAAATGAGATTGATCGAAATACCCCAGATCACGGCGCGTTTGATCTGCCATATAAAACTGACAACATGCCGCTTGCAAACGAATAATGTCGGAAAAGGCTTTGGGTGCAAGTCCAGTATACTGGCGAAACCAGCGCTGCAATTGCCGGGTCGAGCATTGCCCTTGTTGGGCCAAATCAGCTATCGAATGCCCTCCGCTTGATTGCAGAATTCTCTGCAAGGCTAAGGTGAATGCATCACTAGGGAGTGGCTTATAATGCTTAAGTAGCCAGTTTTGGCAAAGCTGCGCTCGCAGCGTAAATGAGTCAGTTTGATAGATAGCCTCATGCAGCTGCGCCATATCTCGACAAGGGAAAAAGTCTGTTGGCACTTGCTGATCGGTAATCTCAGCCAAATCTAAGGAAAATAAATGCCGTAGAGCCCCAGCATGAAAACGAATACCAAAATACTCCCCAGCAGGTAGCTTCAACTCATGAATTTTCGTTTGCGCCCCGCCAATTAAGATCCCCTTGGCTGAAATGTATAAGACCTGCGAACCGTCTGGAATAACAGGATAACAAGTTGCAACGGCAGCATTAATTTGTAAGTAAGAGTGAACTAAGGCTGCTAAAGGCTGAGCGGGTTTAACCTGTTGCAGTGTTAAACCAAATTTGGCTAACCCTTGCTCCGTGAGTGTGGGCTGAAATGATCTAAAGAGGTCTTGAGACGATTGCACCATTTTCACCCCCATCCAAGCAACATCAAGCTAAACCTGCCTCGCGCTGCACGATGCGCTGTAAGCACCAGCTCCAGAACAACAAAATAGGTAGCCAAAAAATGGATGTTCCCATGTAAAACATCAAGCCATAGGCAATTGCTGGTCCCATACCAGGGTGCATATTGGATAAGGTGATAGCAACCAACAACAGGGAAGGAAATGATAAAGCGACGAGAGACGAAAATAACACGGTTTTGCTATTGAGTTTGAGCAATAAAAGCACCACAGGGTTTGCCCACCATGAAGACGTTAGATAGAGCAATACACCAACAAACAAACTTGGCAAGCCTAAGGTAGCTAAAGCAACTAAAGCGAATCCTATGTTAAAACCAAACAGGCCTTGAGGATCACTACCCGCCATTAACACACCCGCCTGACAAATCATAAAGGGCCACGTTAAACGAAAAAACAGCATAAAAAACGAAAAGTTAGAAAAAAGTGTCAGAGGAGCATAACACAGTTAATCACAAAAACATCAAGCCGAAAAAACTAGGCGCTCACTTATTCATATTTCGCACCCGACGATTAGCCACTCGCAACATCTTATTAAATTTGGGGCATTAAAAATGGCTGCGCGATGCGGTGATCGCCAGCCATTGATGAGGTTACAAAATAGCTCTTAACTAAGGTTAGTTAGGCTAGTAAGTCAGCTTGCTATATTCGAGTTGCAGCTGTGCAGCATTTGCTTTCGCTGAGTCGGATAAGGGATTTTGCGTTAAATTAATCTCTGCGGTTTTATCGCTAATATTAGCCAAGCCTGTCGGCAGCTGAGTTAGCTGGTTTTTAGATAAGTTAAGGGTCTTGAGGCCAGTATTATTGGTCAGGTCGATGTCGGCCAACTGAGTATTTGCTAGCAGTAGCGACGTTAGTGCATTGCTATTACTTAGGTCCAGGTAATCAATCTTAGTATTACTCGCCACTAGCACCTCTAATGCAGCTAACTGGCTCACATCCAATGCCGTAATCTGCGTGTTGGCAAGGTTTAACATAGTCAGCTTAGGATTATTGCTAACATCTATTTGCATCAAGGGGTTATTAAATAAGATGAGTTTTTCTAGGTGTTTATTCGTACTGACATCGATTTGCTCTAACTGATCTCGAACAAGCCAAAGCTCGGTTAGGCTAGGGTTATGAGTGACATCAAGCTCAGAAAGCCCAGTGGAAAGTAATTTAAGTACGCTTAAGTGGGTCAACTCACTAAGGTCTAATGACGTAAGTTGGTTATTGTAAATCGTTATATCCTTAAGCGCCCAATTGGCAGACAGGTCTATTTCGCTTAGGCCATTTTGAGTGAAGTTTAAGCTCTCTAAAGCAATAAAATCATTCAATCCCGTAACGCGATCGATAAGATACTGATTACATTTAATCTCTGTGACTTCATGAGCGTAGGTTTGGGTAAGATTAGTTGACAAACACTGTCTTAAGTTTTCGTGAGGTACTTTGGCAATCGCATCGGCGAGAGGAAGTTTAGCCGCACAGTTGACCCGCACCGACGGAAGCAATTTATCCGTTGTGACAGGGCTTAATAGACAAACCTGCTCGCCCTGCTCTACTAACTGTTGGTTAAAAAGGGCGTTATTAGTCTCAACATCTAAATCAAAACTACCGTCAGTATCAAGTGTCACCTGCTGACCAAATACTTCTAAAGTAATGGGCTCCACTAAGCCCTGAATTTGACCTTTGATTCGTTGTTTTTCGGTATCAACAATATCATCTACCAACTTACTTGCAGAGCTTCCTCCACAGCCTACGAGCGTAACCGAAGCACCAAGTAAAACAGCAGAAAATTTTAAAGGAAACCCCATTACCATATGCCTATCTCGTCCATGTATTGATTAGTCACGGCTAATCCTGTCATAACAAAAATAAGTAACTGATTATAAAACCAATAACCCAGTGTGAAAAATAAGTTAACAAAGCATCACTCCGTTAGCAATCATAAATAACAATAATTCTCAATATTAAGGGGCCATAGCATTCAAGCATGGCTAACCTATGGGATTAAAATGTTCGAGTTCTGGTCAAGTCCGGTAGACTTTGCAACAATGTTCGCCCAATTAAAGCTTATTTATTGCGATGGAAATCTATGCTCGCTTTGTTTGTTTACGGCACCTTGCGGCCCAATGAAATCAATCATCACTACCTCCAACCTCTTTCAGGCAAGTGGCTCAACGCCAGCATTCAAGGCACCCTTTATGAACATGGCCTTGGCCCGACGACAGGCTATAAAGTGGTGGATCTCTCTCAGCCTAAGCAAAGTATTAGCGGGATGATTTTGTTCAGTGATGAACTCGCCCAAGCTTGGCCAGAGCTCGATGAGTTTGAGGGAGAGGGTTATGTTAGAGAGCTCACTACCGCCATAGATAACGCAGGAAATGAGCACCAAGTGTTTGTCTATGCGCTTGATAAAAAGTACTTTCACCTAAGACCTCAATAGAAACTTAGATCTTAAACATCAAAACCGTTTTTTAACCGCAAGGAGAAAAAGTGATCAAAGTTTATGCGCTACTCACCTTATTCGGCATCGCGCTCCCCTACGGCGCTTTTATTCCTTGGCTAATTGAGCATGGCGTGGATCTCCCCCGACTGTTTTCTCAAGCCACAGCAAATCCCATCAGTCTGTTTGCTTGGCTGGATGTATTGGTCTCGGCGTTGGTGCTGTTAGTGTTTATTGTGGTCGAAGGCCGAAAACATAACATTCGATATTGGCCTTTAGCTATCTTAGGCACCCTAACCGTTGGGGTTTCATGTGGCTTGCCATTGTTTTTGTTACTGAGAGCAATGTCTGCTAAGAAACAAACTCATCGCGACTAACAGTCGTAAGGGTGTCTGACGTTACTTAAATTAATTCTGCTTAAGTTAAAGCCAAATCTTCTCACTCCTTTCCCTGAATTATATTTCAATAAATCCATACCTTTGCATGAACTAAGTTCGTGTGCCAGTCAACAAAACCATAAAAAATAAATTAAAAGTAAAATAAAAATCAGCATAATAACTCGTGAAATTTTGACGGGATTATCGAATGTTAATGAGATTTAAAAAAGCCCCTATCGCATTGGGGATCTGCCTTTCACTGTCCAGTTGCGCGGTGACCGATCAACTTGCCGCTAACAAAGAAACCCTTATTGGTTG
Organism: Motilimonas thetidivivens; assembly: GCF_046452435.1. NCBI lineage: Bacteria > Pseudomonadati > Pseudomonadota > Gammaproteobacteria > Alteromonadales > Motilimonas > Motilimonas thetidivivens. The sequence goes on from NZ_JBKFDK010000014.1 coordinate 37,840, forward strand.
TACTTTAGGCACAGGATTAGGCGCAGTGCTTGGTAAACAACTGGCAGGAGACGAAGGGGCATATATTGGCGCGGCTCTTGGTGCTGCGATTGGATGTAGTATAGGTTACGACTTTCAAAAACGACGTGAACAGTTAGAACAACTGGCAAAAGAAGAACAGCTTGATGTGCAATTTACCGCGATCAGTACCGACAAAAACGATCCATCAAAAATGCTCATTACATCAACCAATCAAGCTTTATCTGAGCAAGAACTAAAACAATATGAGAATTATCAAACCATAGGCTCGGCTGCCACTATTTCTAGTGCGAGTGAACAAATGTTCAAAGTCGGCTCTGCTAAACCGACCCCCGAAGGTGAGCGCCAACTTAAAAAGCTAGCCACTATTTTTAAAGACAGTGACAAAAACATTCTCATTACTGGTCACACAGACGCCAATGGCAGCGAGCAAGCAAACCAGATATTAAGTGAGCAACGAGCTCAATTTGTCGCGCAATTATTTAGCCAACAAGGGATAGCTAAAGATAGGTTATTCTTCCAAGGTGCAGGTGAATCACAGCCCATCGCTAGCAATAGTTCCGTTTCAGGTCAGCAACAGAATCGTCGAGTCGAAGTTGTCGAAGTCGAAGGAACGCCCGATCAACTGCTCAACTATGCTAATAAACAAAATACGAATATCAGTTATCTTTCAAGACGCTCACAAGATACAGTGAGTGAAGTTGCCGATGTAAAACCCACTCAAGCCGACGTAACGACAACCACAAAAACGGCAAATGCCAAGACAACGGTTAGCAAGACAACCGCCCAAGCTAAACCTAAAGCGTCCTCTCAAGCACCAACACAACCTGAAACCATCACAGTTACAGCAGCCGAGCAAGCTAAGATAGTTCCGCAAGCCAAAACCAAAAAAGCCAAAATCGAGTTTGGCGGAAAACCTATGCCAAGCGTCGTCAGTGACTTTGCGCTCACCATAGGTCAAAAACCAGACAGTGGCTTCTCATTGATATCTAAAGCATACGCTGATGAAGTCATCAGCTTAAATTGTGCTTCTGAAGGACCAAGAGTTAGCGGCAATATAAAAAGTTTGAGCACGGGGCAAGAATACCAACGCCAAAATTATGATACGGGTGATTATTTACCAGGCATGTACGGTACAACCTGGCTGCAAAAAGTGAATGGCCACCTAGTTGCAATGACGCCTGTAGCCGTGCTTAGAGACAGTGGTGGTGCCGTTGCCTCTCCCCAGATCATGATTTGGCAAAACTACAAAGGCAAGGCCAATAGCCAACCTGATTACACCTTAGACACTCAAATCGAAACCTACCAGGGTGATAAGGGCCTGTTATATCGCATTTATGCAAAATCACCCACGGCGCCCATGCGCTGCATGGACATTGTGATGCCAGTGGCCAATTCAGCTAAGGCGATTGACGGCAATATATATTACGAAAATAAAAACAAAGTTTACCAAGCTAGCTATACACCTAGCATGCTACGTACCAATAAAGGATAAAAGAAATGGATTCCATATTACCCATATTACATGAATATCGCCTCATCATCGGCCTTGTGTTATCGATCTTAACGACCGCAATACTACTCACTATATGGTGGGATAAAGTCAGTTTTTGGTGGCTTAATGTTTGGTATGGCTTTCCATTGATCGGCAAGGGGGCGCGCTTAGCATCTGATTATGAAAGCAAGACTTTGGTCGACAACGTAGAATGGTTCAATAGTGAACAAGTGCTATGCGACGCCTTTTCAGAGCATTACGATAAAGTAAATAAAGACGTTGAATTGTTTAAGAAAAGTCAAAACTACCTAGGTAAAGTTACCGAAGATGGCCGCAATAATCTTCACGCATTAGGCTGGGTATTAATTGCTAGTTTAGTCTTTGTTGAAGCCATGGGGTTTAGTTATGTGCTTTCAGGCTTCACCATACCCGGAGCCTCTGAATCTTTACAACAACAAGGCGCGTTAGGCATCGCATTTATTATCTCTGTCTTATTAGTGGGGTTAACTCACTTCACTGGCCATGAGTTACACGCAAACTCACTCATCAATAAAGCCCGTATCTGGTGGCATAACGCTCGTATTAAAGATGGTTCAAAGCTAGCGCCACAAACGGGGATCACGATTGAAAATACGTTTGACGACAACGGCCAAGCAAACTATCAAACCTTAGTGAATCGTATTGCAGCGAATGGCCAAGTTAAACCACGCTACGTGATCACCATAATCACCGCTATTGCCATTCTTGTCATAGCCGTACTAGCGACTTATGTACGCGGACAAGTTTTAGAACAAATGCATATAGAAGAGGTTGCCTTAACGCAAACAAGTCAAAGCGCTAGCGATGACCCATACGCTGAGGAATTACCGGAGATTTTGGTTCAACAACAGGAAGCGGCAGTAGACAAAGCGGAAGATGATGCTTGGTCCAGAGAACAAAAAGGGGGTTGGGGAACCTTTATATTTTTAGCCTTTTTATTTGTTTTCTTGCAAATATTCGGCATTTTGATTGGTTTTAAAACGGGCTTTGCCGGCAAGCACTCAAGCGCAGCACGTAAAAATCTAGGTGATTTTAAAACCTCAGATCAATTTGAAAATTACTACCGTCGTGAAAAAAACCAAATCGCACGGGTCGCCCAAAAACGACTAAAAATGCTGCAACAACACATGCTTAAAAAAGCGAATCAAAATTGCCAAGACTCTTCTATCCTAGCCTCATTAGAGCGAAATGGAGCAAGAACCTTCCTCGTTTACATGCAAAAACAAGAAGGTGATGAGATCACCCATGAACAAATTAAGGCTGCTAAGCTAAAACAAGTTGCCCAAACTGCACCTCCTCAACCCATTACACCTGTTGCGACCATTGCCGATGATAAACTCGAAGTTTCGGAAGCAGCTACAGAAGAAACTCAGGCTGAACGTGAAGCACGAATTAGAAAGGACCTACTAGCAGAGCTTCAAGCACAAAAAGCAGCTCAACAAAAACCAGAAACGGAAGAAGAAATGCGGGAACGCATTCGCCGTGAGTTAGAAGCGGAGATGTCATGATTAAGCTCCCCCTCTTATTACTCGGTTTACTAAGCACAGCAGCAATACATGCCAACCAACGTAATGATATTCCCGGTTGTTATGAGTACGCTAAGATTGATCGCCAAACAGAGAGACAGCAGCAATCACGAGAGCTGGTCGTTGCAATCGATGCAACCTTTGCACCCGATGTCCCTCTAAAAAAACAAGTGCACGAAAAGGTGCATCGATTCATTAAACCAGGCGATAGCGTAAACGTGGTTTCTTTTTCTGCTTACGTTGGCAATAACTACACTCAGGTCTTATTTTCTGGCCGCTTAGATAATGATATTGCAGAGCGGGATCAGATTAGTAAAAAGGCATTGAAAAAGTTTGACTCCTGCATGCAAAAGCAACGCGCTTTTGTTAAAAAGTCTCTGGATCAGGCAATCAAATCATCATTTAAACCAGACGGTGTAGAAGTACCTAAAACTGAATTAATCACTAACCTGTCTCAGGTGATTGCACCTATGCTTGCCTCATCGTCGGCCCAATCGAAGCGATTATTACTAGTGTCTGATATGGTCGAAAACTCAACCGCTACGAGCTTTTATAGCAAAAATCAGTTGCGTGTTATTGAGCCGAAACAAGAACTAGCCAAAGTGGAATCCGCTGGCTTAACAGCCAACTTTTCCCAATCTGATATTTACATTATTGGAGCTGGATGGTTACCAACCGAATCAAAGGGCTTTCGAGGGAGTGATGTTATGCTACCTCTCAAAGAGTTTTGGCAACTGTATTTCAATGCATCCCAAGCGCAGCTAAAAGGATTTGGCCAACCCGCACTGATCGAAGACTTAATCTAACCAGCTCAATATCCCGCTGCATTGGTGCAGCGGGATATTTAATGTTTATTCCTCGCTTTACGACAGACATACAGACAAAATTTTCGCCAATGCGCAATTTAGGACACGTTTAAGCCAAACTCCGCTGGCAAGCTGAAACGACAACAAACCAGTGGACACATTAAAATGCTCAGCAAAGCTGCCAGCTTTACCCAACACCACATAAATACATTTAGCCTAGCCTGTCTCTTACTGGCATGGAGTCACTCAAACCAAGCCGCCAGCCAAGCCCCGTTATCGGCCAGCTCAGCACAATGGCACTATCAAATTCTGTTTGATCAAAAAACAGTCGGGGATATGCAAATCAGCTTGCAATATAATAGTGATGGTTACGTCCTTGAAAGCCAATCGCAGCTGAAGATCCCAAGTATCTGGGGCGATACGCAAATCCAAGCTAGTTTGTCGGAACATCATCAGCTTGATGGCACCTTGATCCGCGCCGATAACCTGCTCAATCAAGATGACAACACCCACTGGACCAAAATAGAACAACATAATAATGAATATCTTGCCATGGGCTCTCAGCTGCCCACCCCAGGCCAACAAGAGCTAACCGAACTAGTCGAACTCGTCACCCAGGCCGTGATTCATATGGTTCCCAATGCGGGACATGTGATCACCTTAGGGCAAGTACTCTTAGCTGATGACAACAAGGCCATTAATAACAGTCGTTTATCACAGACTGACTTTGATACCAGCTTTGCCGCCTTAGCACAGTATTGGCAGCAACAAGGCTACACCTTGCCAAAGCAAATCGCTGTTTTTGATACAGAAAACATGGTGTTGTTTCATGCCTCTAGCCAGTTTATTGGGCAAGAAATGCTCACTAACAAAGCCGGTCAGCTTGCTAGCTACCACTATCAGTTAACGTTAGAGGACAAATCCCAGCTTGATTTATGGTTTGCCAAGTTAAGCCCGAACATCAGCTATTTTGCCCAAATCAAGGGGCAAGACAACGGCACCAACTACACAGTGCGCCTAGCGAGGTAAGTCAAATTCCCAGTCTAGCTATTTTGTGATTCTTCCTATGTTGCATTGTCCCCAGTTCAGCTATGCTTGCTGCGTGGATTCGAGATGACCTAAAGTAAATTTGGCCCACCAAGAAGCAAGGAGAAAGTGATGATAGAACAGCAGATTGACGCCCTAGTTGATGAAGAGCTGCAAAGCTTCAGCCATATCGACACTACCGACTTACAGTGTTTTGTTGAGCACCGCATTCAGCCTTGTTTAATCGAGCTCAGCCTCGATACCTCAGGAAAACAGTGGAAGACATGTTATCTGTTAACCGATCATAATGGCGTGAATGACTCCCCCTATCGCGCCGCCTTCGACCCCGAAACCGGTCACTTTGTACGAGAGCTTACCCTAGCCGATGGTACGCCTCACTACCTCAATCGCCATAGCGATCTTGAAGCAATAGTCGAGGCGTTCGCTAGCTAAGGTTGCCGATGGGTTATAATGGCGGTTACAAGCAAAAGCCGCCATCAATATCGATATACGCATTGCGCAGGCCAATACTGGCATCCGTTAATAAGTAATTGATTGCCGGTACTAAATCTTGTGTCTCTAACACTCTACCCACTGGCGTACTGCTTAACGACGCAAAAAAGCCTTCAATGCTCGCATCATCCATGCCTGCTTTAGCTTGGATTTCGGTTGCTGTGACGCCGGGGCGAATGGTATTAATGCGAACGCCTCGCTCTGCTAGCTCAACATTTAACACGCGAGCTAACCCTTCAAACGCCGCCTTACTGGCACTGTAAACCCCTGCGGTTGCAAAGGCTTTTAACACAGCCACGCTAGACACAAATACCACGCTCGCAGGCTTGTTTAAGCAAGGTAGCAAGGCCTGTAAGGTGATAGCTGGGCCGGTGAAATTCACCGCCATGGTAGTGGTGATATTTTCTAAGCTGGTTTGCTCAAATGCCTCAGGGTAAAACACACCTGCGTTTAATAACACACCATCGAGCTTGATTTGATCACGCTGTAATTGCGCGGCCATTTGCTGAATTTGTTCGACATTGGCACTATCACACAAAACCCCAATAACACTTTGCTTATGGGATGATTCAATCAGCGCCTGCAACCGTTGAGTCGCTAGCTGCAAGCGAGCCTGATCCCGCCCTGTAATCACTAGGCTAGCGCCTTGCTGGAATAAAGATTGCGCCGCGGCTAAACCTATCCCTGCGGTTGCGCCGGTGATCAAAATTGTTTTACCTTGAAATTGTGCTGGCATCATTACTCTCCTGTTTGATTAGTTGACGATAGAGAGCATACGCTGGAGAATAAGTGCTTATAAGACACCAATAAAGAAACATATTGTTGCCATAAAGGAACGAAACATGAATTTAGACGCGACCACCTTGCACTTACAATTGCCCAACCTATATTTGTTTCGTCGCGTCACTCAGCTTGGCAGCTTTCAGGCCACCGCCGATGCGCTGCAACTACCACGCTCCTCGGTCAGTAAAAAAATAGCGCAACTTGAACAACATTTAGGCCTGCGTCTGTTACAGCGCAGCACTCGTCAGTTAAATCTGACCGAAGCAGGCCAACAATTACTGACCATTACCGACTCACTCACCGAGATGCTTAACAATACCGCAAAACTCACCGAGCAAGCGCATGCCAAACCCAGCGGTCGAGTGAAAATCAGCAGTTCAACCATCATAGGTCAGCGTTATTTACTGCCACTATTGCCAAAACTGAAACAGCTTTATCCCGACATTGTGATTGAAGTAAACCTAGATGATCGCGTAGTCGACCTGATTGAGTTGGGCATAGACATCGCCCTAAGAGTGGGCCAACTACCTGACTCGTCTTTAGTCGCCCGCCAAATTGGCACTAAGTCGTGGGCCTGTTTCGCCAGTCCTGACTACTTACAAAACGCTCCCAAGCTAGCATGTCCCAGCGATCTTCACGCCCATCAATGCCTTATCTTCCGCCACCAAAAATTAGCTATGGATCATTGGCATTTTCGCGCCCCCAGCGGTGAAGTAGAAAGTTTACATGTCACCCCCACCACGGCCGCCGATGATGGCCGCACCTTAGTTGAATTAGCGTGCATGGGCATGGGAGTAATTCGGGTGGATCCTTTACTGATTAAGCCTGAGCTGAAAGCAGGCTTGTTGGTGCCGGTATTAAACCAATGGCATCACCCCGACGCCTCACCTATCCATTTGGTTTGTTTAGCAAAAGAAGCTCGCAGCAGAGCAGTTAATGAGGTTTGGCAATACTTAAGCCAGCAGCTTAGCCAAGCGTTAAAGCAAGCACAGATAGAGCAAGGCAAATAAATGAGCGAGAGGTGAGATGATTGGCTCGGTCAAAGTAGATCTGCCTTGATTTGACCTGCGCCAACATCCATTTCGGCTTCGGCATCATTTGCCGAAAGGTTTACAGTGGCCGCTTAATATAACGCTTTAATACGGCCGGTAAAGTCTGAGGCTGTACGAAGCATATAGTGCCCTGATTTCACCGTTAAACTGTTATCGGTTAAGGCGAGATCCGTTTTGGTATCGGCAAAGTCAGCCTTTGGCTAGACAACCACAGCGGTTACCTTAGCTATTTCAGCTTGATAGTCGGCGTCATCGCTACAAATAGCGGCCATCGATTCAAGTAACGCACTGATGCGTTCACCTGTATGATTAAGCACCCAAGCATCTTGATATTGTTTCTCGGCTAATTGCGCCTTATTCGCCACTAGCATGCTCTCAAATTCATCCCCGTTAACGGTTACAGTTAACTCAGAATTGCCACACGCTTGCTGTACTTTATTAGCGGCTTGCAAAATAACTTCATCGGCGCCACGTTTAGCTTTTGTTTCGGCTACGCCTGCCCAGCTCGCCACCGACACACAAGTTAGAACACTCGCGATAATTGCCTTTTTCATGATCTATTCCTTATACAAAAAAGGCTGCTGCACTAAAGGCAAACAGCCAAAACACACAAACAACATTTAACTAAAGGTAAGGAGAATTAGCTTAGCGCCACTGTTTTACACCCACAGTGCAATTTTCCATGTCTTTGATGTAGTAATCATTGACCGAAAAAGAGACCTTCTCAAATTCCTCAAAGAAGAAGCGTTTACGCTTTAACTTCAAATTCTCTATCATTTGGTGATACATATTCGGTGTTAAGGTGATTTCAACCCAAGAGTCGCTCACTCCTCGGATCATGCCCTCATCACCAGCCATCAGCTTCAAATTGTGCTCTGAGCTAATCACTTCAATGCTGCGACCATGGGGAATGCGGCCCGGTAAAATAGCTAACAAATATTCTCCAGCTAGGGCATCAATCTCAATATAGGCTGAATTAGCATCGCTGACATTAAACATAATTTTGCCACAAGGTACACATTCCGTGTCGGAACCATCATTCTCAGCACCACAACGTATGACTTGCACTATATTGTCATTTTTCAAAATACTGAAACGACCTAAATCCACTAAACCCGCAGGGGTTTGGTACGCTAATAGCTGCATAAATTTGTTCATGTTCCAGCTGCGCGCCGCCATTGCTTCATCTGCGGTAATCGGCATCACCTGAAGAAACTCGATAACTTCACCATCAATATCTAACGCTTCAATTGCAGGGTCTTCAACAAACAAAATCGTATCTAAGAAACAATCCACAAAACTGACTAAAGGGCGGTTGATCGACAGTATATCGCCAACAATGAAACCCTTGTCACGGTTAAAAGCCAGCTTAGCTAAAGATTTAATGAACTCAACCGCCCAGACGGGAGCCGCTTCTTCATTACTTTTTATACGAAAACTAAGCTCAAAACCGTACTATTTAAATCCAGTTGTTAAAAACAACCAGTGGGCTTCCGGCTCACTCATCTTATAAGCAGAAATCTTATCAAGAGGCTGATCGCCGCCAAGTACAAAGGGTATATCAGGTTTAAATTCGCTTGCTTGTAGTGAGCCAAGTAGTGCGTCAATGCTATTTTTGGTTGCCGTTGTCATCAATTTTCCTTATTGAATATCATTTTTTAAATAATTTAGAGAGTAAAAAGAATCACAACAAATTGATTCCATTGTTAATTATTGAACTAAGCTGCAGCATAAAACTGCCACTAGTAACGCAAGCGATATAAAAAGGGGGTTAACAAATAATAAAAAATGTAATCCATTATTTACGGTGGGCTAAATGGCTAGCCTGATAGAGCAAATGTCACGCGTATGGCTAACCATATAGTGTTTAAAAATCAGTCAACTAAATTGGTTCAGTACGTTAAATTAGGGTAACACTACGAATGACTTTAGCGACCAGTTCTGCTTGATTACGGGTTGCTGTCTTCGCTAAGCAAGCCTTAATCTGTTGTCGGATGGTGTTACTAGTGGCGTGACGCAGGATGGCGATTTCCTCGACCAAGGAACCAGCACAAAGTAAACTGGTCACTTCGGCTTCAGCTAAAGTCAATGAAAATAAAGACATAATTTCTTGAGGATGAATTTTTAACTTGCTGGCACAGGCTTGCACCATGACCAAACAACAAGCCAATGTTTGTGGTCCAATGGAGGTTGCGACTTGATGGAACCAAGGCTTAATGGTCACTCGGTAAATATTCTCGGCATCCCACGCATAAAAACGCTCATCAAATTCCGTACCACAGGTCAGGGCCGAGACGCCCAACGCCATTTTAAATTGCGCATCTACCGCAGACGAGGCAAAAGCCAAGTAACGTGACGAGAACGTCGACAATTGAAACAGCTTACTTTTAGACAGTAGCACCTGAGCCGAGGCATTAAAGTAATGTAACTCGGTATGGCGGCCACAAACAAAAATGGCCTCAGGCAACACATCCAGTAACGCGTGTTGGGTGTTTGTCGCATTGGCTTGCTGCATACGCAGTGACATATCCAGCGCGTGATCTATATGGGGCAAAAATGCATTCGCTGCCGCTACCTGTTGTTGAGAATAGTAAACCGTTTCCGGCCCCGACATAAACGCAATTTCCGTGATCAATGAACTCTCGGGTTTGGCAATTAAACAGCCAATCGAATTTCTAATCGCCGCTGGTTTAGCAAAATCCGTGTAAATTTCGGAATGAATAAACTGCTTATCATTACAAACTAAGTGGCTCGGGTGGAACTGGTTCACATCGTGTCGTGCCAATCCTTGGGTCCACATATCTACTTTATAAAAATGCGCTTGATAGGTTTCAAAATGGCCCGATTCAAAACCATGAGCCACGAACCGAGATGGCGAGTGGTCGACACTCGATCGGCAGGCAATAAATGCATGCGACGACCCCAGAATTTCACTCAGACGAATCAACACATCTTGCCATAACTCCGGCTTTTCAATGGTGCTGTAAATCTGTTTCACTATGTCTACCTGATCAACTTGGTTCATATACACCCACAACAATGAAAGCTATCAACTGCGTAAAAAGTATTAATCCCCACGCCACAATGTCAAACAAATGTGTGAAAAATGTTAACAACATTACCCATATGGGTATTGTTGGACAAAATTCTCGATGAAATACTAAGCTTGAGTGACAAGACAAGGGTTGCCTTGTGCAAAATAATAAAACTGATTGGAGCACATATGAAAATACGACTACTAACAGGATGCGTAGCATTTGCTTTGGCAGGCTGCGGCGGCAGTAGCAATAATGATTCTTCGACTTTAACTCCCACCCCGACACCAACAGCACAAACCCAAACAGGCGTCTTTCTCGATAGTCCAGTTGGAGGCATTAATTATCGCACCGAAACCGTCAGCGAAGGTGTAACCAGTGCACAGGGCGAATTTGACTATTTAGAAGGCGAAACAGTTACTTTTTATCTTGGTGATCTCACCTTTCCAGCCGTCAAAGCTGGCGCTCAAGTTACCCCTGCTGATATTGGCGGCGGGCTGGCAACCACCACCACGGTTAATATTTTGCAACTACTGCAAAGCCTAGACGACAATGGCAATCCCTCAGATGGCATTACTATTAGCGATACGAGTAAAGCCGCCTTTGTGGGTACAGGACTAGATGTCAGCAGCGAGAGCTTTGACACTTCAGTTAGCGCCATATTAACCAGTATGAGTAAAACCTTAGTCACCGAAGAAGCCGCCAAAGCTCACTTTACCAGCACCTTAAATGGCCAATTGACGGGCAGTTGGTTATTTAGTGAAGGCGCAGGGAAACGCAATGTGCTTACCTTCTTCAACAATAACAACTACATCATAGTGCATGAACATTCAGATATCGCTGACGATGGCGACCAAGTTGCGGGCTCGGCAGAATATGGTGCTTATACCTACGATCCAACCACGCAAATGTTAGCGCTTAAAGTGATCAGAGAATCGGATAATTCTGGCGGATTAGCGGACGACTTTGGCTCAGTCAGTCTTAAAGTTAAAGTCGCACCAACGACCCTAGACATCACTTTCGATGACGAAGCCAACGAGCAGGTTCAATTTAGCAAAGTGAGTGATAACAATGATCCTATGGTGGGCGCTTGGTACTTAAGAGAAGATGACATTGACAACGATAACATCTTAACTATCCTACCCAATAATCAATATGTGATAGTGCACACCAATAACCAAGATGCCTACAATGGTGATGCTGTTATGGCCACATCCGGTGAATTTGGTAGCTTTAGCGTCAATGACGGCGTATTCACCGTCACCGGTATCACAGCGGAAGCGGACGGTCCGGGCGGCTTAAATGATAAAGAGAGTCCAACCTTTAGCGCAACCTTAACCGTGACCGCCAATACCAGCCTCAACTTTACTAACTCAAGTGAAAATTTCACCTTAAGTCGAGTCAAGTAAGCCTCAAACACAACAGGCTTATAACTAAACCGTGTTGTTGCTATTCACTTGCCAGCAACACGGTGATTTTGCGAAAGCACGTCACCGCTAAGTTCGCTGCCTACGGCGGATAATCAGCCTCATTCCCACTCCATTTATCGGCAATAAGATCACCGCGCCAAACAACCACATCACATCATCGATATAAGGCAAAAACACGCTGGTTCGATATAAGATCACCCCAAAAACACTGTCAATTAAGGCGCTCAGCATCAGCAAGATAAAATACAAAGGGAAATACACCACCGCAATCAGCCATTGCAACGGCGCCCATGTAATCATGTCGTTATGCAACAGGTAAGCCGCATAGGCCTGCACAGCCGAAAGGCTCGCCGCAGCGATAACAGTCCCAGTTAGCTTCATCTTTTCTCCCCAAATCTAGCCTTCTAAGACAGATATTTTTCCCTTGAGATACAACACCCCCTTACCTGATATCACCACGCTATCGCCCATCACCTTGCAGTTAAGTAGTCCACCACGGGCAGAGGCTTGATAAGCCAGTAAATTATCTTTGCCCAATTGACTTGCCCAATAAGGCGCGAGGCCCGAGTGAATTGAGCCGGTAACAGGGTCTTCATCACCACCATTAGCAGGCCAAAAGTAACGCGACACAAAGTCGTATTTATCTGCTGCGGCAGCGGTAACCACCACATCATAAGGCGCTAATTGCTTTAGCAGATCTGAATCATAGTCAACTTCACGCACGGCTTGCTCATCACTGAGCACAGCAAAATAGGCTTGGCGATTACGCAGCACGCAAAGCGGCGTTTTCGATAGACCATCAAGCAGCAGTGCAGGCACATCGGCAACCACTTCAGGGCATTGATTCGGGAACACCATTTCAATGTCGTTCTGACCATTGAGCCTAACCTTAAGAGAGCCTACTTTTAAGGTCGAAAAGGTGATTTCGTTACTCACGCCCAGCTCATGAAACAACACATAAGCCGAAGCCAAGGTTGCATGACCACAAAAATCAATTTCGGTGAGCGGCGAAAACCATCTAATTTCATAACTGTTATCCGCTATGCGCTTGATATAGGCGGTTTCCGATAAATTATTCTCCGCTGCGATGTTTTGCATCAAGGCATCGCTTGGCCACTGCTCAACCGGCACCACAGCAGCGGAATTCCCCTTAAATTGCTGATCCGCAAATGCATCAATCACAAAAATATCTAATTCCATCTGACCTGCTCCCTCTGCTGAAAACATCGCTACTCATAACTAGCGAAATCAAAAGCCACCATATAAGGGCCCAACTTGGAAATCAACAGAAAGTAAAACTAACCAGCCAAAGGGCGCCAGATTCTCGTATCTAGCGGGCAACGGTGAAAATGTCAGAGCCTTGGTGGATCATTGCAAGATCGTCATCACAAACTCCTCGACCAACTCTTAGCTTTCAGACCAACCCATTACAAACAAGGTATAATGCAGGCGCATTAGGGAAAGACGCCAGTAAACAGGATGAAATAATGTATAGGGTAGGACGCTGGCAGTTGATGCCTAATACCAACAGCATTAAATCCACCGACCAAGAGGTCAGGTTAGATCAAAAGCAGTTTGAATTACTTACCTATATGGTCAGTCGAGCTGGTGAGGACATCAGCAAAAGCGACATTTTTGACCATGTTTGGGCAGGTAAAGTGGTTACCGAAGACGTGATATACGTTGCCATTAATGGACTGCGTAAAGCCCTTGGCGATAAAGCCCGTACTCCTGAGTATATTAAGACGCTTCCAGGCAAGGGCTATCGTCTGATTGCACAAGTAGAAACATGCAGCCAGCCTATTAAGAACAAAACAAAACCTCGAAAGATACTTACTATCTCAGCGCTGCTTTGCGTGACGGCGGCTATCGCAATGGGGCTGAGTATTTGGCTAACACCCGAGAAGTCTGAACTGAGTGGCGCTCAACTAGAAAATTTCCAACGCGCCAAATATCTGCTAATGCAAACACCCGAGCATTATCCCGAGGCCATCTCATTACTGCAGGAAATCATTAGTATAGAGCCCAATTTTGGCCCTGCTTATGTGCAGCTAGCCAGCGCAAAAATGCACAAGATCCATCAAAACGATGCCGAACTGCTCGCCAACAAAGAACAAATAGAAGCCATGTTGCTCAGAGCCTTAAATTATGACGACACCGATAAATGGGCGCAGCAAAGGCTAGCCAATTTATACTTCTTGATATTTAGAGATCATGAAAAAGCACAGCATCACTTTGAATTATCTCTGCCTGATGCAACTTCTCATTATTATTACAGCCAGTTTTTACTCGCCCTAGGGGATATTGCAGGTGCGACAAAACAGCTCAATGCTTATGTCGACCTTGATCCTGCTGCCTACTCGAAAGAAACCGCAGCTTGGATTTACACCATGAGCAGAGACTACCAACGGGCGGAGCAAGAGCTAGAAAAAATCAGCCAACTTAATCAGAATAATTTCTACTTTCATGTTTCTCGCCAAGCTATTGCCGAATTGAAAGGCGATGAAAACACCGCTTTTGAAGAACTACACTGGCTAATGCAACAAGCGGGTTATCCGGCTGAAGATTTGACACAGGTGAAGACGGCATTTCACCAAGGTGGACTTAAAGCAACATATCATTGGCTAGCGTTTGAAGATAAAAAACACCTTAGCATAGGACAATACTATCCACCTGTTTCCCTCGCCCGTTATGCCATTGGCGCAGGCGATTATCAGGCTGCGATCGGTTGGCTAAAGCAAGCTCAAACAGCACAAAAAATCGAACTTATGTGGATTGCCATCGATCCTAAGTATCAAGCCTTGCACTCGATGGCAGAATTTAAGCAGCTAGTCGACGAACTCGGGCTAGAAGTAAAAGCAATATAAATCATTAACTTAATATAATTTAAGAAGATTTAAGATACTTTTCAGGACGAAACTGACAGAACTTTATTAGCTTGAACTTAACGCAGACAGGGCGTCTGCTTAACCAACTAAAAAGGAATCTGTATATGCGCAGTCTCATTAAAACCTCACTTATCGCTGCTCTTGTTGCTGGATCGTTAGGCACCAGCACCTTGGCTCAGGCCGCCAGTGGCGACTATTTATGGAGCTTTAAAACGCAGGGGCAAATCTGGTCATCCATTAAGGTTAACCAGCAAATCGCCTTCTTTGGCAGTGACGATGGCTATTTCTATGCCATGGATACCGAGCGCACTAAGCTAAAATGGAAATTCAAAACCGATGGCATAGTTCGCTCTACCCCCGCGTTTCATCATCATAAAGTGTATATCACCAGTGACGATGGCTTTTTATATGCCATTAATCGCTGGAGCGGCCGGCTGTTGTGGAAACAAGATCTCCATGACGGCGATGCCACTCGCAATCTCCCTGCCAACCAAGCACCATGGGATTTTGACTACACTAAGTCCTCACCGGTAACTAATGGTAACTTGGTCTATGTAGGTAGCGCCGACCAGCATTTTTATGCCTTTAATGCCAGAACGGGAGAATTGGTATGGAAATTTAAAACCGGCGGCAGCATTCGCTCTACCGCAGATGTTGAAGGCAATATGGTCTATATCAGCTCTTGGGATGGTAAAACCTATGGTCTAAATAAGCACACAGGTGAGCTTATTTGGTCCCATACCAGTGGTGCGCCTATCGTATCTGACCCGCTCGTTATAGGCGACAAGGTAATCATCGGCTCTCGTGACGCCCATCTTTACGCATTAGATGCGGCCACTGGCGCCGTGAGCTGGGATTACATGTTCCAAGATTGGTCTTGGATTGAATCTTCCGCTATTGAAGGCGAAAACGATGACGTCTTTTATATCGCTAGCTCAGATTCAAAACGCCTGATCAAGTTTGACGCCGACTCAGGCCAAGAGATCTGGAGCTTTGACACTAAAGGCTGGTCATGGGGCACACCTAAGCTAGCAGACGGCGTGGTTTATATTGGCGCAACTGGCGCGGATGAATATTGGACCCCAGTCAACCGAGGCTTTTATGCTGTTGATGCGCAAACCGGAGAACAGTTATGGCAATACCAGCCAGATGCCAGCAAACAACCTTATAAAGACATTGTTCACGGCGGGGTGTATGGCACGGTTGAAGTGAAACATGGCAAGGTTTTTGTACCGGATTTAGACGGCTACATGCACGTATTTGAGCAGTAAGTTGCACAGGCAGTGGGCTGACCACTGCCTAATTTCTTCTGGGCTATGCAGCATCGCCCCCCTTAGCTAAGCCAAATCCCCTGCATCTTTTGCCGTTGCTTGTGCCAATGTCATGCTCGCTTTCGTCTACTTTGTAGTCATCGGCCTAGGGCAAAGGATACTCAAACATAATCACGCCACTTTCATCGGTCTCTTGCTCAACAAAGCCTAATTTTTTTAGTAAGTTGGCCGAAGCTAGATTGCCTTGGTCAACGCCGCCAACCAACTTGCTCCAAGGGGTTTTACTCGCTTCCATCATAAAGCCTTTTAGCAGCTCGGTAGCTAGCCCCTGACCCCAACAGGCCTGCGCCAGTAAATAGCCAATATGAGCCACATTATCCGGTGCCACGTGAATAAAGAGAAAGCCAATGACGTCACCGCTAACCGATTTAACCAGTAGCAAACGGCTTTGCGCTAACATACGCTCAAGCCAAACCTCGGCCGCCGCTAATGTATTAACGCCATGAAAATAGTGAGGTAATGCAGTGACTACCGTGGGCGTTAGGGTATTAATTACACTTTCAAGCAATTGTGCGCGCTGGTCGCCAGTTATCTCGGCGTCAACTTCAACCACTTTTAACCTAGGGGTGATAAACAATATGGTCATGCTGTGGCCATCCCTACCTCAAACCGATTTGTTACGAACATACTAAGAGATTATCCACTAACCATGTACAAAACAAAGATTTTTGGGTATCTAGATATCACCTGCAAACAGTTGGTCGCTAATTGCTTAAACATACATAATTGTAAGGGTACAGATAGATGAAATTCCAAGGTAAGGTAACTGGCTGGAATGATGATAAAGGCTTCGGATTTGTTGAGCCAAATGGCGGTGGCGACAGAGCTTTTGTTCATATCAAGGCGTTTAACTCGCGCTCACGTAGACCCGGCAATGGTGACGTGATTATCTATGAGCTAGCTCGAGACAACAACAACCGATTTAGAGCGATTAATATAAGGTTCGCAAGTGATGCTAGAGCGCCAAACAAGCAAGATAGAAGAAAAGCAGACGGCGACGCTGGCAAAACCTTTACAATGCTTTTTTGTATTGGGCTGTTAGTCTCAATCGCGGTCGGAAAGTTACCTCCCCTGGTAGCTGGCTTGTATGTGGTGATGAGCATAATCACATTTATAGCTTATGCGAAGGATAAGTTTGCAGCCCAAAATGGTCGCTGGCGAACACCAGAAAGCACATTGCATTCATTTTCTACCCTAGGCGGCTGGCCTGGCGCTTATTTTGCGCAAAAAAAGTTACGACATAAATCGAGTAAACAAGCGTTTAAAAGGGTTTACTGGGTAACCGTCTTGATCAATTTAGGCGGCTTATGTTGGCTTCATACGAAAAAAGGGGCGCACTTTTTTAATGCGCTAATTGGACAGTTGCCGATCAGTTAAGAGTGCTAAATAACGTTGCGGTTTGGGGCGCGATGCTGTCCCTGTCAAAACCAAAATGACAGTAAGATCGCTGGTATCTGAGGCACGGATCGAGCAAATATGCCTAGTTTAGCTTTGCCAACGTTAAAGGATTGCCATCTAAAATTTACCCGGAGAATTATGAATCACTTTCAAATTAGCAGGATCCACACAAAGCTTGGCATTTTCAGGCTTTCTGGGTCTCACAACAAGGAAAGTAGCCATCACCCCATTAGCTATTTTTCAGCTGATTTCATGGGTACAGATGGCTGGTGTCCACTCGACTTGAAGTCGCCACAGGCTCAAGAAATATTGAGCGAAATTCAAAGCGAAGTCTTGCTGCACCTAACTTAAAACCGCTGGCAACTTAATCGGCCTGCGAGGCAAGGCCGCGATCTAAGGTTTACAGCCTAAGCAGGTTGTGAATGCTTTACCGCTTTGGTTTGTTGATGTTTACCCAGCGCAATATAGCTAGCAAACGCCAGTAATACCACGGCTGGGATCGCTGCCACCACGGGGGTATAAACCAAATGAAAATACACCGCACCCAGCATAATGATGGCTAACCCCGCAGCGGCGTAACTGGCAAGACGCTGATGCCAAATGGCCAGCGCTCCCGCTAACTCGGACGCGCCAATAAAATAGCCAAACCAGACTGGCAACTTCATCGCCGCAAAAGAAGCGTGTAATTCAGGAGTACCGATTAGTTTCATTACACCTGCGCCAGCAAAGGCAAAGCTGGTTAACGCCATCACCACATACAGGCCATATTTCTTGGTTTTGCTCATGTTCGTTTCCTTTATTCAACAAGTTGTTAGCTGTATCTTAGCCAGAATAAAGTTAAATAAAATTGATACTTTTTCAGCATCAAATTAACTTACAGTTAACTTGTTAGTCGGTATGAGCAAAATAAGATGACCTTAGATCAGTTGCAAATCGTTAAGAGCGTGCAAGAGCTAGGCAGTTTAAAACTGGCCAGCGAGGCCTTACATAAAACCCAGCCCGCGCTGAGCAAAGCGATAAAAAATTTAGAACAGCAATTTGGCTTTGCGATTTTTGACCGCAGCCAATATCGCTTAACCCTTACCGCCGAAGGCAAGCAAATCTATCAACACGCATTAAAGGTGCTCGATAGCGCCAGCGCCTTGAAACAGCTCAGCCGACATTTACAGCAAGGGTTAGAAAACAGTGTCACCCTCGCCTTTGACAGCAACTTTGATAGCCGCCGCTTAGCGCCCGTGATCCGCCAATGTCAGCAGCGTTACGGCAATACCCAACTGGTACTCAAGCAACACAATGTCACCGGTGCGATTGAAGCCTTGTCGAAACAACAAGCTCAACTGGCCATTTGCGCGCTACCGAATTTACAAATAGAAACCTTAGACTTGGATGTTGTCGCCATTGATAAATTAGTGCTTATCAATGTGATTGCACCTGATGTAGCCGCGCAATATGCCCCCCTAAACCAGCGTGAACAGCTCAAACATGAGCTACAAATTGTGCTGCAAGACACGGGCAGCGCTTCTGGTAGCAAAGATCTGGGCGTCAGCCCCGACCAGCGCCGCTTGTATGTCAATAACATGCAAGATAAGTATCAACTGATCAAAGCGGGAGTGGGATGGGGCCGAGTGCCTTTCTATCTGGTTAAACAAGATCTAGCAAAAGGCAGGCTGCAAAAGTTAGCGCTTAATGATGCCCACAATGAGTTAGTGGGCGATATATACCTGATCAAAAGCAAACACCAAGTGCTAGGGCCAGTGGCTGATTTTATTTGGCAAACACTAAGCAGGGGCCTTGTTACTTAACATAGACAGTAAACAATGCCACCCACTCTGCCACCAAAGGTAAACAAGTGAACAGCATTGGCACCTTACTTCAAGTTATCTGAAATTATTGATTTCCTTTAGTGACGCGTCGCAACCACAGCCAACCAAGCGCAAAAATGCTTAACCAGCCTGTTGAGCCTCCCCCCCCAGAAGAAGTTGGTGTTTCCTCTTCAGGCTCACTTTTACGCACCATAATGCCACCTGGGTCAACCACAGCATTATTCGCTACGCCGTCCGCGTCGTTCGGGCCACCATCTTCAATTCGTAAGCTGACACACCAATGGCCTTCTGTTAAACCACTGGTGTAGGCAACGTCGCCAGGAGGAGGACAGAAGCCCATCGCCCCTGTCGCAGAGTATATCGAGTTATTCGCATCTTCCACGAAATCAACCCAACCATTTGAAGGAGTTAATTTACGATAAACCCCATCAGCAGGAATTGGCGCCAGCTGTGGGATCACGATTTCGACCGTTTGTCCCCGAACGGGTAACTCTTTAACCTCAAAATCAAAAACCCCACCCGAATTCTGATCGGTATCATCAAGTTGAATAAGGCCTTCTTCAGGCAGTAACGCGCCCCCATTACCTCCTTGTAAAGAGAATTGTCCTAACGTTGCTTTGGTGCCAGGCTCCGTTTCCAATATAAAGGTATCGCTTTGGCTTGCCTTATGGGCAAGCACGTTTGCCGCCAGTGCTACATTATCGAGAAAATCAGGCACCCCATCCAAATCGCTGTCACCAGTTCCTTCCTCGCGATCACTCAGGCCGTCGCCATCACTGTCTTCGTTATCCGAAAGTGTCGGCAGTGATTCTTTAATCACTAGGTTGATTTGTAGCGAATCTGAGCCCGAAGGCGAGCCTGAATCCGTCACCGCTAGGTTGAATGAGTAAGCCCCCGCAGCCAAGGACGCAGGACTGAAACCAATAGCAGTTAGGCTGGTGTCAGCCAGCTCAATTTGTTCCGGCACAGTCCAAGTAAAGCTGTGAGTGTCATCCGCGTTAGCATCGGTTACCGATGCGGTCAACGTAACATCACCGCCAGATTGATCAATCCACGTTTTTACTTGCTCGTCCTGAGTGACAACAACCGTTAATTCAGGGGCAATATTTTGCTCACTGACGGTGATGCTCTGGCTCACTTTGCTGCCTAAGTTAATTTGCTGCTGCGCGAGTGCATTCTCAGAAGGCAAAATGCGAATAATAAATTGCTCATCGCCCTCTGCAAAATCATCTGCAAAGGTGTTAAAGGTTATTGCGGCCTCACGACCCTCGTTGATTTCCAGCTCACCCGAGACTAAATCATGGTCACTGTTGTCTGCTGTTAATGACTCAACCTGATATCGCACAGTTAGGGGATAGAATGGCGAATCGCCATTTAAGATCACCCGCGCTTTCACTTGCGCGCCTTCCGCGACGATTTGATCTTTGCTTAGATTAATCAGCGGACGAATATGCAGCATTTGCTCAGCCGTTGCGATATTGCCAACAGCATTGATGGCTTGCCATGTTAACGTATGAGTACCCGGAGCCAGTTTAGGCTCATCCCCCAAGCCATCGGTGACAGTCAATACAACTTCATTATCAGTTGCATCGCTCACAGTCACATCGTCACGATTGATAACCGTAAATAAGCCTGTTGCATTCACCCAGCGCTCTGCTTCAACGTTAATAACAGGCACTACACTGTTAACACTAAAGGTTGCTTCTGGTGTGAAAACTTGGGTGTTGCCAGCATCATCAACAAGAGTAAGGGTTAGTTGCTGTGAAGAAGCTGAAATATCACCCGCTTCAACCTGATAGGCTGCGGTCCACACCCCATCAGAGAAGCTCGCAGCAACAGCCGATGAGCCGCCAGCCGCACTAAAATCAACCCACACATTAACCACATCTGGATTTGGGTCTTGCCAATTCAGTTGAATAAAATCGCCTACCTTGTAAGCTTCACCTGCCCCTGTTCCAGTATTGAAGGAAACTTGACCTTCCTCAATAACAGGCAGTTTGGTATCCAGTGTCGCATTGGCATTATCGGTGATTTGCACTCGATTACCCGCGCTGTAATCAACCGTGATAACCACATTGGTATTGGTGCTATCAAGATCGCCCGCTGTAATGGTGTACGAAGCTTGCCATAAACCATCTACTTTAACGGCATTTACCTGACCACCACCAAAGGCGCTAAAATCCACCGTGACACCCGCTATTTCTTGGCTCGCATCACTGCCTTGCCAAACAGCGGTTACGGTATCGCCTACTCGATAACTCGCATTGTCACCCGTAGCCCCAGTAAGGCTCACCTCCTCAGCTGAAATCGTTGGTAACACACCATCAATTTGCACATTACTTGAAGCAGATAACGAGCCTACTTGCCCCACGTTTGGCAATACCAAGGATACGGGCACATCATCGCTGTCTTGAATACTTCCGCCATTCAATACCAATGGCTCTGTGGTGACATAGGATAATTGCGTCGCCACATCACCCGACTGTATTGTGTATTTAAAAGTTAGCTTGTCTGAGCCTGAGCCGCCTTGATAACTTGCATTAACCTGCTTGTCGCTAAGTTGTAAGGCTAAGTATGGGCTGCCACTAACCGTGACTGCGGCATCAAAATCCAACTCGATAATGATTTCATCACCGATAATATATGCCCCATCTGCGACCAGCGCAGACACTTTGTCTACTTTTACCTTAGGACGTACGGTCAGAGTCGCGTCAATGTTCGTTACAAGGGTGTCTTGTCCGCCATTAAAGCTGCCACCATCATCACTGACACTTAGCAGCTGAACCCTCTGTTCAAATGGCTCAGTGATAGACGCTAAATGTTCATAGGTCATGCTCTCAAGTAAGGTTGCAAATACCTCTGCCGCCACTGAGCCACTTGATACAGTAAGCACTAAGTTTTCGTTAGCAACTGCAACTTGATAGCTAAAGCCAGTTTCCGTGGTGCCTTGTTCGCCAGCATTGAATGGGATAGCGGTGCCATCAAAACTCAACTGCGCGCCAGTTGCCAAAGTCTGAGCTATCGCTAAGGTGAAGCCGGACATTCTTTGGGTCGACTCCACAGGGGAAGCGCTAATGTCAGCAAACAATGCAACCCCTGGTTCACCGATAACAAATAATGCCTCATTGCCCGTGGCACTGAACACTGGGGCTAGGTTTACACTTCCCACAAGCGAAGTTAAGCTGCTACTAATTTGCTCTGATGCACCAAAGCCATCAACATAACTCACTCGCACCGCAATCGCCTTACCCACATCGGCAGCGGTTAAAGTATAGGTGTTTTGATTTTCGCCAACGGCCTGTCCGCCTGACAGCCACTGGTAATTCAGTGAACCCAAACCATCAAGGTCAACCAAACCACTGACATCCGCCGTTAAGCTAGCCCCCTCAATCAGAGTGCCCATGATGGTGATATCGCCAGTTGGCGCATCGTTAGCATTAGCAACGGCTGCGGTGGCATTCGACGTTTTACTTTCTGCTGTGCTGCCGCCATCGGTATAACTGACCGTGACCGCGATGGTTTCACCCACATCGTCCTGAGTCAGTGTATAGGTGCTGCTGGTTGCACCTGAGATATTTGCGCCGCCACGCTTCCACTGGTAGCTCAGGGCACCTAAACCGTCGGCATCAGCTAACGTATTGTTGGCTGTTAAGGTTTGGCCTTGAGTGGCCGTGCCTGAAATGGTGACCGTTCCTGTCGGGGCGTCATTAGTGTCCGTTACAACTGCGGTAGCATCCGACGTTTTACTTTCTGCTGTGCTGCCGCCATCGGTGTAACTGACCGTGACCGTGATGGTTTCACCTACATCGTCTTGGGTTAAAGTATAACTGCTGCTTGTCGCGCCGCTGACATCACTGCCACCACGTTTCCACTGGTAACTCAGGGTTCCTAAACCATCTGCATCGGCTAAGGTGTTATTTGCCGTTAAGGTTTCGCCTTGAGTGGCCGTACCTGAAATGGTGACCGAGCCAGTTGGCGCATCGTTAACATTAGCAACGGCTGCGGTAGCATTGGACGTTTTACTTTCTAAGGTGCTACCGCCATCGGTGTAACTGACCGTGACCGTGATAGCTTGACCCACATCATCTTGGGTTAAGGTATAAGTACTGCTGGTTGCACCGCTGATATTGCTACCACCACGTTTCCACTGGTAACTCAGGGTTCCTAAACCATCTGCATCGGCTAAGGTGTTATTGGCCGTTAAGGTTTCGCCTTGAGTGGCCGTGCCTGAAATGGTGACTGAACCGGTTGGGTTGTCATTCTGTGCTGTGATATTGATGCTTACAGCTGGATTTGATGCCAACGAAGCTACGCCATCACTGGCGCTGATGGTCAGGGTTGCGGCAGCGTTACCGCTGACATTACTTGCCCCTGTGTATTTCAGGTTGCTGGCGGTATCCAGCCAGGTATTGATATTGGCAGCACTGCCAACCAGCTTCACCTGAGTAGCACTCTCCAGCGTGGCGGTCACGCCCCCTGCACTGGTCACGGCACTAAAGGTACCGCTGTCGATATCCAGGGTTACCGTCAGGTCACTGCCCTCTACATCGGCAAACGTCAGGGCAGACAGATCTACATTGGATTCGGTATCTTCCGTTACCGTCACCGAAGCCGGTGCACCTGAAACAGTTGGCGCGTCATTTTGCGCTGTAATATTAATATCGACCGCAGGATTTGAGGCCAGATTGTCGGTACCATCGTTGGCACTGATGGTCAGGGTTGCGGCAGCGTTACCGCTGACATTACTTGCCCCTGTGTATTTCAGGTTGCTGGCGGTATCCAGCCAGGTATTGATATTGGCAGCACTGCCAACCAGCTTCACCTGAGTGGAACTCACCCGCGTGGCGGTCACGCCCCCTGCACTGGTCACCGCGCTAAAGGTACCGCTGTTGATATCGAGGGTTACTGTTAGATCGTCGCCATCGCTGTCGGCAAATACCAATGCCGACAGGTCAAGGTTGCTTTCAGTATCTTCAACCGCATTCACGGATCCCGGCACACTGCTAACCGTTGGTGCACTGTTAGGTACTGGCGTTGGAGTAGGCGCAGGGCAAGTATTATCAGCTGGATAACCATTGGAAACATATGTCGTGCCGCTAGTGGTGAACAAGCAATTATCCCCCCCGTTGGAGCACTTACCCCTGCCATTGCCAGGGCTTGAAGTGTAAGTGGCATTACACCCACCTGAGGAAAATCTCGGTTTACCAACAATGCCGACTAGTTCTTGATCCCTAGCGGCAATATGAAACCGACTGCTTAGCCTAGCGCTTTGTTGGCGACTCTGTTGCAGAATTTGTAATATTTTTCCTTCGTTAACAGAGCGATGAGGCTGTGCAGGTGTTTGCGTGGATAATGATTTGGTCGCGAAATTATTAAATACGTTGGCGCTAGCTGTTGATGTATCAGCGGCTTGTTGCTGTAAATACACCGCCCTTTTTTTATCCCCGCGGCTTGAGCTGGCTCGGCTTCCCGCAGCAGCGTGACCAGCCAGAGCGATGGCGGCAACCGGCACTAACCCTTTGATCATCCCTGTAAGTGGCTTTTTGGTTTTATTTTTCATGTGTAACCTCGGTGTTTTGCTGCGCCGCTCTGCTATCCGCAGGCAAAGGCAAAAAAGTAAATATGTCACGAACTTTTTCATCATCCCAATGTAATAGCTCGGGAAAATGGGTGTTTTGTAAAATAGCAACGTCATATATCTGGCTAACATCACCGTCAAATATAAGCTGGCCAACCACTTCTTCTTGCTCCAAATCGATAAACCAAATGCCCGCCAACGTCTCATCAACGGCTTCATTGAGTGGCAATGGACTAGCTCGCTCTGAAGGGCGCGATTCAGACGTACCCACCACCATCAGCGGGCCATAAAATGCCAGCCCACGAGTAAATCCGGGCAAGGTGACAATAGTGCGCCGCGTTTTGGTCACAGGATCCAGCGTACATACTTGGCCGTAACCCGAATGGCAAAAGTAGATTTTATCGCGGTAGTAACGAGGCGAATGAGGCATTATCAAATCATCTGCCAACATTTCATTGGTTTCGATGTCGATAAGCGTGCCTGCTAAACGCTGCTGATCACGCCATGCTCTGGGGGTATTGGATTGATCAAAAGTGGTCACGTATTTAGGTTTACCCTCTTTCATTGCCATACCATTTAAGTGACAACGGTCTTCAGGGGCTAAATCGGTAATAAATTCAGGCTTCCACTGGGGGATAAAACTGTAATCAGACGATAAGGTTGCCAAGCAAGAAAAGTTGGAGTTAACAATCCACAATCCTGCATCTCCCCAAGCGATATCATGAATATTGACCATGCCCGTAATATGCGAAGCGCGAGGCACATAGCAAGCATCTATCTTATCGGCTTGGTCACAACCTGAGATGACGGTGTCGTTACGCCTAAAGTCCAGCACCTGAGACCAAATACCCAATACTATCCGGCTTTCATCCACCGCCAGTCCCATCGGGCGTGGATATTGCTGAAAGCTTACGTCAACTTGCAGGCCATCGGAGCGCACCAGCATCACCTGACCCGCTTGATAAGAGGTCAAGATTAATGAAATATTAAGCTCATAGAGTAATGCTGGTAAGTTAGCACTGTAAGAGCTAGCGTAATCAAAGGAAGGTACTTCCTCTTCATTCGAGAGCGTCCCTTGCTCAAATTGAGCATCGTTATTTTTATTGTCTGTCATTTACTTATTCGTTATTGGTTTTGTCAGGTAAATCAGAGGAAAGGACTGAAAGCAATCGATGTGGTTCAAACAGTCCTTTGCCACGCACTCTTAAATCTAGTTCATCTTTATGGGTTACCGATTGTTTTAATCTGGTTATCACTTGTTGAGCCGTTAGGTTAGGGTGGCGAGCGAGTAATAGCCCTGCCGTTCCAGCCACCAAAGGAGCAGCCCCCGAGGTATAGCCTAAGGTGGTGTAATGCCATTTAAAGATGTCCGAACGCTGGGTGGTGGGTAGCTGGGTGCGTGCAGCAAGATCAACCGAGTCTCCCCAAGCCCCAACTAATTGGCCTTGTTGGTCAACTGCAGCCACTGTTAATGCATATTCAGTGGCGGCCAAATCGTGTTTAGTTAGTTCGCCGGCTTGGTTACCCGCTGCAAATACAATCAAGGTTCCTTTACCACCACGACCATTGAGAGCCAGACTCGCAATCACATCGGCAATCGGTTGACGATTTAGCTTTACACTCCAACTGCAATTGATGATGTCTGCTTCTGCTGAGCCTGCCACCAAAAATGCATTGATAATGTCTGTGGTCCAGCTTGAGGCAAGACGAATCAGTACCGCTTCACTATCGGGGATCAGCCCTAGCACCTTAGGCACTGCAAGACCATCGACTTGGTGTTGCGCAAATAAAATGCCCGCCACTTTAGTACCGTGGGTGTCTTGGCGCGATTGCGGCGCAGCATCCATGACCCCTCGCGTGACATCAACAGCCACAACTGTATTTAATTTTTGCAATGCGGGGTGGTTTAAATCAAATCCATCATCAATCACTGCCACCCGGACCCCGGCACCTTTAGTCAATTGCCAGAATTGCTCCATTTCCGGCAACGGATAACTACGTTGTGCCTGTTCATCATCTTGAGTGTTTTTCCTGTTGCCTGGCTCGGCCAGCTCAGGCCCGGCTACCTGCCTCACTATCGACCTTTTTTGTGCTTTATTTTGGCTTACACTGGCCAGGTCAGGCTGAGCGTAGACAACACCTTCCTCCTCGTTAAGGGCTGACGCCAACTTAACAGCATGGAGCGCTGTCTCGGTATGAATGAGGTATAGTGACGTGGGATAGGCTACAGCTGAAACATGAGCGGGAATGTGTGTAAGGGGAAGAGCCCTGAAGTTGTAACGTTGCTGCAATGCCTCAATACGTTTACCTGTGGCTCTGAGCAGCAGCCTATTCCGGGAGAATACAAACTCTTCAGGCCCAAACTGCCAGTAAATAAGCGGCGCATTAAGGGTGTCTCCCTTAATCGTAAGCTCAATGTTACGTTGATAGTTTTTAATATAAAATCCTGTCTCAGGCTCTGTGGCGCAGACTAGTCCTGACGCAATCACGGTGACAGCGCAGCACAGGAACGACCTTGTGCTGCGCTGACAAGCCGAATAAAACCGCCTTATGCAGGCCAGAAAAAACGATACCAACACTGATAATAACTTCACAGCAAGCAACGCCATACAGACTAACTTCTCACTGGAAAGACGCCATCCAACGCAATACAAAAAGGGACCACCAGATAGGGCTGACGATTTTCATGTGCTGCGCCCAAGCCGGCACTTTTTAACGATTCGGAGTGCATTGGTACCATTCCAGTTGCCTCATCAGCATTCTTAAAACCTGCTGCTTTAATTCTGGATACCAGCATATTTCCAGCTGAGGACTCCTCCCCAAAATACTGATATGCGGAAACAGTATGGC
The DNA here is from genome assembly GCF_046452435.1 of Motilimonas thetidivivens. NCBI lineage: Bacteria > Pseudomonadati > Pseudomonadota > Gammaproteobacteria > Alteromonadales > Motilimonas > Motilimonas thetidivivens. The sequence goes on from NZ_JBKFDK010000014.1 coordinate 65,431, forward strand.
TGTGCTCAGGCATCTCATCAGTCGATAACTCAACTCGGGGAAAACCCCATTTTTCAGATACATATCTAGGTGTCAGACCCGGCCCGTTACCCGCATGCATGGGGGCTCTGCCCCGCAAATCTGGTAAAGCCATGGAAGTTTGGCCATTGCCGCCATAATAATCTGCAATGACTGCGAACAAAATCGTATTTTGAGCGATGGGAATTAAGGAACCATCACAATACGCCCAGTTTCTGGGCGCAAAACCATAGGGCATCATTCGAATTTCGCCAACAAAGGGTTCCGCCATAACTCCTCCTAATTTCGAGATGGGTATACCCCGATCAGGGATATAATAAAACGCATACCAAGGTACGGCATCATGTTGTAATGTTTAGTATCCCCGCCCTCACTCCCCTCTGCCGATGCATTCAGGGGAGCAATGCCGGTTTCATCTTTTGCTGGTGCGTTATACGTGACAACACCCGATTCAGCCAACACTGCACCATATAAATCGTCAGTGCTTCCCTGCTGGATTGATACCTGCATAGGGTGATTATGTTCAGGTAACTGATTTGCAGTTAAAGCGACATCTTCGGCTCCCATTTTCTGCCCCTGGATACGAGGTTTTAGCCCCGGGCCTGTGCCACTATGCACCGGCACTCTCCCTCTCAGATCCGGTAAACCAAAGGTTTGTCTGCCATCCCCCCCAAATTGGGTTCCAAGTAGGGAAAACAACGCATTGTAATCCTTGATGCTAAGCAACTGCCCGTCACAATAGGTCCAGTTTCGCGGTGGATAATTGCCGGCGAACATTCGAATTTCGCCCAGATAAGGTTCAGCCATAACGACTTCTCCAATTGTTCACTAAATTAGGATCGAGGCGGAAAAACGCCCGTCTGAGCGATGCAGAAATTCATCACTAAACTGGGCTGCATATTTTCATGGGACAGCCCCTTCCCTACCACTTCAGAGCTTTTAGGATCCAGCGCTATCATGTTGGTAGCAGGACCGTAAGGAGGATCCCCAAAAATAGAGGAACGATTGGGATCCGTACTTTTCAGGATGCGCGTACCCACCAATCCCGGGGCAGTTCTTCCGCCGCTAGGGTCCCTATCCCCGTATAGTTCATGTGTATGCGCAGGCATTTCAGCCAAAGACAAGGCAACGCTTTCCAGCCCTCCCTTATTACCACGCTGATAAGCATCACTACCAAGGGTTCCTGGCCCTATTGGAACTCGACCGCGCATATCGGGAAGGCCAAAGTTGGATTGGCCATCTCCCCCATAATGATTGCCGAGAAGAGCAAACAGTGCAGGGTTCTGCGAAATTGGCACGATGGTGCCATCACACATAGCCCAGTGTTTTGGCGCAAACGTATAAGGGAAAATTCTCATTTCTCCCAGAAAGGGCTCTGCCATTGTTTAGTTCCTTTTTTACCGTTAAACAGTCTATTATCTAAAAAACATCAATTTTGGAGCTAATCTTGCGTAACGAGCATTTACCCGACATCGAACAAACGGATATAAAACAAGGTACTGGTATATCTTCAAACATCCTAAACCGACTAACACAGCGTCGTTTCAAGCCTGACGACCTTTCATTTCTGACCAGGCTATATGGTGCACTGCGCGAGCCAGAGCTGAGACATGCTGCTATGAGTCCGGCTCAAAAAACAGAATTTGTTGCCATGCAATTCCAGGCCCAGCAGCATCACTACACTAACCACTACAGCACCGAACACTTCAATATAATAGAGCTGTCGGGGCTCCCTATAGGCCGCCTATTTGTAGACTTCTGGCCCTCTGAAATTCGTATCGTAGATATCGCGCTAATGCCTGAATATAGAAACCAAGGCATTGGTGCTCATCTGCTTAGTGAGCTTCTCCATTCAGGAAAAGCACGCAATGTTCCGGTTTCAATCCATGTCGAACGCCACAATCCAGCAAGACACCTATACGAGCGACTTGGCTTCGTGCACAAGTCTGACTTTGATGAAGTGTATCTGCTGATGGAATGGCGTCCCTGAACAAAACTGGCTCATTCCGAAACCCGGCTAAAAATCAACTCATATTCCAACTCTGACTTGGGAGAAACAAATAGAGGGTGTTCCCCCAGTTCAGAGTGAGAAAAAATATATGTGCCCTGGGGTATGTGTTCCCCCTCGAGGCCGTCCAGCATGACTGTAAACGACTGCACACTTCCAGCGTCATTTGCTCTTACTTCCCGTACGTTAACAGTGGCGCTTGTCCCTGCTCCGTCCCGGACCGCGATAGGCTCGCCCAACAAACGCGTGAATAATTCGGGTGTTAATATTGTTTCTGACATTAAAAGGGCTCATCAAACTGCTGATAAAAACATACCATGGGACGAAAAATACCAGGCGTTATCTCTGTGCGTACCACCTGTCACTCGTATCTCCTCAAGACCATCAATTTCATGAAACTGACGGTCTTTCAACCACCTCGACTGACCATACTCGTGCTCAGGTTGTCCCTTGGCATTGAATACCTTAATGGTTCGACTGCCTGTATTGAGTACATGAATTCTGTTTTCTCTATCCAGCGTCAGGCTTGTCGGGCCATTGAGATGATGGGAAAGCGATGTGCCAAATTCACCGAGAACGTTTAATACCAGCCCACGAGAATCGAGTTGAACAATCTGATGATGTCCTCTTGGTAAAAGGTATATGTTGTTTTCACTATCCACCGCGAAGTCATTTAACGCTGTAACCTGCTCAGGAAGTGAAACCTTGCCCGACAGCTGTCCATGCTGGTCGTATTGATGAATTTCAGGCAGAGTGTCAAACCAAACGTAGACAACTTCCTGATAGCGCCGAACGATGCGCGGCTCAATATCCAGCGGAACACCAAAGCCATCGGCTCCTAAAACAACTTGTGTATAAGGTGAAATACCAAGATTTCTAGCCTCCTGGCGACTCAATCTCGAGTAACCCGGATTGGTCACAGCAGCAACACTAAGGGACATTGGAGCCACCCCCGCAACACTGACTGCAGCCATACCTGAACAAATAAAGTCTCTGCGCTTCATATCTCTGCTCACCAATTTTTGATATATAATCAAAATATAGAGAAACTATGAAAACAATCAATAACAAGTAATATAAATGAGACTGTGGCTACAAAATTGGACACGGGTCTGCTTATTATGAATAACAATGATGAAATTTGACTTTGAAAAATGAAGTTGCTTGCGTTAAATGAAAGCTGGCAAAAAGGTAAGTGTTCTTCATTGGCCAATCGACAACTTACTTGATGCCTTCGTCCACTTCGAAAACCTCGGAGCACGCCGATATCACAAAGCAATGACAATCGAGAATGGGTTATCAATGTGCCAAATTGAAGATCCCTTTGGCAACTTAATTGACCTGCGTGGCAAGGCCGCGATCTAAGCTTTGCACCTAAGTAGGTTGTGAATGCTTAGACTTGGACGTTGTCACCTTTGATAAATTAGTGCTTATCAATGTGGTTGCACCTGACAAAGAATTGGGTCATTTCAGATCAGCCGGCAACCTAGGTTCAAGTTGCTGGCCGACTGCGATAGCAATAAGCACACTCGTGCAATTAACTCTGTTGGTTTTGCCCGCTCGCTTTGGCAAAACGCTTTTCGTTAACCACCCAGTTCACTAAGCCAAACATTTGCCCGATAAACAGCCATACCCCAAGGTGAATGGCGACCGCGGTCATGGTGTAGCCTTCGGCAAAAGGTTGATTAACAATAAACGACATCACCACAAATAGCGGCACACCGTACATCAGCATGCCGTTAAGCATCATGTAACGATTTCGGCCTAGCTTTCTCACTTTGGCCCACGCTTGGTATTCTCTTGGTTTCATTTACGTTCCTTACCTATGTCCTTTTTTCGCACGCCTGTGTTTTTTGTTGCTGCAGATTGATCTGTTTTTCTGTGGGACCTGAGCTTGCTCAGGGAATCGTTATTTTCGCCGAGCGAGCTCAGCTCCCACAATCATTTCCACAACCATTACCACAGCTGTTACGACAACCATTGCTTGCTTAATTCGGCGTCGCTAATACTTAAGCTTACTGTGTCTTTCACGGCTTCGGCCACCAGCAGCTCGCCTTGCATTAATTCGTCACGGCGGAACCAATCTAGCTGGATCACCGCGCCCACTGGGTAGCTTTGCAATTGCTGCTCAAATTGCGCCCCTACTTGCAACTTGTCGGCGGCAATCAATAAATCGCCAGCACTTAAGCCTGCTTGATGGGCAGGACTACCTTGACTCACGGTCAATACACGTAAACCAAAACCTTCTGCCTTGGTGCGAGCGCCAAAGCCAATTTTGTCACCTTCTACGCCTGCGCCGCCTTGATCTGCGCTACCTTTGCTGCTGCGCAGTTCCATCTTGATGCCCACTTTGCTGAACAAGTCTGCCAGTGGCAAATCCTCTGTATTACTCAGGTAAGCAAAAATGTCATCACAGTTGCGATTTAATATCCCTTCAACAATGCGTTGATGGCTGGTCACATCTGTGCCCTTGCCCGTTAAACCATATTCTTGCCAAAGCTGGCGCATCACGTCATCTAGGCTGTGTTGGCCTTGGCTTTCGGTGCGAATAGTAAGATCAAGGTAAAGAGCAAACAAGGCACCCTTGGTGTAATAACTGACGATGGCGTTGGCGGCATTTTCATCTTGCTTGTAAAACTTGGTCCAAGCGTTAAAGCTTGAATCGACAAGACTTTGCTTAAAGCGCCCTTGGCCACGATAAACACGGGTGGCGATTTCGCTGAGCATAGTCAGGTATTGGCTTTGATCGACACAGCCCGAGCGGTAGGTAAGAAAGTCATCATAGTAAGAGGTGATCCCCTCATAAGCCCAAAGCTGCTGGGTGTATGACTCTTGTGATAAGTCAAACGGGGTGAATTCGGCTGGCTTAATGCGTTTTACATTCCAGCTATGGAAGTATTCGTGGCTGCAAAGTGATAAGTAAGTGCGGTAGCCTTTTTCTACCGGCGCATTAAGGTCGCTTGACGTGGGTAAATCACTGCGTGAACACATCAGCGCGGTGGAGGCTTTATGCTCTAAGCCGCCAAAGCCATTGCCCAGTACCGTGGTCATAAACACATAGCGCTCAAACGGCGCAGGGGTGCCAAACAAGTTAATTTGATATTCGCAAATGGCTTTAAGATCTTGGCACAGGCGCGCCATGTTGCAGCGATGCTTGCCGCTTAATACTACGTCATGAGGCACGCCAGCAGCGATAAAGGTCTCGATGGTGAGGTCGCCCATTTCAACGGGGTGGTCGATTAAATCATCGTAATCTGGCGCGCTAAATTCGCCAAAACCAAATTGCTCGCCCGCGGTGCGGGTCATGCTGGTTGCGACTTTCCAATCGGCCAATTCGGTTAAAGCAGGCGCGGCGATGGTGACCGTGTGTGGGGTTTGCTCTAATCCTTTGGCAGCTATAAACACGCTGCTGCCATTAAAAAAGCCGTGAGTGGTATCTAAATGGGCGGTGCGCACCGATAAGTCCCACGCATACACTTGGTAGGTTAACTGAATTTGTCCCGCTGCGTTGTCGACGCGCCAAGTTTGCTTGTCTAGCTGAGTTAAGGCTAATGACTCTTGATTGGCATCTTGCGCCTGTAGATCAATGAGATTTTTAGCGAAATCACGGATCATATAACTGCCCGGTAGCCATGCGGGTAAGTACAACACTTGTTGCGCTTGAGCTGCTTCAATGGTCAGGGTAACGGCAAATAAATGGGCTTTAGGATCAATGGCGTGAATATGGTAATGCATAAGGGCAACTCCGAGACTCGAGGACAAAGGCAAAGCAAGCCGCCATGCTGCCAAAAAGCACCAGCCTTAGCAATCACCTCGCGCGACGTCTCACCCAGTGACCCGTATATACTCATACCTATACCTCTCACTAGGCGGGTATGGGATAATGAGCGCCCACTCAAGAAATAGAGTATGCCAATGCAATTTAAAGCCGCGATTTTCGATATGGATGGATTACTGCTCGATACCGAGCGAGTATGCATGCAAGTGTTTCAACAAGCTTGTCAACAGGTTCAAGTCCCGTTTGACCAAGACGTTTATCTTTCCATTATTGGCCGCAATGCAGCAGGCATAGAGCAAATATTGCGTGACTTTTATGGCGCAGATTATCCAGCGGTACATCAAGCATGGCGCGAGCGCTACAACGCCATTGTGTTGCACCAGGCTATTCCGGTCAAAGACGGGGTTATCGAATTATTAGACTGGCTTAAAGCCAACCAGATCCCAGCCGCGGTGGCGACCTCGACCAAAAAAGAAGTGGCAGGCATAAAATTAAAGCTGGCCAAGTTAGACCATTACTTTGATCACTTCACCACCGGCTGTGAAGTTGAACATGGCAAACCCGCCCCCGATATTTACCTCTTGGCTGCACAGCGTCTAGGTATCGCGCCGGAGCATTGCTTAGCCTTTGAAGACTCGAACAACGGCGTCAAAGCGGCGGTATCCGCCAAAATGATCACTTATCAAATCCCTGATTTGACCGAGCCCGATGCCGATATTCTGGCATTAGGTCACCAAGTTGCCCCTTCATTGCAGCAAGTGCTGGCCGAGCTGAAAACATTGAAAAGCAACTAAGTCATTGTGAAGTAGGTGCTTCTTTGGAAAGAATCTGGTGAAATTGAATTTAAAACCTCAGGCCACATATTTTCAGCATTCAAAGAGAGCCCTAAATGCACTCTGCTGGTAAAAATAACCCTTTGCAACCACTAGATTTTAATTTCTTCGCCAATAACTCACTAACTAGCAAATGCACAGGATAACTCGACTCCCTTGCAATGATAAAATTCCCTTCGTTGTATTTTATACTATTGAATCTCATTATCTCTTGCGTACCTGGAACACAATCAAAGATAGACTGCTCTTTATCTAAAGCATTGACTAAACTCAACACATTGACAACGGAAAAATCTTCTATCGTTCCATCCTGACATTGAACAACGGCTTTGATAAACTGCAGGTCATCGGAATGAACAGATAGCAAATCTCGTATATCCCTATTAACTAAAGGAACTCGCGTACTGTTTGCTAATTGACAAACATCATACAGTTTTTTTAACTTACAATTAAACTTAAAAACTGGAACTGTATCTCGACTTACTTCTACCCCCTTCTGAAACACCCCAAAACCTAAATCACTAACTAACTCTCCGACCATTGTTTCTGGAACATTGGGATTTCTCCAAATATAAACCATTTAGTTTTAACTCCAGTTATCTTTTAATTAAGCACAACCAACTTACCATGAAAAATTGCTCTCTATATACATTCATTAGGTAAATAAATAACCTCACATCGGCTATCATGACGCCTTTTTGCAACCATTACACGTAAGGGATCCTACTCGTGCATACTTTAGCGCAACTTAAATCTGGCCAACTAACAGGTTGCAAACGCCTGCAACTCGCCGAGGGCTTAACCGAGTTCCCGAGTGAAATATTTACCTTGGCCGACAGCTTAGAAATTCTCGACCTCTCCAATAACCAATTGTCGTCCTTGCCTGATGACTTACATCAGCTGCACCAGTTGAAGATTATTTTTGCCTCTAACAACTGTTTCGATCATTTACCCGAGGTGTTGGGGCAATGTCCAAAATTGGAGATGATTGGCTTTAAATCTAATCAGATCAAGCAAGTATCTGGCGCATCCTTACCATTACAAACACGCTGGTTAATTTTAACCGATAACCAAATTGAACAGCTGCCAGAGCGCATGGGCGAAATGTATCGGCTGCAAAAATTAGCGCTGGCAGGCAATCAACTTACCGAGCTGCCCGCTAGCATGGCCAACTGTAATAATTTAGAGCTGGTGCGCCTTTCGGCCAATCGATTGTCGGCCATACCCAACTGGTTACTGACCCTGCCTAAGCTGGCTTGGTTGGCTTTTTCGGGGAATCCATTTAGTCATGTAGAACATTGCCAAAGCGCAACCATCCCCAGTATTAGCTCGAGCCAATATCAGCTTGGTGAGGTGTTAGGACAAGGCGCATCGGGGGTGATTTATCGCGCTCAGCTCAACCACCAGCAAACAGCTCAAGACGTGGCGATTAAGGTATTTAAAGGTGGCCTTACCAGTGACGGCTATCCCAGTGATGAGCTCGATTGCTGCTTAACCACAAGCTCTCATCCAAATTTAATCAAGGTGCTCGCTCAGGTAGATGAAGCGGATCAACTCGCATTAGTGATGGAGTTAATCCCCACCAACTTTACCAACTTAGGTTTGCCGCCTTCATTGCAAAGTTGTACCCGCGACACTTTTGCCGATGGCACCCAGTTTACGCCAACCCAAATTCACCTAATCGCCCAACAAATGGCCGACACCCTCGCCCATATGCACCAACAAGGCGTCAGCCACGGCGATATCTATGCCCATAACATATTAATTAATGAGCAAAATCAGGTGCTATTTGGTGATTTTGGCGCTGCCACTCACCTTAATCACATCACCCCTACACAGCAAGCCGCGATGGAAGCGATTGAAGTGCGCGCCTTTGGTTGTTTGTTGGATGATTTGTTAGGATTAGTGACAACCGATAATCCAGCATTAACGGCTAAGCTCAGGGAAATTGTCGACCTTTGTTTCAATGAGCAAATCGCTAACAGGCCAAGTTTTAAGACTTTGACTGGATTATTACAGCTGTGATCCATCGCCGCATGACCGCGGCTTCTACTTGGAAGTCAATCAGCTTAGGAAGTAATAAGCCAATTCCAGAATTGTTTATCTGTTGTTATGCTTATCGTATTGATTGCATAAAAGGTTAAGCCATGTCGCAACACTCTATTGATATCGCTTGGTGGCAGCTGGGGCTATTTAGCCTGACCTTACTGATCCCTTTTGCCATTAACCATTACTACCGTTTACAGATAGGTAAAGAGGCGATAGTGGCGCTACTGCGCATGACGTTGCAGTTAGTACTTATTGGAGCCTATTTAGCCTTTCTATTTGAATTAAATAACTTATGGCTAAATCTACTGTGGCTTGGCGTGATGTTCTTGGTGGGATGCAGCGCCATCATAAACAAGGCAAAACTGCCACATAAGACAGTATTTGTACCCGTATTAAGCGCGTTAGCAATTGCCTTGCTGCCACTGTTAGCGCTGCTATCTATCGCCATTATTCAGCCAACACCCTACTATGATGCCCAATACCTGATCCCCATCGCTGGTATGTTGCTAGGTAACAGCATGACCGCCAACATTGTCTGCCTACAGCACTTTTTTGGAGCGTTTGAACATCGTCGGTCTGAGTATGAAGGTGCTTTAGCATTGGGAGCCACACCACAGCAAGCTTGCCTTGGGTTTGTACAAAGCGCACTGCAAAAAGCCCTCGCGCCTATCTTAGCAACCATGGCAACCACTGGCTTAGTGTCGTTACCGGGAATGATGACAGGACAAATTTTGGGCGGTGCCAGCCCTATGGTGGCCATTAAGTATCAATTGCTGATCATGGTAGCAATTTGGGTGATGATGAGTATTTCAACCAGTTTATGTCTGGCATTTCTGGTGCGCAGTTGCATAAATCGTCAGGGGCGTCTTCGCGTTTCATTCACTTAGAGATAAAGCTGTAGCAAAAAAATGGCGGCTGATTCAGCCGACAAAAAGTGGGTTTGCTCTGGGTCTTTAAGCAGTCCCAAGACAGGTCAAACTTTTGGATCATCAAGGTGTAACCCATGTCTCAGCAAAAAATCCTGCTCATGTTTACGCGCAGCAATTTCACATGAAAACAATGATTGATTAAACCCCGCTAACTCCTTTGACTGACAAGTATCGATGTAGAGAATATGTCTAATTAGCCAAGTGACACAAGCTCCCAGCCCATGACCATATCGAATTAAGCCATTACAAAAAGATCAATATAATCAATCTATTAGAAACCGAGCGCATAAGGCTTATTTAATGCCAAAGTATGAGTTCGCTTTAGAGAGGTATTAATCATATGATTAATATTGAAAAAACCATCAAGCTATCGTTTTATTGTGCAGCGCTCTCAACTTAATTCGAATTACTGTGAATGTGAAACCAAACAGAAATGGAACCGTTTTCACTTTATCTGATGTTTTCGTTTATAAGCATCCAAAAATAATGTAATTTTATTAATTAGTTAAGCCTAGGTCGCAGAGCGCTAACGCACTCAATCTAAATCAAGCGAGCCTTTAGTCGTTATATTCATAACCACCAGCGCTAAAGATGAACTAACATGAACCGCAATCAGATCAGCATTCAATATTACAAACATCCTTACGCGGAGTTCATCATCGGCGTGTATCAAGGTCAACTTTGTTTATGTGACTTTCGCTATCGAAAAATGCGCGAGTCCGTTGATAATCGGCTCAAAAAATATCTTAAGGCTGACTTTGTTGAGCAAGAAGATCCTGTCATTAATCAAACGATTGAACAGCTTAACGAATACTTTCTTGGTCAGCGCAGTGAATTTGATTTACCCCTACTTCTGGTTGGCAGTGATTTTCAACAAGCCGTTTGGCGGGCATTAATGCAAGTGACATACGGCGATACGGCCAGTTACTTAGATTTAGCCCAAGCCATTAATAATCCAGGGGCAGTAAGAGCGGTGGGCACGGCCAATGGCGCGAATAGTTTGGCCATTATCGTGCCATGCCATCGCATTATTGGCCGTAATGGCGAGCTTGTTGGCTATGGCGGCGGCTTAACCATGAAGAAAAAGCTATTAGAACTCGAACAGAACTTATTTATATAACAGGAAGATAATGGATATTTGGCAATATCATGGTATTGATTGGCTCGCCTTAGTACTGACCTTTTTGGCCATTTGGCAAATCGGTAATAAGAATAAAATGGGGTTCATCTTAATGATGTGTGGCAATACCTCTTGGATCGCGATTGGCTTTCTCAGCGATAGCATGGCGATGATGCTAGCCAATGTGATTTTTTTCACCATGAATGTACGGGCGTTGGTAAAGTGGTCACAGCCTGAAGCTTCAATCAATAGGTGTGAAACCGAAAATTAGTGATGTCAGAGCCATTAGTATTTGGTGTCGCGCCCGCCGCTTCTAATGAAATGTAACCATAATGACGAGAGGCATTAAGTGACACGCTTAACCACAATCGCTCCCATTTTTATTGCATTTGGTTTACTTTTTGACCTGCTTACTTTGCTCTATGGCACGATTGGCATAGTTAAAAAACAATACAAATCTGGCTTCCCCATTATTGGTGCAGCCTGTTACTGCTTAGCCATTATATGCGCATGGCTCTGGCCAACAGCAAATGCACAACTCTCCGCCGAGGCGCTAGGTGTTGTATTATTGACGACACATTTCATCTGCCAAGCCCCCTGTTTTATTTTGGCCCGCAAATATAGTGATAGATAAATTCAAGGAGATAACACCATGACCCGAGATGAGTTTAACCAATTTTGCGCGGCTAAGGTGGCCACTAGCCATGTGGTGCAATGGGGTGGCGCTGATGTTTGGAAGGTGGGCGGTAAGGTGTTTGCTATTGGCGGTTGGGGGCCAAAGCGAGACGATGGCAGTGAAATGCCCGCGTATGTGTTTAAAACCTCGGATTTAAATTTTGATTTTTTAAGTCATAGCCAAGGTTATCGCCCCGCCCCTTACATGGCCTCTCGCGGCATGAAGTGGATCCAACAAATTGATGATTCGCCTGAAAAAGATGAGGCGTTGACCTACTATCTCAACGAATCTTATCGTTTGGTTTCTTTAGGATTAACTAAGAAATTACAACGAGAGCTAGGCTTGAATCAAGTTCCAGATTAAAAATCCCACTGTAGGTATACCGTATTGTAGTTACTACCACCTTTAATGCGTCCAAACGCAGAGGAACTAGAAAAAATACCAGAACGATGATGCAGACTATATCCTAACCATAAGGCGTTTAATTCCTTACGGCCGACTAGGTCTCCCACATTTAGATCAGCCGAAAAATCTAAATAATTTAGCAAATTGCTTGGATTATAATCTTTTCTGTCCATCTCACTTTGCTCAACATAGCTGATTTTGCTGCTGTATGATAACCCTTCCGCAAAACCCAACCGCCACCTTACAGGCCATTGCAGGGTGTAATAAGCCTTAATGGCAACAACATACTCAGGAAAAGGCCCCTGCACATCAGATTTATGGTGATGAACTAAACCACCCGTTAGATATAGATCCAATGGCCAATCGAATAAAGTATCCGCTATTGGATGACCATAAAATAGCGAGGTTAATTGATTATTGTACGGATCTTTTTCACGGTTGAAGCTAAATATATCACCGATATTGGAGGGGGTAGCCCAGCCATGGGCCAGCCGAAAGTAGCCTCTGGCCCCTAGTTGCGAATAGCCAGCCTGGCCTGGCTGATTGAAAAGCCCAATACCAATGTACGATTCTAGTTGCGTAGATGAACGAATATGCTCGTGTTGATAGACATCTTTCTCCAATCGCGAGGCGCCAAGATGTCCCATCAAGTAAAGGTTTTGATACACTTGATAACGACCTTTTGCACCAATACGCCAGTCAACACCACTATTTAAGTTGTATTGCTTGAGGCCATAATAATATTCATTAAATCGCTCAGTTTTATAGCGCGCCACTAGATACGGAGTGAGGTCCCAATCCGCGCCTTTGAAATGGGTTTCAACCCTCAAGTTTGAATGAAATCGGCTTTCCTCATCTGAAAGCACTTCCCAGCTAAGCTTCAGTTGTTGATTGACACGCCACTGCACATCGCCACCAAAGTGCATGCTGAACCCCTGCAGCTCATTCTGAGATTCTTTTGGCAAATCAAAGAAACGAAATCGTCCAACGAAGCCGGCGGAAACATCCTCATGCTGGTATAATTGATAGCCACTTGTCATCCCGTCAAGGTAAAATTTATCACCTTGATAGAATAATAATGGCATGACATCTTGAACTCGTTTATCTGTCGTGGCAAAGGGGATATCCGCATCACGAATGCCAATCCCAACCCCCCAACTACCAGCCTTTTCAGCATAATCAACAGCATATGAATGAGAAGATAAAATAACAATGAGCAGTAGTAGTCGTTCCATTTATTGCTTCATGATGGGTAATAGTCAACCAAAACAGGATTGTACCACAGCAGCCGAGCTTTACTTGCTAGATGTAAATAAGATAGCTCACTGCCAATGGGCTCCCTTGGAGTTTGCTTCAAATACAATGGGTAATCCTTGGCTAGGTAACAACCTCACCTCAGCAACAGAGCCATCCTCATCAAGGGTTAACAAGCCTATACCAGAAGCATTCACAAGGCACTCACCTTTAGCTACGTGATTTGGCGTCAACGGCACCACTTTCATGCGGCGACGGCGGGTAAACCAGTTTAATGGTGAATACGGTGCGTAAAGCCAACGGTTTAGTCTATCTAATACATCCAGCAACTTGGCTGGAAACTCATTTTTAATCCCGCTGCTGGTCACTTGCCAGATATCCGGCCCACCTTGACGCCCTCTTAGCTGCACTTGATAGGCAAATGAGTAATGCACGTCGCCCGATAAAATGACAAACTGCTGGGGCGTTTTGGAGTGACGAAATAGGTTAAGCAACACATTGGCCGCGCCCGGGTGCGCCATCCAGTTTTCGGCATCCACCATCAAGGGCTTACCTAACCAAGTGAATATTTTTTGCACCACTTCGATGAGTTTCACCCCAAAAATAGGCGCGGGGGACACTAAGATCACCGCTTCTTTACCTAGTAAGGTTTGTTGTAAATCGGTCAGCGCCTCCCAATCCATTAACCCCGATGGCGCATTCAGATTGCGCTCCGAGCGCCATCTGTGGGTGCGCGTATCCAGCACCACTAAGGCGGGCTGAGTGGGCCATTGATAATGCCAGTGGTCAAAATTGAGCAAGGTTTGGATCAGCTCGTCGTGTTGCTGGGTACCGGGCTGGCGACACACTTGTTGTACTTGCGCCATTAAACTCGGACTAAACTGCTCGGGGGCATTGCCCCAACCTTGGCAAATGAAATAGCCGAGCAGCGCGTTACCCAGGATACGTTTAGAGAAAGGATGGCCATAAGCCGCTTGCTCCCAAGCCGCGGTTAAGTTCCAGTCATCGGTGACGTCATGATCATCAAACATCATGGCGCAAGGGATATGCGCCATTAACCGCTGCACCTTGGCTAATCCAGTCGCAAAATCCGTGAGGGTGTTACGTTCAACTTGATAAGCTTGCCCCTGTGCCTCGGTCAGCCCTGGCGGCATACTCATATCAACTAACTGCCAAGGCGCGGGTGACCACACCAACAGATACATGGCCAATACTTCAGCCAATGAGATCAGATGGTTATGGGCGGTATCTGTAGTGAAAATCGGCTTTTTCACCGCTTTGAACAAGGCGGCGATCGCATCGTCTGCATGGTTACCATCAAGCTCGGGCAAGAGTTGCTCGCGCTTGAAGTAATGAGCCAGCTGATTGTGGAGCCGATTGCTATCATCGATTGCGGCATGGCTAAAGGGCTCATTAAACATCCCCAAACGCTGAATTAACTGATGACAGGCAACCAACATAGGCGTGGCCACATCATCGGCATAAATCTGGTCACCACTAAGCATCAACAAAGAAGGCCAAGCATTTGTATTTTCTTTATTTAAGCTTAGCGCTAATTGCTTATCGGCTGCCAACAAACCATCGCCACTAGGATGATGAGGTTTACGACACGAGCCGTGCAACAAATGAGTAATGTTAGGTTTGATGATAAACCCGGGGTTACGCTGATCTTGATAAACAAGTTCAGGAGCCCAGTCGCGCCATGAGGTTTGCTCACCGCCTTGACTGACCAATTTGAGATCGTATTCAATCCAAACTTGCTCAGGTAATGCCTCTGTCAGCTTGAGATCGATAAGATAAAAGTACAAATGCTCGCCTGCGGCAATCATTTGCGAGGCTTGCGCCATTTGCTCGTGGTTAAGATGAAGCTTGTCATCACCATCAGGAAGCAAACACAAAGACATATCCACTTGCTCGCTCGTGGCCAACCAGAGCGAGATGCGCTCACAAGTGACTCTCCTGATCACAGGGCCCGCTAACATTAGCGGGATAGGCGTTGCTGTCATTACCACCTCAGCATTGTTGATGAGCATGATCTAGCTTACGCATTACCCCAGCTATTTAGCCAATCAGTTTGCATTTCTTTACCCAGTTTTCTCAATGACTACCCCAAACTTGATATGCTGTTGTTAATTTACAGACCTTATCACTTTACTATTGTTGGCCAGTTCGTAGCTTAAGGAACACATTAAATGGGATTTTTTAATCAAATTAACCTAGGGGAAACACCAGAGGCACCTTCACCCCAACCGGTTTCAGGTAACACGTCGATCGAGCAGCAAGTGAGCTGGGCGCCATTATGTTCTGGCGGCAGTAACTTTAAAACCGCGAAGTTGATGCATCAGTGCAATCGTTTAATGGTAAAAAAATCCATAGCAGGATTACTGTTTGCCTTGGTCTTTTTTATTCCTGGGATACTGGTGTTAACCATTGGCGGCCCCTATGTGTTTTTCAAAGGCGAGCCGATTGCCGCACTATTTTTAATCTTATGGGGCGCAGCTTTTGCTGGCGTGGGTTGGTTTTTATTGGGTGTCAGCCGAGGCTTGGTCATCGACCTTGAGCAAGGTATCTATTATCGCGGCAAATTGAAAGACAATGTCGAAGACTATCGTAAACAAGGGCAACTTAAAGATGTGGTGGCGCTGCAAGTGTTAACCGAGCTAGTAACCTCAACCAGCAATAACCGAACCTCTCGTTATTACAGCCATGAGTTAAACCTAGTGTTAACCGATGCTAAACGTGTGAACATAATGGATCACGGCAACAAAAACGCTCTCGATAAAGATGCCTTCACGGTAGCTAAGGCTCTAGGTATCCCAGTATTACGCCACTAAAAGTATTAAGCCACCGCGCTAAGTGAAGTGGCTTAATTGTATGCCAGTATCGGCTTTACTCTTGGTCTTGTGATGGCATTGATGGCTTATCTTGTGCTGCCAACTGAGCTTCTAGCTGTGCCAATTTCTGTTCCATCGCTAACAGCTTTTCTCGAGTGCGCAGCAGCACTTGAGTTTGCACTTCAAACTCTTCGCGGTTAACTAAATCTAACTTGTTTAGTTGGGCTTGTAGGACTTGCTTAACCTTACGCTCGGCTTCTTCACCTATGGTTTTTACCCCAGGAGGCAGCGCTTCGGAGACTTGCTTAGCAATTTCTTCTAATTTCTTTGGATTAATCATAATAACTCCTTCAATACTGCTGTCATTCTAGCCCCTTTAGCGCGCAAAAACAGCCCCCTCCTGGGTTTAGCTCGTTGCACTGGCGATGGCATCTTGGCAACGCAAACAATTCACATCATCACAATGGGTAATCGCTTGTTGCTGCTGGATCGCGCGTTTACAACGGGAAATCAGAGGGTGCAACGGATACAAGGTCCAATCACTCGCGCCTACTTTAAGCTCGCGCGCAATAGGCTGCACATAAGGCTGCAGCTTATCAAAGCCATTCGAACAGCTGCCGATGGCCACTAAATCGGTATCTACCTCACCCGTATTTGGATTGACTTGCTGAGCCCAGCGTTGAAAGAGCTTACGTCCCGCTTGTTGTTCGCCGTAATGAATGGGTGTCACGCTAGTTAGGCTCACCCCCATGGTTAATACCCACGCCTGTGGCTGGTTATCATATAAGCCATACACATGCTGTAAGGTTTGCTGGGCCAAAATCGACTCGGCCAAGGGGCCGATACCGACAAAGGAATTAATCGGATGCTGGCTACGCACTCGCGTTGGCTTATTGAGTAACGCTCTAGGGATGACCCCCATGCTGGATTCAATCTCACTATCGCGATAATCATAAGCGCGCGTCGGCGGCAAATCCCATGCGCCACGATGACCCCCATAAGCGGTATCAGCCATGTCAGGGGCATTAGCTGGCGGCGGGCACAAGGGAGCATAAGTAAAACTCGGCATGATCAAGGTACAACCCGCCGCAATTAGCGGATCGAGTAAGGTGTCGGGGCCACCTTCTAGCTGACCAAAGGATTTTATTGCGCTATGGATAAACAAGGTCTTACCCGCTAGCGACAATGCGCTAATGGCTTGCTCTATATCTTGCCTAGTGGTGATCATCTTGGGTTCCTAACAAAGCCTCAGCAAATTTGCTTACTCAGGCAAAATACATCAAAAAGAACCCTATACCTACTCAACCACCCGCAATATTTGATAAAAATGTGAGCTAATTCAATGCCATCAGAAAAGCATTAATCAAGGGCTCGGTGACGCGCTTTTTCAGCCCCACCACACCTAAATCAAACGGCTCTAATAGCTTTTCGGTTTTGATCCGCTGCACCCTGTCCCTGACTGGACTATTTTCCACCACTACATCAGGCACGATCCCCACACCACAGCCCAGCGCCACCATGCTAACTAAGGCTTCGTGGCCCGTTACATTGGCGTAAATATGCGGCTTGCGAATATGCATTTGGCGAAACCAAGAGTTGATGCGTCGCCGTGCTGGGCCATGCTCAGGCAAAATAAATGGCAACTGCTGCCAAGGCACGGGGGTCATACTAATTTGTTGTTGCACGCTGCAATTAATCACAGGGCCAATCACGGATAAGGGAATTTCAGCCAAGCTATGAAACGTTAACTGGTTGGATAAGTTATCGGGGCAAGCGGCAATGGCTACATCTACTTGCTCCGATTGCACCCGCTCCACCGCTTGCGCGGCATCGCCGGTCGCCAACACAATTTCAATTTGTGGGTGATGTAAACGAAAGCGATCTAATATCTGCGGTAAATGACTGTAAGCGGCGGTGACAGAGCAATAAATGCTAAGTTTTCCCTCTAACTGCGCATTATTGCCTTGTAGGTCGGCTTTCAAAATTTGCCAGCTGTCTAATTGCTGCTGGGCAAACCCAAGGAATTTCTCTCCCGCTGGCGTTAATGCCACACTGCGGTTATCTCTTTGTAACAAACTGCTGCCAACCTCTTGTTCTAAGCGCTGAATGATCCGGCTCAGCGTTGATGGGCTCAAATGCAGCGCTTCTGCTGATTTGGCAAAGTGGTGGCTATTGGCCAGATGGATAAAAGCTTGCAGTGATTTAAGGTCCATAAATAGCGCTCTTGGGATCAAGTTGACGTTGCAATATTTGCAACACAAGTTTGCAAATATATCATTTTGAGCAATGTAGATCTTGTTATATAGTGCTTTTCGTCGAGTGGCATTTAGATTTTTATCCTAATCCACCAAGAATTCTAAAATATATGTAAAGGGAAAACTCATGGCTAACAATTACTTTAATACGCTGAACTTGCGTCAACAATTAGAACAATTAGGCAAGTGTCGTTTCATGGATCGTAGCGAGTTCGCTAACGGTTGTGAATTTATCAAAGGCTGGAAAATTGTAATTGTTGGTTGTGGCGCACAAGGCCTAAACCAAGGTCTAAACATGCGTGACTCTGGTCTAGACATCTCTTACGCCCTACGTGAAGCGGCGATCAAAGAACAGCGTCAATCTTACAAAAACGCCAAAGAAAACGGCTTTAACGTTGATACTTACGAAAACCTAATCCCAACGGCAGACCTAGTATTAAACCTAACGCCAGACAAGCAGCACACTAGCGTAGTAAACGCAGTAATGCCGCTAATGAAGCAAGGCGCAACCCTAGCTTACTCTCACGGTTTCAACATCGTTGAAGAAGGCATGAAGATCCGTGAAGACATCACAGTAATCATGGTTGCACCTAAGTGTCCTGGTTCTGAAGTACGTGAAGAGTACAAGCGTGGCTTTGGTGTACCAACCCTTATCGCGGTTCACCCTGAAAACGACCCTAAAGGCGAAGGCTTTGAAATTGCTAAAGCTTACGCAAGCGCAACCGGTGGTGACCGTGCCGGCGTACTAGAGTCTTCTTTCGTTGCTGAAGTTAAATCTGACCTAATGGGTGAGCAAACTATCCTATGTGGTATGTTGCAAACCGGTGCTATCTTGGCATACGACAAGATGGTTGCTGACGGTATCGAAGCAGGTTACGCGGCTAAGTTAATTCAATACGGTTGGGAAACGGTAACCGAAGGCCTAAAATACGGCGGCATCACTAACATGATGGATCGTCTATCTAACCCAGCGAAAATCAAAGCATTCGACATGGCTGCTGAACTAAAAGAGACGATGCGTCCTTTATTCAACAAGCACATGGATGACATCATCACAGGTCACTTCTCTAAGACCATGATGGAAGACTGGGCAAACGACGACGCTAACCTACTAAAATGGCGTGAAGAAACAGCTGAAACTGGCTTTGAAAAAGAAGGCCCTTCAGATGTAGTTATCGACGAGCAAGAATTCTACGACAACGGTATTCTGCTAGTTGCTATGGTTAAAGCGGGCGTTGAGCTAGCGTTTGAAGCCATGACTGCGTCTGGCATCATCGAAGAGTCTGCTTACTACGAGTCACTACACGAGACGCCACTAATCGCCAACACCATTGCACGTAAGAAACTTTACGAAATGAACGTGGTTATCTCTGACACAGCGGAATACGGTTGTTACCTATTCGCTCACGCTGCAGTGCCGCTAATCAAAGATTACGTTAACGGTCTAAGCACTGAAGTTATCGGTAAAGGTCTAAACCTGAAAACCAATTCAGTAGACAACAAGCGTCTAATCGAAGTGAACGAAGCAATTCGCACTCACCCTGTAGAAATCGTAGGTAAGAAACTACGTGGCTACATGAGCGATATGAAAGCGATTGTTGAAGCAGCTCAATAATAATTGAGTCGCCATTCATTGCTAGATAAAAAGCTAGGACAATATGTGTCCTAGCTTTTTTGTATCTAATGCTTGTTCACTTAATCTACTGACAAAAAGATCGACTAAGATTTTACCTACGTACTACACAATGTGGCTACGAAATGGTACTAGGAGATCACCCATGAAAATATTTTTCGTCATTTTCACCATCCTTGTAATATCCGCTTGTGCGTCAAGTTCTGAAGATATGGGACTTGTCAAATCAAGCAATTGGAGCGAGATTGGTCGCAATGATGCTGCAAATGGCTCCCATAAAAAATCAATTAGCCAGCTAGAAGAGTTAAATGACAAGTACATGGGGAGCGAAGTTGATTACCAAGCTTATTTAGAGGGTTACGACACTGGATTAGGCTCCTATTGCACGTTAGACAACGCTTATTTATTAGGCTATGAAGGTAAAATGTATAACGGTATTTGTGATGAACTGGAGTCAGGTAAAAAATTCAGAGAACGCTATGAAGATGCTAAAAGAGCTAGTGAAGATTTCTAAAAAATAGCCGTTCAGATTTAAATTAAATCATTCGCAACCATGATGGCTTTGTAAAACAGTATTGATATCAATTAACTAATGATATTTATCCAAACCTTATTATTCAGCCATCAACTCTACCAAACTCGCACCGTAATAATCTTGATATAAGGTATTAGTAAATCCACTTATAGCAAGTTCTTGTAATGCTAATCGAAACTTGTCCGCAACACTGTCTGAGACTGTTTTAGTTGGGTAATTATGCCAAGATAGAGGTTGGCTAGCATCGTAGCTTGGGTTTGGCTCACTGGCAAAGTGTGGAGACAGCTTCGAAAAGCCCAATGTCAACTCGGTCAAACCACCGCAACAATTCATATGAAACATTAATTCATTTTGACGAGGATGGCGCAATAAGTAGTAATACAAGGTACCAAAATCGTCCATATAGAAGTCAGCTTGCGCTGCCAAAATCAACTCAATGGCGCGTTCAAAGGTCAACTCCGGTGGTCGCTTGTATTGAACATTTGCAGCATTGGTTTTCGGCCCCGGCGACCCTAAAGCGACCAATACGACCTTGTTGGCCAATTGATCAAAGTGTCTCATTTTTTTCTCACCAACGCGGGTTAAGCCCACATCGGCAGCCGGTATGCCATTAGAATAAAAGAAA
Organism: Motilimonas thetidivivens; assembly: GCF_046452435.1. NCBI lineage: Bacteria > Pseudomonadati > Pseudomonadota > Gammaproteobacteria > Alteromonadales > Motilimonas > Motilimonas thetidivivens. The sequence goes on from NZ_JBKFDK010000014.1 coordinate 86,383, forward strand.
ATTTGTTCGGATCGTGTCTCGGTAAAGGTCAGACCGGGATAAAAGTCGATTGTCCCTTCAGCTAAGCCACGTAAAATGCGATTTTTAGGGGAGCGCACCACCACAAGTTGGCAACCTATTTTTTCCGCGGCTGCCTTGTATAAATCATAATACAAGCCCGTATTGTTAGGGCTAGCATTAATATTGGGCATACGTGCCGTCGTGCGATAGCCCATTTTAATTTCGCAAGCTTGTAACTGCGCAGATACCAAGTAGAAACTTAAACTAACAATGAGCCCGAACCATTTAAACATGTTGTCCTCACTTGCTGGGATATAACATTGACTTAATTATAGGAACAGTGGCGCACACGGTAGATCATTTTTCTATCATTGAATGCTCTATTAGCCGAGCTATCTCGGCTCTTACTCTGGGGGATAACTTTGGCCGAGTTGGCAGTGATAGTTTAGGCTCGCGATCGTGCATCTTGAGGTAGCTTGGGTATAATGCGCGCCTAGTAAGCAAAGGGGAAAGATAGCTATGTCATCATTTGATCATAGGTTCGGCGGCATTGCCCGTTTATATGGTGCCAATGCCTTGCAAGGCTTTAAACAGGCGCATGTTTGCGTCATTGGCATAGGTGGCGTTGGCAGCTGGGCGGCAGAGGCACTAGCGCGCTCTGGCATAGGTCAGATCAGCTTGATTGACATGGATGATATCTGCACCACCAATACCAATCGGCAAATTCATGCGCTAGCCACCACCGTAGGCCAGCAAAAAATTGATGCCATGGCGGAGCGCATTGTTGCTATCAACCCGGAATGCCAAGTCCACTGCATCGATGACTTTGTCAGCAAAGACAACCTGTTTGAGTTAATCAATAACGACTTTGATTACGTCATTGACGCCATTGACAGCGTGCGCGCAAAAGCCGCGCTAATTGCCCACTGTAAACGCAATAAGGTGCCTATTATTACCATGGGCGGCGCTGGCGGACAGATCGACCCCACTCAAATTCAACTCGGCGATTTAGCCAAAACCATTCAAGATCCGCTCGCCGCTAAGGTGCGATCAGATTTGCGTCGGTTCTACAATTTTACGAAAAATGCCAAGCGTAAATTTGGGGTCGATTGCGTCTATTCGACCGAGCAATTAATTTATCCCGATCTAAACGGCGGGGTTTGTCATGCCAAAGCGCAAAGTGACGGCAATATGAAAATGGACTGTAGCTCAGGGTTTGGCGCGGCGACCCATGTCACCGCCAGCTTTGCTTTTGTTGCAGTTGGCCGAGTATTGAAAAAACTCGCCGAAAAAGCCAACAAGGCTAAAGCGTCAGGCGCTTAATTTCCGCAACCACCGCATACAGCCCATTACTACGTGATGGGCTAAGTTGTTTAGTCAACCCCAACTCAGAAAAATATTCTTCGATATCAAATTCTTGAATGTGTTCGCTAGATTTTCCGTTATAGGCTGCGAGTACGATTGCCAACAAACCATTGACGATACGGGTGTCACTGGCAACATAAAACTGCCAACTATCATCTTGTTGCCGCGCCACTAGCCAAGCTGCACTTTCACAGCCATCAACTTGATGTTGTTCTATTTTAAATAACTCGGGCAAGGGTGCGAGCTGCTTACCCAATAAAATAATCTGGCGATAGCGCGCTTCCCAACCGCTCTGTTGAGCAAACAAACCCAGCATATCGTCACTGCTGATTTCATTACCAAAAGTGTTATTTATCAACTGGTTGGGCATTATAAAAACTCCAATGTTTTTTGCAGTGCACTAATAAAAGCATCGATATCCGACTGAGCCGTGTAACAAGCAAACGAGAGCCTTAGGGTACCATTTAGCCCTAGGGTATCCATCAAGGGCATAGCACAATGATGACCAGCGCGGATGGCGATGCCCTGCTGATCAAGTAAAGTAGCAATATCGCTATGATGCTCGCCATTAACAATAAAACTGATCACCGCCATGGGCTGTCGAGGCTGGCCGACTAGCGTGACTTCGTTAATTTGCTCAAGTTGCGCTCTGGCATAAGCCAATAAAGTTTGTTCGTGATGATGTAAGGCGGTGCGGTCTAAGTTGTTGATAAACTCGATGGCTGCCCCTAAGCCAATTACACCAGAAATATTGGGCGTGCCGGGTTCAAATTTAAACGGAATAGGATTAAATGTCGTGGCGGCAAAACTAACCTTTTTGATCATCTCACCGCCGGTTTGCCAGACTGGCATGGCATTGAGTAACTCGGCTTTACCATAAAGCACACCAATCCCCGTTGGCCCATACATTTTATGGCCTGAGAATACGTAAAAATCACAGTCTAAGGCTTGCACATCGACGGGCATATGAGCCACCGCCTGCGAGCCATCCACCAGCACTTTTGCACCAACTTGATGACTCATGCTGATTATCTCAGCCATCGGATTGACCGTGCCTAACACATTGGACACATGAGTAATGGCAACCATCCGCGTGCGCTCAGTTAACAGCTCAGCAAAAGCGGCCATGTCTAACTCGCCTTGCCCGGTTAACGGGATCACCTTAAGCACTAAGTTGCGCTGCTGCGCTAACTGTTGCCACGGCACAATATTGGCGTGGTGCTCCATGGTTGAGAGTAAAATCTCATCGCCACTGTTAAACAAGCGGCCATAACTTTGCGCTACGAGGTTAATGGCCTCGGTCGCCCCCTTGGTCCAAATAATTTGCTCACGAGTCGGCGCGTTGATGAATTGAGCCACTTGGCCACGCACTTGTTCAAATTGCTGCGTCGCCCTTGCGCTTAAACAATGCGCCGCGCGATGCACGTTAGCATTATCTTGCTGATAATAGTCGTTCATGGCCGCTATGACCGCCTTGGGCTTTTGGGTGGTTGCTGCGCTGTCTAAATAGATCAGTGGGTAGCCATTACACTTTTGCTGCAATATTGGAAATTGCGCTCGCACCGCCGCGTGGTTATTTTTTGGGTTCAACTTCATCACCTTTTCAACTAAGCGTCTATGATCCACTTTTCCGGCCATACTGACAAGGTAGGGGTTTATATTGATTGCAGCATGCGCTATTCATGCTTATGCTGAAAATAGAGTAAACACACTACTTTCAAATACTTTTAGGAGCGACTTATGTTCAACGCACTGCTACTGCGCCAACAAGACAATCAAACCTTAGCCAGCGTCGAGCAAGTCGATGAAACTCAACTACCTGAAGGTGAAGTATTGGTCGCGGTGGAATATTCATCGTTAAACTACAAAGATGCCCTCGCTATCACAGGCAAAGGTAAAATAGTGCGTCAGTTTCCTATGGTGCCCGGCATTGATTTCACCGGTAAGGTGATCAGCTCAAGCGACCTGCGCTACCAGCCGGGACAACAAGTGGTATTAACGGGCTGGGGAGTCGGAGAAAGCCATTGGGGAGGCTTAGCCGAAAAAGCCCAAGTAAAGGCTGATTGGCTAGTTCCGTTAAACGAGGATTTAACGGCTCAGAAATCAATGCAACTTGGTACTGCGGGACTAACAGCAGGTCTGTGTGTACAAGCGCTGCAACAAGCAGGAATAACCCCAGAGCAAGGCGAAATATTGGTTACTGGTGCCAGTGGCGGCGTAGGTAGCGTTGCCGTTGCATTACTGCACGCCCTTGGCTATCAAGTTGCCGCGGTGACAGGACGAGCTGAAAATAGCGCTTGGCTAACTGCGTTAGGGGCCAACCGTATTGTCAGTCGCGAAGAGATGCTTAGCCCAAACCGTCCCCTCGACAAACAACACTGGGCGGGCGCTATTGATACGGTGGGGGGTCATGTGCTGGCCAAGGTATTAAGCCAAGTTAACTACAATGGCGCGGTTGCGGCGTGTGGCTTAGCCGGCGGGTTTGATTTACCCACCACAGTGATGCCTTTTATCTTACGCGGAGTGAAACTATTAGGCGTTGATTCGGTCAATTGTCCATTCGCACAACGCCAGCAAGCCTGGCATTTACTGGCAACGACGCTGCCACCATCTTATTTTCAACATGCTTGCCAGAGCGTCACCCTTGACCAAGCGGCTGACTATGCTGCGCAGCTACTGGATGGCAAAGTAACAGGCCGCGTGTTAGTGGAAATTAATCCGAGCTAATCCTGCTCATAACAAAGGCTACAGCGATCTATACCCAAGCATCTTGAGGTTGATTAGGTGTTGCAACCTAATCACTGTAGCCTTCGACGAAATCCCATCAAAATAAGCACGTTATAACTCTCAACTCGCCATTCAACGCTCAATGGCTCACTCAACTTAAATCGGATTCGGTGTGTGTTAAGTCGCAAAATAAGCGATAGCTGTTGGCCTGAAGGCGCGCAAATTCATATTTATCGAGAAACCCAAGCCAATTTCAGCTAACTTTAGCATAATGCTTTGTAATACGTTTAAGCACTTTCTATGGCTATGTTTGGCACAGGTAATAATGAGTAAGAAACTTTTTCAACAATCTACCGAGAACCTGCGTAAAGCGGTTCCCTTGATGATCAAAAACCAAGTGCCCACCACGCCGACTAACTATGCTCTGTGGTACACCTATGTGGATAACAGTGTGCCGCAAATGAACAAGGAGCTAGACCAAACCATCGCCGATTATGGCATGTGCCCGCCGGCAACGGGCGAAACCTTATATCGCACATACATCGCCAGTAAGACAGAAACCGATATTCGCCAACTGCGTACTAGCTTAGAGTTATTACTCAATGAAGTAACCCATTCTATGTCTGACACCTTGGCCGACACCCAAGAGTTTCAAACCATGATAGATAAAAATTTTGATTGTTTGGCACGGGTCGAAGACGAAGGTTTATCATTCGATGAGGTGATGGAATTGGTGCGCGGGTTGATTTCAGAATCAAAAGAAATCCGCCACTCTACGCGTTTTTTGAATAATCAGTTGAATAACGCCAGCGCCGAAGTGACACGACTCAAGGCGCAGCTAGAGCAAGTACAGCAAGACGCCCTTTATGATGGCCTATCCGGCTTACTAAACCGCCGCGCCCTCGACAACGATCTTGCTAGCATTTGTGCTGCCAATCAGCCTTTTAGTTTTATCTTGGTGGATATCGACCATTTTAAAAAATTCAATGATGAATATGGCCACTTGTTTGGCGACTCCGTGATTAAAGCCATTGCTCGTCGCTTACAATTAAGTTGCCGCGATGGCATTACCGCTTACCGGTTTGGTGGTGAAGAGTTTGCTTTATTGGTGCCCGCAAAAAACTTGCGGATTGCAAGACAGCTAGCCGAGTCTATTCGCCGCGCCGTAGAAAAAGTGTCGGTGAAAGATAAACGCAGTAACCAACAGGTCGATACCATCACAGCCTCTTTTGGTGTTACTGAATTTACCCCAGGGGACAGCGCCAGTCTGTTAATCGACCGAGCTGACAAACAACTATACGAAGCCAAACGCCTCGGTCGTAACCGCGTGTTACCTATGTCTGTTTAACGGCTTAGGCACTCAGCTCTATGCTCAGAGGCAGTAAAGCTTGTAGTAATCGCTTTCTCGCAGGCCGCACATCCATCGCGAGATCATGCTGTAATTGCTTGAGAGCAACAAGATGAGTGACGCGATAACCGGCTTCCAAACCAGTCATGGTTCGGTCATGCTGTAAACAACGCAACTGAAGCTGCTCTACTATCCCAGCAGAGCGCCAATCTAAATCGGATAAGTCTGGCCAAGGTTGGGTATTACCCAATAGAGTTAGCCCAGTTGTGATACCTGAGGCCACGCCAGACACATGTTGATGCGCCGCAACGACATGATAGTTTTGCAGTAACAAAATTGCCTTACGATAATGATCCCCTGACAATGCGGGGCTATCTGCCGCAATATAGATGAACTGCTGTAAGCCTTGCCGGCGCAGCTGTTCATCTAACTCAACGAGGTTATGACCTATGCCGCTGCCATGATAACTAACTACTTGCCATGGCTGCTTTTGTTGATGCGTATCTGCGAGGTATTCAGCCCAACTAAGATCTTGCTCAGGAACCGCCAACACCACCTTTCCCGGCCAAACCTTCGCATCTTCCAACGCGCATTCAATAAATAACTGGCTCAGCTGCATCGCTCGTTTAGCGCCTAACTGAGCTGCTAATCCCAAACGACAATGACCCAAGCGAGGCCGTTCAAGCAACACCACTAAGCTGGGAATAAATCGTCTCATGCACACCTCACATCAGTCGGATTCACGAGCTTGTTGCCAAGCAGTCAATAAACGACATAAATATCAACAGAATCTACTATACCAAATATTCTGCGTGCGCCTATTTGTCTGCAACAAATATGAAACTAGTGTCACTGTTTTTTCTGCGTTTGCCCGGTTGTCAATAACTCAGTGAAAAAGTCACGCTCAAACTGACGAATAGGATTTAGCTTATTCTTGTACTTTTTGGCATGCCTTGGTGGCAGGTTATAACCCGATACCATATAGGCAAATAATCTTGGTCCTTGAGTGGTTTCGATAACGCCCACCATATTAACAACGCTCTTAAGTGAGCCAGTTTTACCTCGCACCTTGCCTTTTAACGCATCGACACGCAATGAGGTGCGCCATTTCAAAGTACCGTCCACACCCGAAATGGCTAAAGAATCCAACAGCTTTAGTTTGGCTTCATTGTTGTAAACATACTGCATTACCTGCAACAGCTGGTCGACCGTCACTAAGTTGTGGCGCGATAAACCTGAGCCATCGGCCATGATGGCATCATACAAATCCAACTTGGCTTGTTTTTTAAGGATGGCCTTCACTGCCGCTTCACCACTGCGATAGCTTCCCGCTTGGTTAAAATATTCTGCCCCTAGGGTTTTAAAAACCACATCGGCAATCAGGTTATCCGAATCCTTTAGCATCTTTTTCAGTAGGTGATTCAAGGTAGCCGAGCGCTGCCTGACGAGCACCTCACCTTCCGGTTCAACCGTTGATTCCTTTAAAATTTGTCCGGTATGGGTGATCCCCACCGCTTTTAAATCAGCCGTAAGAATACTGGCGAAGTAAGTAACAGGATCGTTAACCGAGAATTTCATCGGGATGGCATCTTTGCCTGCCACAAAACAACCTACAAGTTCATAGTGATTAGCATCACCGCGATGCAGCTCTAAACCACAATGACGATCGCGCATCTCACGCCACGTTTTAAGCGCATAAGTGCTATTAGCAACGCGAATCGGCTCATGGGGAGGAATAAACACACGGGTTTCCCCTTGTTTAGTCACCGAGAGATTACCTTGCACGCAGTTGCGATTAATAATCACCGCACTGGCAGGAGAGGTATAACACACGCCTAAATCATTCCATGATTGGCCATTACTCCAGTAGTAGCCATCAAATCGAGCCACGTTGATCAAGATGTCACCGCTAATCTTGCTCACGCCGCTTTGACGTAGCGTTTTTAGCATCTCGCGCAATTGCTCACGGGTAAAATCAGGCGCACCCGACAAACGAAAGCGAATATCCTGCGTGATTGTGCCTTGATTTAGGCTAGCTTTAGTTGCGGTTTCTATCTGTGTGTTAAAGCGATAGCTCCCACCTAGAAATAACTTGGCAGCGGTGGCAGTGATCAGTTTTTGGGTACTGGCGGGTGCTGAATTAAGATATCGATTTTGCTGGTTAATCACGGTACCGTCCGGTTTCGCCACCACATAAGCCAACATTGGCTTAGATTCCATATCTTCAAATTGTGCTCCCGCCCACGCAGAAGCCGATAGCCAAAACAATAATAACCCAATACCACGCACCATGATGGCGAACCCTCCTCTAAACTGAGTCAATAGCTTAGGACTTTCATCTAAAAAAAGCATCAACTTTTCACCAGATTAACCCATTTCTCAATATCTTTGGTTGATAACTCTAGAGCGAGGGAAATCAAGCAATCTCAAGTCACTAGCAACAGAAATATAGTGGCAAAACTTGAGCGCGATGCAGGGCTAAGGTATGTTGGAGCCATCTAGTTTTTGTTGCGGTGGAATGCGCTTGAGTAATTCAGAACCATTAACCGATGAGCAGCTGATGCTGAACTACGGACAAGGCGATGCAGCCGCTTTTGAGCAGCTGTATCAAAAACATAAGGGCGGCGTATATCGTTATTTTTTACGTCATTGTAGCCGTGCTGACGTGGCAGAAGAGCTGCATCATGATATTTGGATGAAGCTGATTAATGCCCGTGAAACGTATCAACCAACGGCAAAGTTTACAACTTGGTTGTACACCTTAGCGCATAACCATTTGGTGAATTACTATCGCAAGAATAGCAAGGCTCAGCTGCTTGATTTTGATGACATCGCCGAGCCAGAAGACGAACTCCCTGAGTTGGAACAGCAGCTCACTCACAGTCGTCAGGCTAATGATTTAATTAGCCAAGTTGAAAGTTTACCCGCGCAACAAAAAGAAGTGTTTTTGCTGCGCCACGAGGCGGGATTTAGCTTAGAGGAAATTGCTAGCCTAACTAAATCAAGTTTTGAAGCGACGAAAAGCCGCTTGCGCTATGCCATGACCAAGCTGAAAAAAGGGGTTTCATATGAGCAATAAATCACCGATTCATGATGATGCCATTGGCCAACAGTATCAGCAACAAAGCAATGAACTGCCGAGCAACGCATTAGATCAGCAAATCTTAGCAGCTTCACGTAAAGCGGTCGCTGCCAAGCCTCAAGCAGTTAGTCATAAGCGCAATTGGCGTAATATGCCGTTTATTCCCGCTATTGCTGCCTCGTTTTTTGTCGCTGCTGTATTTTGGGCGCAACACGAGCCAGACAATGAGCAACTAAAACCTCAAGCTGACATAGCACCTATGTCTATATCAGCTCCGGCATTATTAAAAAATGCCGCACCACAATTGATGGAGCAAACTGAAGTCGCAGCGCTAGCGGATCCGGCGCCCGTTGAGCAGTTAAGTCAGCTACAGGGGGTGCTTGAGCAGCGCGCGCAAGCCTGGTGGCTGATTACCCCAGAGCAGGAATTATTAATCAAAACGCCCCCCAGTAATATTGCCGAGTTTGCCAAGCAACCGGCAACAATCCAAGGGGTAGTGACTAACAGTAATGGTGTAACAGAGTTAACCATTCAAGATATTAAATTAGATTAGGAGTTCACATGGCATCTCAAGGCTCAACCGGTAATGTCATTGCCGCAATTTGTAGCTTTTTTATCCCTGGCCTCGGCCAATTAGTGCAAGGTCGCATCTTAGCCGCACTGTTGTTTTTCTTATTTGTTACTGCAGGCCACGCGATTGCAGGTATCACCTTTGGCATTTTCTTCATTATTTCCGTGCCACTACACATTTGGTGTATCGTCGACGCAGCCATATACAAAGGCGATTAGTCAATCTGGCCCAAGCTAAGCTTGGGCCAATTCTTACCGATAAAACATAAGCATCGCGCGACAAGGGGTGTTATAATCTCGTTCCGGTTGTTCCACGCACCCGGCAGGAAGAAAAATGACAAACCCCTTATATCAGAAAGACATCATCTCAATCGCTGATTTGTCCCGCAGTGAACTTGAGCTTATCGTAGCAACAGCAAAAAAACTCAAACACCAACCCCAACCTGAACTGCTTAAGAATAAGATAGTGGCAAGCTGCTTCTTTGAAGCGTCAACTCGTACTCGGCTTTCATTTGAAACCGCAGTACAGCGCCTTGGCGGTTCGGTTATTGGCTTTGACAGTGGCGGTAACACTTCACTTGCACAAAAAGGGGAAACCTTATCGGATTCGGTTAAGGTCATCTCGTCTTATGCTGATGCTTTCTTTATGCGCCACCCACAAGAAGGGGCTGCACGCCTTGCTGCGGAGTTTGCTTCGATTCCGGTGATCAATGGTGGTGATGGTTCAAACCAGCATCCAACCCAAACCTTGCTGGATCTGTTCACCATCTATGAAACCCAACAGCAGCTTGAAGGCTTGAACATTGCCTTTGTCGGCGATTTAAAATATGGCCGCACCGTGCACTCATTAGCGCAAGCCTTGTCATTGTTTAACTGTAATTTCTTCTTTATTGCTCCCAGTGCGCTGGCGATGCCAGATTACATTTTGGAAGAATTAGATGATGCCGGTATTAAATATTCTCTGCATAGCAGCATTGAAGAAGTCATCGATGAACTGGATATTTTATACATGACGCGGGTGCAAAAAGAGCGTTTTGATGAAACCGAATATCAGCATCTAAAATCGGCATTTGTCCTCAGTGGCAGCATGTTAGAAAACGTGCGCGAGAACCTGAAAATTCTGCATCCGCTACCGCGCATAGACGAAATCACCACTGATGTTGACAGCACGCCTTATGCCTATTACTTCCAACAAGCTGAGAACGGCGTCTACGCAAGACAAGCCTTGTTGGCCTTGGTATTAACCAACTTTTTCCAGGAGCAAGCATGAAAAAGAAGTTAGAAGTTCAAGCCATAGAAAATGGTTCGGTGATCGATCATATTGCTGCTGGACAAGGTGTCAAAATCCTTAAGTTTTTTCAACTTACTGACACCAAGCAAAAAATCACCATAGGTTTGAATTTACCAACGGGTGGCAGCCAGACTAAAGATTTGATCAAGATTGAAAACACTCAGATCACCGATGCCCAAGCCAACCAATTGGCGTTATTTGCTCCCGATGCCACTATCAACTTGATTGAAAACTACGATGTAGTTAAAAAATTCAAGGTGCATTTACCTGAATCCATCAGCGGTGTGCTAGCTTGCCCGAATTCTAATTGCATTAGCCACAGTGAGCCGGTTGATAGCCAATTTTACATTCGTCAAAAGCAACAAATTAAGCTCAAATGCCACTACTGTGAAAAGAGCTTCGCAACGTCCTTCTTTAAAGAATTAGACTAATTCCTTTAGTCAGATTCTTGCCATAAAAAAAGCGATTCCGATGAATCGCTTTTTTTATCTCTCTATATGAACTTAGGTGTCATTCATCTTTGCCGGTAAGCTTAGGTGCGAAATCTTCGCCTGAGCGGCTAATCACTTGCGGTAACAAGGTTTTTGCCAAAATAATGGGTAATTATTCCTGCTGCTCAGCTGTGCCCCACTGAGAAAAATAATAGCTAATACAAGACGCAATAACTTACCTTTTTAACCCAAACCTTGCTATAAATAAGCAATAAAATTTCAACAATAAAAATAATTGAGCAATTATTATTTAAGGAAGTTCAAAGTGGCGAAATTAGACCGTACCGACAAACTCATTTTGACCCTAATGCAAGAAAATGGCCGCATCAGTAATTTGGAACTTGCCGACCAAATAGGCCTTTCTGCGTCCCCCTGTTCACGCCGAGTAAAAAGCTTAGAAGAGGCGGGTTATGTTGATAAACACGTTACCTTGCTCAACCCGCAAAAGTTAGGCCTTAAACTGACGGCCTATATCCATATCAGCATGGATCGGCACACCCCAGATCGGTTTGAGAATTTTGAACGTGAGGTGGCACAGTATCCGGAGATCATTGAGTGCTGCTTGATTACAGGAATGGATGCCGATTATCAACTCAAGGTAATGGTGCCCGATATGGAGGCTTACCAAGAATTCCTATTAGGTAAGTTAACTCGGATCCCCGGTGTCACCGGCGTGCGATCGAGCTTTATGCTACGCAGTATTTTTCATAATACCGCGCTGCCCCTTAATCACATCAAGTAAAATTGCTTAAGCATCATAAAAGCTCAGTTGCCGCAACGTAGTAATCAAACGCTGATTGTCGCTGCGGCTTTTTATGGCTAGACGAATGTAAGACTCATCTAGGCCATGAAAATTACTGGCATTACGAATAACGATACCTTGATTAAGCAGCACTTCACGCAGGGCTGTTGCTTGCCAAATGGGAGGTAATTTACAAAGCACAAAATTAACCCGCGATGGATAAGCAACCCAGCCCGGCAACTGGGCTAATTCAGCCATTAAAAACGCCCGCTCTGCATTTAACCATTGCAGCGAAGCTTCAATATACTCGCTATCTTCAACTGCCGTCACCGCCGCCACTTCGGCCAATGCATTCACGCTCCAAGGTTCGCGTATTTGTGCAATCCGTTCAATTAACGCAAGCTCATGACAGATCGCAAAACCAAGGCGTATGCCAGGCAGGGCAAAAAATTTGGTTAAGGCACGGATAACAAAAACATGCGGCAAACCTAAGCGAGCGACACTGCACGCTTCACCATTATCGACAAATTCAATAAATGCTTCGTCTACCAGCATTCGGCAATCATGATTTTGGGTCAATGTGGCCAACTGCGCCATTTGCTCTAAATCGATAAACTGACCCGTTGGATTATTAGGATTGCAGACCACCAGCACATCATAGTGTTTATTCGCCAGCTGGGCGCTAACCTGCTCTAGGCACAAACTAAACTGACATTGCTCATGCAACAGGCAATAATCAACTTTAGCGCCAATCGCTTCACCAGCCCGCTGATACTCTGCAAAGGTAGGGCCTATAATCAACACCTTACTTGGCGATAACGCTTTAAAATACAAATAAATCAGCTCAGTAGCGCCGTTACCTTGGATAATATTGTGACTTGGTTGCTGGCAATACTCGGCCAAGGAGTGGCGTAATTGCACATAATCTGGATCGGGGTATTGGACTAAACAATCCAGTTGCTCGGTTAAGGCACGACGAACACTTGACGGTAAACCAAGCGGGTTTATATTTGCACTAAAATCGAGCCAACCTTGCTCGCCGTATTGACGAATCAAACGATGTACATTTCCTCCATGTAGCTCGCTCATACTCTCTCCCTAAACACTTAATATCCAACAAACACAGCTAATCCGACCATGACCAATGCGAAACTCAACAACGAACTCACATAGACCAAGGCAACGTTTTGCTTAATGTGCTCGAGTTTAAAAGCGAGGTGGTTATCTCCTATGGTTGGCTTAGCTTGCTGCTGGCCAAAATACGAGGTCAAACCACCAAATTGCACGCCTAAAGCCCCCGCCACAGCCGCTTCGGGATGCGCCGAGTTTGGGCTGGCATGATTGTGTCGATCACGCCAAAATATCCGCCAAGCACCACGCCAATCGTAACCCAACAGAAACGCCGCCATCGGGATGACCAAGGCCCCTGTGATACGCGCAGGTAACCAATTGGCCCAATCATCTAAACGCGCAGAAAACCAGCCTAAGGCCAAATAGCGCTCATTCTTATAACCCCACATGGAGTCAAACGTATTGATGGCCTTATAGGTCGTCACCAGCGCGGCGGTCGCGCCCGGCAACCAAATACTGAGAATTGCTCCCAACAAAATATAAAATAGCGGCGCGGTAATGGCATCGACGATATTTTCTGACAAGGTTTCCATGGTGCTGCGAATGACCTGCTGCTGATCCATCTCATCCGTATCTCGGCTAACCAAATAGCTTAACTCTTGCCGCGCCTGCGCCATGTTTCCTTGCTGCAAAATCCGCCTAACCTTAATGCCTTCCTGACATAAGCTACGCGTAGCTAAGCAAGTATAGAGCAGGTAAAGTTCAAGCAACCAATGGCTCTGCGCCAGAGTTAAGCTAACTGCAAATACCACGATTAAGATCAATAAATTGGCAATAACGCCGTAAAGCCGAGGCGGGATATTTAAACGGCCATAACTTGACTCGGCACCCTTAATTAATGCGCCGATACCTTGCACTGGATGCGGGATGCGGTGAGGATCACCAAATATCAAATCGGCGAGGTAAGCCAACAAAATTACAATGGGGGTCAGAGCAGCCGCCTAACTTGCTATAAATAAGGGCGCCTAAGTTAACAAAACTTAGGCGCAATAGACAGAGTTGGGCAAGTTAACTCAGCGATGACAATAACGCCTTGCTTTCGGTTAAAGCTGGATAATCGGCAAAATCAGCAATGAGCTTTTCCAGAACCGCTTTAGCTTCTTCTTTTTTGCCGTTTTTGATCATCGCCTGCGCTAAATGATGTTGAATTTCGGGATTATCAGGTGCGGCTTGCACCGCTCGGGTTAACAAGCGCTCGGCGGTTATGCCGTCACCTTGATGCAATAAAATGACCGCAAGCGTATCTAGCACGCCGGGGTTATTGGGAGCCATATCATGAGCTGATTGGGCATGCTTTAATGCTTGGGGGAAGTTGCCTTGCTTTTGATATAACCACGCCAGATTATTTTCAATATGATAATCAGGCTCGACCAAATCACTTAGCCTAACAAGTGATGCAATCGCGGCTTGATCTAGGCCTGCCAACATTTGATAGTCAGATAGAACTCGCAGCGCTAGCACGTCCTGCTGATAACGCTCCAGCCACTGCGATAGCAGCTTAATAGCTTGCTGCTCCTCTCCTATCGACCAGTGGGCGTTAGCTAGCTGGACTAATAAAAAGTTAGTCTCTGCAGCTTGCAGTGCCCGCTCATAATAGCGGATAGAGTCAGCAATATTGCCTTGTGCCAACTCCAACCGTGCTTGCATTTCATCTACCATAGCCGTGTTAGGGAAACGCTGGCGATAACTGTTAATCGCTTCACGGGTCTCAATATATTTTCGCTCGCTTAATAGCAAACGAATATCCAACATCGCCATGGGTGGGTAGAAAACATTCGCTTGTAGTGCTTTATCTAACTCACGTCTGGCCGCGGCTAAATCATCGCTCATCGCGTAGGCAAAGGCCAAATGAAAATGCCCTAAATAGCTGGCCGGATAGCGAGCGGTAAAGGCCTCCAAGCGTTGCTTAGCTAAGTCCCATTGTTGGAAATGCTGTAACAGCACCCCGCTATAAAATAAGATTTTGGCTTGTGCGGGAGTTGGCTGAGGGTGTTTTTCCAGCATGTTATTTGCTAAGACTAACGCTTGCTGCGGCCGGTTGTTGAAAAACAGGTACTCTATCATGGGTAAATTCACCTCTAAGTTATCCGGGTGATAACTTAAGGCTTGATTCAAATAATCCAGAGCTTGCTCCAATTCGCCAGCCCTAATAGCTAAATAATGTAATTGCATTAGGCTTCTTAGATCTGTTTTATCTTGTACTAATACCTCTTGATATCGCTGTTTGGCCAGCGCGTAGTCTTTGTTTTTTAATGCCAGCGCAGCCAAATTGTAGAGCGCTGATTTATTATTCGGCGCAATAGTCAGCGCTTGAAGGAAAGCTTGCTCAGCGGGCTCAAACTGCTCATTGAGAAAATAGGCCGCCCCCTGCAATAACCAACCAACCTCTGACTCAGGCAGACGTTTTTGCAGTGCCACTGCTCGCTGCAATGCCTCGTTATAATCTCGTTTTTTCAAATAATTGAGGATCAAGGCTACTTCTATCTCTGCTTGCTCTGGTAGCTGCTTTTGTACCTCCTGTAACTGGGCTATACCTTGTTCTATGTCGGGTTGTAAAAAAGCGGCTTTTGCCATGAGTAAACTAAGCGACTGGTCGTCTTGCGCCAACTGCGCAGCCTGTGCAAACAGCTGACGAGAAAGAGTGAAATCGTTATTGTTTAGCATGGCTTGGCCAGCGGCTTTGAGCAGGCTTGCATCTTGTTGATTAAAGTCAGATGAATTAAGCACGCTCAAGGTTTCGGTGGCTGCAAGCTCGTCACCTAACTTAAATTCGATAGCCGCCTTTAATTTAATGCCATCACTGTAATTGGGGTACGCGTAGGTGACCTTAGTGATGTGCGCAAACGCTTTTTCATATTGCTCTAATGAATAAGCAGACGTCGCCGCAACAAAATGCGCAGCTATGTGCGCGCCATCTAAACCTAACACTTTATCTGCCATATCAAGAGCCGCTTGATACTGCTTATCTTCGAGCAATAAATAGGCCTTAAGGTAGTTGGCTTCAACATGATTGGGTATAGCCTGAAGAATTTTTGCCAATGTTTGCTCAAGCAATTCATCTTGCTCGTCAAGGAGATAGGCACGGGCCAAATTAACCAAAACATCGGGATTAGCGTGCTGTTGCTGAGCCAATTGTTTAAATTGCTCAATCGCTTGGGGGTAGTCCTCCTTAGCCATCAACACTTTCCCTCTTAATTGCATCGCCTTAGCAAATAAAGGCTGTTGCTTGAGGGCTTGATCTAGGTTGGTTAAAGCTTGATCTAGTTCATCGAACTCCAATGCTTGCAGGGCACTGGCAAACAGCAATTCCGCTGTCACTTTCTCCAACTCACGCGCTTGAGCTAAATAAGCCAAAGCTTGGTCATTTTGCTCTTGCTTGGTTAACTGATCTGATAGCAAAGCAAGCTGGGCCTGCAAGGCAAAACGGTCGACGGCTATTTCATCAGACCAAATATCAACAGGTTCAAGTAATTGAGCCACCCTTTGATTGTCGCCTAGTACCAGTAATACCTTAGCTAACGCTAAGCGATTTTCGGGCGTATCCTGCTGCGCCACAACCTTACTTAACTCTTTTTCGGCAAATAAGTACATGCCGATAGTTTCATAAGACTGTGCCAGGAGTTGTTGGGCTTCAATGCGTTGTGGATTTACCTTCAACACATTTTTCAATTCTATGATGGCGCTTTTATGATCATTTTGCTGTTGGTAAGACTGAGCTTGCTGGAATGCGGCCTGCTCATCAATGCTACCTTCACCACATCCTTGTAACCCCACTATGCAGATAAAAATAACGTAACTCAACCAAGTGCTAATAGGTTTCATAGTTTGTTTCCTTACTGATTAATCCTACTCTTGATAACGCCCCGGTGAAAAAATCATATTTGGATCTAAGGTTTGCTTAATTCCCCTCACCACTTGTAAATAACCAGCAGCAGCGGCTGGCAGCATAGTCATTGCGCGTGTTGAAAGACGATAGGGAAAGTAACCTTCACTGGTTAACGCGCTGAATAAAGCGTCATGACAAGCCAAGGCTTGTTTTTCTTGCTCGGCATTCTCTCTGTCGTAGGTGATACAGATAACGCAATCTATACAGCGCTCGGTTAACAAGGTCATTGATATGGCAGGCTCAAAGCCGTACTCCAACAAGTATTTATAAACCAAATGTTCAAGCCTTGTAGCATGCTCACCTGTCATAGGCGCGACCGGCGCTAGCCAAAGTAAACCGCACTTATCTCTGTCAGGGTGCGCCGCATCCATTTCAGGCGGTGGCTGTTTTTTACGCCAATAGGTACTGGGAATAAAAGCATTGGTGGGTACACCTTGTTTCAAATGATAAACAGGTAAACTCTTATCAAGCGCCCCTTTAAGATCGAATCCCGTTACCCATTGATAGGGAGTTTGTACCAAGCGCGCCACTCGCAATAAAGTATCATCAAGAAACTTAATTTTATGGGAAGGAATATGTTTAAGGGCTTGTTTGATTTTCCTTCGTGCCACAGCAACTTCTAGCCAAGTGCCATATAAGGCTCCCGATGCATTCCATTCTTTTGCGTCTAGCTGTTTCAATCTCTGCGCCAACCACTCCCGAGATAAAGGGGTGGCCTCCTCCATTGCTTGCCATGGATACTGATCAAAAGCGGACACAACTTTGTCACCGTTCACTAAATGCATAGCACTTTTTAAGGTGCCATCTAACCGAAGTGGCCGTAACGCATCAACCATGGGGCCAAAATCAGCCTTATCAACACTGCAAAAGAAGGCTTGGAAATATGCCGGTTTAGGCATCAACCAAATCGTCATTTGCGTCACTACCGCAAAAGATGACTGACTAAATAGGCCATCAAGGTACGGACCTACACCCCAATGATAAACCTCGGCAGCTTGTGCATTTGCAAAGCGAGCGAAGCCTGTTTTAAAGCATTCACCATTGGCTAACACAACTTCAAGGCCACTGACATTAGCAAAGTGGTCGCCATAGGGGGTATGACCAAACCCTCGCTCCATGGTGTTACCAATAATGCTGCACTCCTGCGATGAGCCGGTGGCATCCATCCACAGCTTCCCGCCCTGCTGCTGTAAAAAATCGTATAGTTGTTTTTGGGTAACACCCGGCTCAACTGTGACATAAGCCAAATCTGGATCAAACTTAACGATATTACGCATCAGGCTCAAGTCTAATATGGTACAGCCATCCGCCGTGGGCACCGCTGAACCATAACCCCAGTTTTTACCAGAACTAATTGGGTAAAGCGGATCTTTAAATTCATTGGCAAGCTTAACAAGGGCTTGAACTTGTTCGGCTGACTCGGGTTTAAGCACGGCCTTAACCGTTTCGGTCGTTTCATAGGTTGCGGTTTCATAAGGCTGTAACTGCTCAGGCTGAGTAAGTAGATTATCAGTCCCTACTACCTCTGCGTATTTTTGGAGTAATTCCTCATTCATCAAGCTATTCCTCACCTAAACCGTATTTTTGAGTGTAGTTAAAGGCCCTCTCTTTCGCTCGACTAAGTCAAAATAAATCCTCGCTTGATCGATAGTGGGCTAATGCTTCATGGCTTTGGCGAGCCCCTTTTCTAAGTTCAAATGTAATAATTTAAAACCCGGCGAGAGATTTCTTAAAAATAATACCGGGTTAATGTAATAAGGGGCGCGTTTGCCATGGTATTCCACGGTCGGTCCAATCTGCTTAAACTTAATCCCAACAAAACGCATACTTCTCGCTAACCTTGGCTCCATCATGACAAAGCAATGTTCTATGTCTTGATTGATTACAATTGAGGCTGCGCTCAGATAAAGACCAATAGCAATAAAAGGAAAACAGCGTAGTTCGGTTTCGGAATAGGTATCTTCATTAACCGCACCGGTTTCAGCACCAGCAAATTTATCTGCATTACGTCGACGAAATTCAGCGGGCACCGCAAGTCGCGAAATTTCGCATATTTTGTGACGCGGGAAATTGGCCGGATTGAGGTGCGGATCGGTTATCGCTCCCTGACAATACTTTTCTAATGGCAACAGTTGATCGGGCTGTTGCGGTGTCACCACGCGGACACAGCCCG
The DNA here is from genome assembly GCF_046452435.1 of Motilimonas thetidivivens. Classification (NCBI taxonomy): domain Bacteria; kingdom Pseudomonadati; phylum Pseudomonadota; class Gammaproteobacteria; order Alteromonadales; genus Motilimonas; species Motilimonas thetidivivens. Next base: position 105,189 of record NZ_JBKFDK010000014.1, read on the forward strand.
CATAATGATGGCTCGCCTTATGCTCAATCACGCAAAAGATGGAGTAAGGGTCAAAATCGTCTTGCTCTTTGCCATCTGGCTTAGGAGGTTCAAATGCCAGTTCTTCACAGTAAACGTTATGACGTATTTTATGCACCTCGTCGCGTAAGGCAGGCTCATGAGCTATCAGAGGTTTGAGATATTCGTCGAAATGGTGGGCAATTTCATTCGCCTCTCGACTGGCTTTAAATGAAACCACTTTGCGTATTAGATAGTTGATACCGGGTAGATGAATTAGCTCACGCTTGAGGTTACTCATACTGCACTTCCCTGAATAGCTTCATTGACTAACGTTACTCGCTGCCATCCTTGATCAAACAGATAACTGCTTAGATACCCTCACTGACTCATAATGACCACAACTTGTCATCAACAAGGGAGAGAGCGAATATCTAAGTAATCAGCGCCGCAAGCCTTAGGCTAGGCTGTCAGCTTTTTTTACAACTTAGGCAAACCCAAAAAAACCAAGCACCTAATGAATTAGGTGCTTGGCATCGAGATTATTTTTTACGACGAATTTGCGATAAGCCCAATAGACCTAGGCCGAATAACGCCACTGAAGCAGGTTCAGGTATTTTTAACGATGCCGTTGCTGTCGTAGCGGTTGTCGCTTGAAAGCTATATTCACGACCCGCAACTAGAAATTCGTTAGAGCTCAGAGTAATAGTATCGTTAAACTGAGCAGTTCTAACACCCGGTGCACCATCTGTTCTTGAGTTAGAAAAATTAAGCTCTGTACCAGCCCAGGTTAGTATACCGACACCAGTTGCTTCATCCACCAACTCAAATGTTTGGCTAAAGCTGACAACGGTATTGGCGCTTTCTGGTGCATTAGGTATTACGTCAACAAAGGACTGCGCAAACAACGAGGCCTCAAAAGTCACATTGAAAAGCGTATCTGGACCGGTCCAAACAAAGGTAACGGCAGAGGTTAAATCAGTCCCTACATTAGCAAAACCTAAACCATCAGAAATGAGCTCGACTGTGCTTTCAGCGCCGATATTAGTACCCGTCGTAAGATAGTCAAATACTTGAATATCTGGAGTTAAAGGATCATTATCGTGATCAATAAACACGCCTACGTTATTAACTACACCATCACCATTTAAATCATAGTCAATAGCAGTTCCTGAAAGAAGGGAGTCGGAGTAAGAGCGATTAACAAGATCACGAGTCAGATAGTTCATCTGTGTGGTATTAAAATCGTTATTGACTAAGGTACAACCAGAGCCAACACAGTAATCATTTGGATCGTAATCAATCTCGAGAGCAGCTATCGAGCCACCAGCAGCAAGCACCTCAAATGGTTTTATTTCTATGCCACCATCATCTTTGGTTACGCCATTTAGCGTAGCAGTAATTTCTGATGTGTTACTACCTGCAGGAAGTGGGCCTGAGGTGTTCGTTGGTCCAAAATTAAGATTGGAAAATGTTACATCGTTATCATCGTGAAAGCGTAGGTTTTTCAATTCTAGGGTTGATGTGGCAAGCACACCAACAGCGTAAGCGGGAAGTGACATACCTGCAAACACTGCTCCCGCAAGGGCAATATTGAGGGCTTTCTTAGTAAACTTGTCCATGGTTTTACACCTCGTATTTAGGATGATTCAAAGGCCAAACTACAACCTCTGAACCTACCAATTGCATACAAGGTGCCAAGTTTTTAAATCGATTGTATTTCAGCTGGTTAAGGAAAATTGGTCGCCGCTTTTCGGCTCCGGCTGAACAGATGTGTAAAAGATCCTGACACCCACAGTTCGAGCACGCTCAGCGCCTAGATACCTTGATTCATCAGGACAATAGCTTGCAATGCATTAGCTTGCTTTTTGATTGCAGGCTGCATGGTTCGCCCCGAAAATCGCTGGAGAATAACTTGTGCCTGCTGGTAATCTTCCAATCCTAGATAGCCTTGCGCTAAGTGTAACCAGATTACATCTTCTCTCTGGGACGGAGAGATCTGCTCTAACATCTTAATGGCTTGCTGATAATCCGACTGCGCCATTAGCACGGTGGCATAGGTATCAATAACTTGGTGGTTTTGCGGGGCAAGCTGATAGGCCTGTTGAATCAAGGGCAAGGCCATATTGACTTGCCCGAGTTGATTATAACTCCAAGCGAGATTGTTAAGCGCCACGATATGTTGTGGATAAAGTTGCAACAAACGCTGCCAGTTTTGTTGTGCTTTAGTAGTATCGCCTCGTTGCCATGCTAGCTGCGCATGCGCCTCCAATAAATCGGGCTGATCAGCAAAATTCCCTGAACCGTTAGTGATTAACTTTTCCGCCTTAACCGGTTGCCCAATAGCATAGATGTAAGCTAAATCGATTAAAGCCGGTTGCCAAGTGCCCGCCGCGAGCTGGGATTGGATCGCCGAATTTGCTCGGCTTAGTTCACCTCGAGTGAGTGCAAGATAAGCATTTAACTCTGACTTTTGTAACGGCGTTAACCCATCGGCACGTGCCAAAGATAGCTCGACATCACGCCAATGGCCGAGCTGAATATGCAATCGCACCACCAGCTCGCTATACCAGCCATTTTGATCGAGTGGGTATTGCAACAAGCTGGCAAGCAGATCCTCGTAGGCCTGCTGGCGAAGTTTAATATGGGCAAGTAAGGCGAGGTATTTTTGCTGCAACGTATGGCTAGCCAATAAATTGTGCAAATGTTGTTCCGCCTGAGACCAATGACCTAACTGCACATGTGCCAGCGCACTTAACCATAATCCTTCGGCACTGGCTTGATGTGTACTCGATAACCCAGCTAATTGACTTAATGCTGACTCGGCCTGCTGTTGTAAAATACTGAGCCGAATTAAGGTCCATTGATTGGACAAGGAAAGCGGTTGATTAGCGGTTGCAAGTAAACGCTGCATCGCTTGCTCAGGTTGTTGCAGTTGCAAGTCGATATCTACCCATAAGCTCAATGCCTTTTGGTCTATTGGCGCTAGGTTAGCCAAACGCTCCAAGCTGGCCTGTGCACCGTGCCACTTGCCTTGGGCGTGTTGGCTCAGTGCAAGTAAATACAATAAGGCAGGCTGTGATGTTTGCTCAAAGGCGGCTTGCAAACTTTGCTCCGCTAGCAGGGGCTGCTGCTGCGCCAACTTCAACCGTGTGAATAAGGTATAACCTTGTAGTTGATTACCCGAGGTGACCGCATCAACAATAGCTTGGGCTTGGTGCCATTGCTCAGCCTTTAGGTATGTATCAAATAACAATTGTTGGCCTTGCTCCGAGCCTTGTAACTCACTTGACTCGAGCGCTGCAATGCCTTGCTCTAGGTCTCCTTGCAACAGCTTAACCACCGCCTTATTGGCGCTGTTTTGCTCAGTTTCAACCAGCCTATTCGCTTTTTCCAGTAAACGCTGGCCGGTTACGCCGCTCCCTTGCTCGATTAATGCTGAGGAAAGAGACAGCAACAGCGGTAATTGAGCCACTTGTTGCCACTGAGCTCGCTCTAGAATTAAGGCTGATTGTTCTAGCTTGCCCAGTTTCATGAGCGTATCGGCTAGCAACTGTTGCACTACATGCTGGTTGGGAAAGGTATCAACCGTTTTTTGCAGTTGACCATAAGCTTGCTCCCAGTTACCCAAGTAGTAATGACTAATGCCGTTAACCAAGCGTGCCGGATAACTTTCGCCTTGCGCAAGAATTTGCTCACTTAAGCGCAATGCAAGATTGAAGTCTTGTTGCTGCAATGCGAGATAAGCTTGATTAAAGATATGTTGAGGCTGCTTAGGATCGCGCTTTTGAACCTCGGCAATATAGCGTTGGGCAGCAGGTAAATCGGCCATTGCAAAAGCAATATCGACTGCCAATAAATAATAACTGACCCGATCAGGTGCTATGGTTAGTAGCTGTTGTAACGACCTGTTAGCCTCATTGTAACGCTTTAAGGTATATAGCGTCTTTGTTTGTAACCACAAACTTCTCTGGTCGTCTGCCTGCACCGCTAATGCTTGTTCAAGCCAGCCTAACGCGGCTTCGGGTTGCGCTTCAGACAACAATATCATCGCTTTGGCAACGTGATGATAGAGGCTCTTGGGCGCGACCGCGGCCAGTTTACTATACCAATCCAGTACTGACTGTTGCTGTAATGCGAGAGCGGCTTCAATGTGGTACATCAGCAATTCAGCTTGCTGCTCAAAAGTCAGACTGGGGGCTACATTCAAGCGCGTGATCGGCTCATAGTTGCCTTGCCAACTGTAGGCGCTGGCAAGGGCAACTCGCGCTTCCTCGCTACCCAAATGATTCGCAACACGTAATTCTTTCACCGCGGCATCCAGCTGATAATCAGCCAAATACAGCAAACCAAGCTGCAGTCGAGTCGCTGCGTTTTTATCATCTTGGCGGATGCTTTGTTTTAAATGATAAGCCGCACTTGGCCAATCTTGCTGCTCAATATACAAATTTGCTTGTGCTTGATGCTCTTTCGCCGTTGGGCCACCGCAAGCGGGAAGCAAAGCACAGCCAAGCACAAATATCGAAGCGTGTAATCGTTGCAAAGCAAAGTTGCTCATAAGCAAGCCCAATTAACTCATCACCTGCATATCAAAACTGGCTTTATCGGCACCACAATCTGGACACGTCCAATCATTTGGTACATCTTGCCAAGTTGTCCCAGCAACGATGCCATCTTCGGGCCGACCTTTGGCTTCATCGTAAATAAAACCACAAATCTGACAACACCATTTTTTCATCGCCATAAACCCACCATTACCCAAATTACGCCCAACATATTCAGCCAAAACATAATGCTTTGTTACTAAGCATAGCTGTCAGCTAACAGAAGGCACAAAAAAGCCGCTTGAAAAAGCGGCTTCGGGGAGGTCATTGCATCGCTTGCACTAAGCGTCTGGGTTATAACCCAAATTCGGTGCTAACCAGCGCTCTGCTTCGGCCAAGGTCATGCCTTTACGTTTGGCATAATCTTCAACTTGATCCTGCTGGATTTGCGCCACGGCAAAGTACTTACTTTCTGGATGAGAGAAGTACCAACCTGAAACCGCAGCTCCCGGCCACATAGCGTAGCTTTCGGTTAGTTTCATACCAATTTCGTTTTCAACGTCAAGCAGCTTCCAAATTTCACCTTTTTCGGTGTGCTCAGGACAGGCAGGGTAACCCGGCGCAGGACGAATGCCTTGGTACTTTTCACGAATTAAATCTTCGTTGGCTAGGTTTTCATCGGGTGCATAGCCCCAAATTTCTTTACGCACTTTTTGATGCAGCAATTCCGCAAAGCCTTCTGCCAATCGGTCACACACAGACGACATCATGATGGCGTTATAGTCATCATGATTAGCCTTGTACGCCTCGATTAAATCTGACTCACCAATACCACCGGTGACCGCAAAGGCACCAACATAGTCGGCTTTACCCGACGTTTTCGGCGCCACAAAGTCAGATAGACAGTTGTTAGCAAAGCCTTCACCTTTTTTAGTTTGCTGACGCAAGCCACATAAGGTGGTTAGCACTTGGCTACGAGATTCATCGGTATAAACTTCAAGATCATCACCCACGCGGTTAGCTGGGAAAATGCCCAAAATACCGGCCGCTTGTACCTTGCCGCTGGCTTCAAGCTCATCCAGCATGGCATTGGCATCCTTAAACAGACGCTTGGCTTCTTCGCCAACCACTTCATCTTCAAGGATGCGAGGGTATTTACCCGCCAGCGACCAAGTCATAAAAAACGGCGTCCAGTCGATAAATTCACGAATCTCTTTAATCGAAAAGTTTTCAAATTTATGAATGCCCGGCTGCAAAGGCGCAGGCGGTGTGTAGCTATCCCAATCAAGCGCTAAGCCATTAGCGCGCGCTTCGGCTAATGTCACCGGCGGCGTGCGCGGTTTTTTACGCGCATGTTGCTCGCGTACGGTTTCGTACTCTTTATTGAGACGCTCAACAAAAGCAGGCTTGCCATCTTCACTGAGTAAGGTTTGACAAACACCCACCGCGCGAGAGGCATTCGGCACATACACCACTGGATGGTCATAGTTTTGTTCTATTTTAACCGCGGTATGCGCCTTAGAGGTGGTTGCACCACCAATCAGTAAGGGGATGGTAAAGCCTTGGCGTTGCATCTCTTTAGCGACATGCACCATCTCATCGAGTGATGGGGTGATCAGGCCTGACAAACCTATCATGTCGGCGTTTTCTTCTTTGGCCACTTTTAGGATCTTGTCGCACGGCACCATCACGCCTAAATCAATAATTTCATAGTTATTACATTGCAACACAACGCCAACAATATTTTTACCGATATCGTGCACGTCGCCTTTTACGGTCGCCATTACTACCTTGCCCGCCGTTTGCGCTCCTTCACCCTTTTCTGCTTCGATAAAAGGCTGCAAGTAAGCAACAGCACGCTTCATTACCCGCGCCGATTTAACTACCTGAGGTAGGAACATTTTACCGGCGCCGAATAAATCCCCGACCACGTTCATGCCGTCCATTAATGGCCCTTCGATCACATGCAATGGACGCTCGGCATTGGCTCGCGCTTCTTCGGTGTCTTCTTCGATAAACTCAGTAATGCCTTTAACGAGGGCGTGCTCAAGACGCTTGTTAACAGACCAGCTGCGCCATTCTGCCGCTTTAGGATCTTCCGCTTCCGCGCCAGATTCGGCGTATTTTCCAGCAATATCCAGTAATTCTTCGGTGGCGCCAGGGTGGGTGTTAAGCACCACGGCTTCCACTTTTTCTTTTAGCTCGGCTGGAATATCGTCGTAAATCGCTAGCTGGCCGGCGTTAACGATACCCATGTCCATGCCGTTTTTAATACAGTAATAAAGGAATACGGCGTGGATTGCTTCGCGCACTGGGTTGTTACCACGGAACGAGAACGACACGTTAGACACACCACCGGAAATCATCGCGTGCGGCAGGTTATCTTTAATATCTTTAACCGCATTGATGAAGTCCACCGCGTAGTTGTTGTGCTCTTCAATACCGGTTGCTACCGCAAAGATGTTGGGGTCAAAGATGATGTCTTCCGGTGGGAAGCCCACTTCATCAACCAGAATGCGATATGACTTCTGACAGATTTCAAACTTACGTTCACGGGTATCGGCTTGGCCAACTTCATCAAAGGCCATCACGATCACGGCTGCACCGTAGCGACGGATCAGCTTAGCTTGCTTGATAAAGTTTTCCTTACCCTCCTTCATACTGATGGAGTTAACGATGCCTTTACCTTGTACACATTTCAGACCAGCTTCTAAGATCTCCCATTTCGATGAGTCGATCATGATCGGCACTTTCGAAATTTCTGGCTCGGTGGCACATAAATGCAGGAATTTTTCCATACAGTGCAACGAATCCAACATGCCTTCGTCCATGTTGATATCGATGATTTGTGCGCCTGCTTCCACTTGTTGCTGTGCCACTTCGAGTGCGGTGTCGTACTGCTCCTCTTTAATCAGACGCTTAAAACGCGCCGAACCAGTTACGTTGGTTCGTTCACCGACGTTTTGGAATAAGGTTTCTGGGAAGATATTAAGGGGCTCTAAACCACTTAAGCGACACGCAACTTCGATTTCAGGCAACTCACGCGGTTTTACCCCTTCAACCGCCTTGGCCATGGCTCTAATATGAGCAGGTGTGGTACCACAACAGCCACCCACCAAGTTTAAAAAGCCTTGCTCGGCCCATTCCTTGATATGCACCGCCATCTCATCGGCTTCAAGATCATATTCACCAAACGCGTTCGGTAATCCCGCATTGGGGTGTGCCGACACGTAGGTTTCACAAATACGAGACAATTCTTGCACATAGGTACGCAGCTCATCAGGGCCTAAGGCACAGTTCAAGCCAAAGGAAATAGGCTTAACATGACGTAGCGAGTTATAAAACGCTTCGGTGGTTTGCCCCGATAAAGTACGTCCCGACGCGTCGGTAATGGTACCGGAAATCATCACGGGTAAAGTGAAACCGAAATCGTCAAATACGCTTTCTACTGCGAATGCCGCTGCTTTGGCATTTAACGTATCAAAGATGGTTTCAATCAAAATGATGTCCGAGCCACCTTCAATCAGTGCCTTGGTTGACTCGCGGTAGGCCTCAACCAGCTGATCAAAGGTAATGTTACGAAAGCTTGGGTCGTTTACATCTGGCGAAATAGAAGCGGTGCGGTTAGTTGGGCCTAATACGCCCGCCACAAATCTTGGATTGGATGGATCTTCAGCCGTTTTTGCATCAGCAACTTGGCGCGCTATCTTAGCCGCTTCATAGTTGATTTCTGCGGATAACGATTCCATGTCGTAATCCGCCATCGCAATGGTGGTGGCGTTAAAGGTATTGGTTTCTAGAATGTGCGCGCCAGCATCAAGGTAAGCCTTGTGAATGTCTGCAATCAACTGTGGCTTAGTCAATACCAGCAGGTCGTTGTTACCTTTAACATCGCAATGCCAATCAGCAAAACGTTCGCCGCGATAGTCGGCTTCTTCCAGTTTATAGGACTGGATCTCTGTTCCCATACCACCGTCAATTAGCAAAATTCGCTTGGCTAATTGTGCTTCCAATAACTGCTTTTTATTTTCCATTGCTTCTACTGCCTGTGCCGCGGTCATAATTGTCGCGATTGTATCATATTTGTGCTGAGTTAAGGGTTTAGCAAAACACCTTTGGTCAGTGCTTAGTTGGCTTATTCGCTACGTCCAAGTTGGTCTAAATCATAAGGCGTTTCTTGATAAACGCAGTAATTCAACCAGTTGCTATAGAGTAAATTACCATGGCTGCGCCAAGTTGCTCTTGGTGGCTGCTCTGGATCACCATTGGCATAATAGTTTACTGGTACATTAGGGTTTAGCCCCTCATTAACATCGCGCACGTATTCCTGATGCAAGGTATCAGAGTCATATTCGGGATGGCCCGTGATATAGACTTGGCGACAATCTGTGGTTGCAGCCAGATAGACACCTGCTTCTGCTGAGTTTGCAAAAATATTCAAGTCGGTATGCTTAGCGATGGTCTCTGGACAAAACTTAGCGTAACGAGACAAAGGCGCTTGGAAGAAATCATCAAAGCCGCGCACTAAAGGGTGCTGCTGATTGAAAGTTTGATGCTCAAACACCCCTGAGTATTTAGCCTCGTGGGATTCTTTTTTCAATCCATATAAAACGTTTAATGCCGCCTGCGCAGCCCAACATAGAAATAGTGTCGAGGTCACGTTATGTTTCGACCACTCTACAATCTCGACAAACTTATCCCAGTAGTAAACATCTTCAAACGGAACCGTGCCCAAAGGAGCACCGGTAATGATGAAACCATCCCATTTCTGGTTCTTAACACGATCAAAATCTTGATAAAACGCGTCTAAATGCTCTTTTGGGGTATTTTTCGAAGCCCGCGCATCTACCCGTACCAGCTCAATATCAACTTGTAGTGGCGTATTTGAAAGCAAACGCATCAATTGCGTCTCGGTTTCAATTTTCTTTGGCATTAAATTTAAAATCAATACCTTAAGCGGACGGATATCTTGATGTATCGCTTTCGATTCTGGCATTACAAAGATATTTTCAGATCTTAACACGTCAACCGCAGGTAAAGCGTCTGGAATACGAATAGGCATGGTTTTCTCCAAAAATGTCTAGACTTCCAGAAGTCTACATAAAAGAAGTTGGCTTGTCAGCTAGGAGTTGCTATATGCTAAAGTTATAACATTAGCTTCGTTGCCAAGGATCATATGGCGGAACTCAAAATATCGGTGAACCGATTACAATTAGGTAATTACGTTAAGCTCCCTGTAAATTGGGGCGACCATCCCTTTTTGTTTAGTAATTTTAAAATTAAGTCGCAAGAGCAGATCGAGGTGATCCGCAACCTTGGGCTTAAACACGTCACTATCGTACCGGATAAATCCGATAATCTGCCCCTAGCTGTTGATACCCCCATTCCCGTCGCATCACATGAACAAGCTGATACCACCAAAGCGTTAGAGCTAGAACTATGGCAGCAAAAGCAAGATCGTATTGAAGAGCTCAAAGACTATCGCCGCAAATTACAGAAATGCGAAAAAGAGTTTACCAAGAGCATGTCGCAAGTACGCTCTGTGATGGGAAAAATTCTTAACCGCCCCCTCAATGCCATCACTGAAGCGACGGAATTAATTGAGTCGATGGCAGAATCCTTAATGAGTACAGATAACTCTGTGTTGCACTTAATGAGTGAGTCTAAAGAAACCGAAGCGCTTTATTATCATTCTTTAAATGTTAGTGTGTTAAGTATGATGCTAGGCAAGGCGTCAGGTTGCACGCTGGAAGAGATAAAAATGCTAGGTCTTGGCTCTCTGTTCCACGACATAGGCACAATTAAGCTGCCATCGAAAATCGTTCGAGCTGTAGCTCCACTTTCAGCTGCAGAAAAGCACCTTTATCAAATGCATTGTAACTATGCCATCGATCTACTGAAGCTAGTTGAGGACTTTCCCGAAGCGGCTAAAACCATTATTTTACAGCATCATGAAGCCGCAGATGGCAGTGGCTATCCAGCCAAACTAAAACTTAATCAAATCGATAAGCTAGCCCAAATAGTTGCAGTGGTGAATCGCTATGACAATATTTGCCACCCAACTAATATTAAGCAGGCGAAAATTCCATACCAAGCCTTGTCTATCATGTTTAAACAACAGGCTAAGGAATTCAATAAAGATTATTTAGGCCGATTAATCAAACTACTCGGTATTTATCCACCCGGCAGTGTAGTACAACTTTCTAGCGGTCAAATTGGCATGGTGATGTCCGTCGCATCCGATCGACTGCTATTCCCTAAAGTACTCGTGTTTGATCCTGCTGTTCCTCGTACCGAAGCCCCCATCATAGATCTGGAGGCAGCCGAACTTACCATTGAAAAGGTGATCAAACCGCAAAGCTTGCCTGCCAATGTCCATGAGTATCTAAACCCCAGAGTAAGAACCAGCTACTATTTTGAGCACGATGATAAATAGATCCTTTTAGGACCGGAGCTTGCTCTTGGCATCTGTTTGGTTTTTCTACAGACGTAAAAAAGCCCTTACATTGCTGTAAGGGCTTCTTCAAATAA
>NZ_JBKFDK010000015.1:0-99616 GCF_046452435.1 Motilimonas thetidivivens
CTAACTTCGGCTTTAGTTAAAGGTACTTCAAATAGATACCGTTTGGATAAGCAGCAAAATTTCGTTCTCAAGGGAGAATACGCAGAGTATATAGCTGATTTTCAACGTAGTTTAACAACCGTGAATCACTATGTCTCAAATCAGCGTCGCGCCTAACGACCTGCGGCCAAGGCCTACAAATTCTCGCTGAACAAGCATCTTGAAGTAACTTGGGTATATAGGGACATATTCACTGCGTTTTTGCGGATTATTTATACGCTATGGCTTGTCTAAGGCTCAGGTTAGCTAGGCTAAACTATCAGCCTAGCTACCACATGCTTATGCCAGCACCACAAATAACGCGATACCCAATGCCAAACGATAAATAACGAAAGGCAGCATCCCCATCTTTTCAATCACTTTTAAGAAGAAGGTGATACAGATAAGGGCGCTGATATAAGCCAACAAAGCCCCCACTATCATGGCAAACCAATCAACCGCCTCACCAGAGGTGATTAGCTTCAAGGTTAAATAACTTCCCGCCAAAAAAATCAACGGGATGGACAATAAGAAAGAGAAACGCGCCGCCGCTTGTCGTGTCATGCCTAAAAACAAACCCGCCGTCATGGTCACACCAGAGCGAGATGTTCCTGGAATTAACGCCATGGCTTGGGCAAAACCAATCAGCAATACCGTTTTCCAACCTAGCTGATATTCAGTTACTTGTTGTTTAGCTAATTTATCTGCCAGTAACAGCAGTAAACCAAACACTATGGTAGTGGTCGCAATCACGTAGCCACTGCGCAAGTAAGTCTCAATAAAGTCTTTGCCAAACAAGCCAAATAGGCCCGCCGGGATGGTGCCTAAAATTATCCACCAAGCAAGCTTACTGTCTTGATTATGTTGACGCTTTAACACCGAGCCGGTCCACGCAACAGCCATGGTGGAAACCTCACGGCGAAAATACTGCACCACCGCAATCAAGGTACCAACGTGCACCGCAACATCAAACGCGAGGCCTTGGTCTTGCCAGCCTAAAATTTGCGAGGGCAATATTAGGTGCGCCGAGCTAGAGATAGGTAAAAATTCCGTTAAGCCCTGTACAATGGCCAGCACCACTATTTCAAGCATGGTCATGCTAATTGTTCCTTCCTGACGTGTTCCAAATAAAAGGGATTTTCCACAGTTTTTGTGAAGATTTGTCGTAATTTTGCCAGAGCGTGCGGTAATTTTTTCCTAAAATAGGATGAACGCTCTCCGGCGCTAACTCAGCAAGCGGCCACAGCACAAAGGCATTATGAGGAATTTCCTCACGAGGCAGTTGCACGCCTTGATCTGTGATCAAGTCGTCATACAGCAATAAATCGAGATCTAAAGTACGCGGCGAAAATTTACGTGAATCAGGCGTACGACCATGTTCAAGTTCAATTTGCTTGAGGTAGCTAGCCACTTGCGCCGCTGATAATTGGGTTTGTGCGCCCACCACCAAATTATAAAATGCACTGCCGTTAAAACCGACGGCTTCGCTTTCAAACACAGATGAAATGCTTAGCTCACCAAACACAGCGGCCATCGCGTCTATCCCCGCTTGAATATAATAAGCGCGGTCGATATTAGAGCCAACGCTAATATATATTTGCGCCATTACAAGGAGGTACCTTGGCCATTAAAGTTACCTCGGGTAATTTGCACGCCCACATTTGCAGCCATTGGCACCGCACCGGGTTTGCTTAAGGTTAACTGTAATCCGGGCACGTTAAACTCAGCCAAAATCATTGTCGCTACTCGCTCAGCCATGGTTTCGATTAACTCAAAGGTATGATTTTGGGCAAATTCAACAATGCGTTGCGATAACACGGCATAATCCAAGGCTAAAACTATATTGTCATCTTGGGCTGCGGGGCGATTATCAAAGGCTAACACCAAGTCAAATACCAGCTTTTGCTTAATGGTCTTTTCCCATTCATATACACCTATGGTGCACAAGACTTCCAAAGAGTTAATAAAAACGCGATCCATTTTGCTTTCCTGACTGTTTGATTTTTTTGGCCGAGAAGGGCTACCACCGCCCAATAATTAAGCGTATTATCGGTAGGCAATTTAAGAGCGGCGATAATAGCGCAAAAAGCCAAGAAGGAAAAACAGCATTTTATGACTGCCACCGTCATTGTCTTTATTTTTTTAGCCTACTTACTGGGCTCAGTCTCCAGTGCTGTTTTAATCTGCCGATTAAAAAAACTTCCCGACCCTCGCCTTCATGGCTCCAACAACCCCGGCACCACCAATGTACTGCGATTAGGCGGGCCACAAGCTGCGGCTTGGGTGTTGTTAGCCGATTTACTAAAAGGAACCTTGCCGGTTTATTGCGCTTATTGGGCCGGTTTTGAGCCCGTCTATATTGGCTTGGTGGGTGTCGCGGCTTGTTTAGGCCACATTTATCCCATTTTCTTTCATTTTAAAGGCGGCAAAGCGGTCGCTACCTCAATGGGAGCCATGTTACCTTTGGGCATGGATATCGCGGGGGCGTTGGTTGGCTGTTGGCTGCTAGTTGTAGCGCTAAGTGGTTATTCATCGTTGGCCGCAATTATCACCGCGTTGCTTGCGCCTTTGTTTACTTACCTTATTAAGCCTGAATATACCCTGCCCGTTTCTATGCTGGGCTGCTTAGTCATTTTGCGCCACCATGAAAATATAGCGCGCCTCTATCGAGGCACCGAGCTAAAGATTTGGCGTAAATTTTCGATGGACAAGCATGAAACTCAGCAAGAAACCAAATCGACGACAAATAAGCAAACGGATAAATCTCAATAAACGCCAACCGTTTGCTATCGGTTTAGTTCTAGCTTTAGTTTCAGCTATGTACCCGAGGCTATGCCAAAGGCGCTAAGGTATCAATCGGCCAACGAGGCTTGGCTTGAATGCTTAAACTTTCCACTTGCCCAGCCTTTAAACGCTGCATCCCCGCATAGGCAATCATAGCGCCGTTGTCGGTACAAAATGCAGGGCGCGGATAATAAACCTTGCCGCCACGTTTTTGCATCATCACATCCAATTGCTCACGTAATTGTTTGTTCGCGCTCACGCCGCCGGCAATAACCAAGGACTTTAAGCCGGTTTGATCTAAAGCACGACGGCACTTGATAGCCAAGGTATCAATCACCGCATCCTGAAACGCATAAGCAATATCGGCGCGGGTCTGCTCATCATCCCCTTCGCTGCGAATAGTATTAGCGGCAAAGGTTTTCAAACCACTGAAGCTGAAATCTAATCCCGGTTTATCTGTCATCGGCCTTGGGAAGGTAAAACGCCCCGGAGTCCCCTGCTCGGCTAACTTAGCCAATAACGGCCCACCTGGATAATCCAGTCCCATTAATTTAGCTGTTTTATCAAATGCTTCACCTGCGGCGTCATCAACACTTTCACCTAACACCTCATATTCACCTATGCCCTGCACGTTCACCATCATGCTATGGCCGCCCGATACAAGTAAGGCAAGAAAAGGAAACTCAGGACGCTCATCTTCTAGCATCGGCGCTAATAAATGACCTTCCATATGATGCACCGCTACAGCAGGGACATTCCATGCATATGCAATACTGCGACCTATGGTTGCTCCAACCAATAAGGCGCCAACGAGCCCAGGACCTGCGGTATAAGCAATACCGTCAATATCATCTTTAGTGCAATTTGCCTCGGCTAACGCTTCTTTAATCAAAGGAATGGTTTTACGAACGTGATCACGAGACGCTAATTCGGGGACCACACCACCATAATCAGCGTGCAGCTTCACCTGACTGTATAAACGATGAGCCAGTAAACCAAGCTCATCATCATAAATGGCCACGCCGGTTTCATCACAGGACGTTTCAATTCCTAAAATTCGCATTTTCACACCTCAAAAATAGAGTTAGCCATTCAACACATCAAAATTTGCATCCACATCAGGGCAAACACAGGCTAAAATTTGGCGCTAGTGTAACGATTCACAGCTTTTTTCTCCAGAGACAATTAATAGGGGGTTTACAAATGCCCCCTAATAGGATTAAAATTCCGCACCATTTTTAAACAGACTGGTCAATCTACGACCGGCTTCACACAACACCCTGAGGTGATGGGCATATGCCAGTAATAAAAGTACGTGAAAACGAACCGTTTGATGTTGCACTACGTCGCTTTAAGCGTTCATGCGAAAAAGCAGGTATCCTTTCTGAAGTTCGCCGTCGCGAATATTTCGAAAAACCGACTACCGTTCGCAAACGCGCTAAAGCTTCTGCAGTTAAGCGTCACTTGAAAAAGCTAGCTCGCGAAAACGCACGTCGCGTTCGTCTTTACTAATAAGGCGTTCGTAATGACCTTGAAAGAGAAGTTGCAAGACCAACAAAAAGCAGCGATGCGTGCCAAGGATAAAATCCGTTTAGGTGCAATTCGTATGCTAATGGCGGCCATTAAACAAAGCGAAGTCGATAACCAAGTTGAGTTATCTGACGAAGAAATTATCACTGTTATCACTAAAATGGTGAAACAGCGTAAAGATTCTATCGCTCAGTTTGAAGCAGCAAATCGTCAAGATCTAGCCGATAAAGAATCTGAAGAGCTGAGTGTTCTTCAAGAATTCTTACCTCAACCTCTTAGCGAGGAAGAAGTTGACAGCATTATCGCTGCTGCACTGGAATCTACCGGTGCACAAGGTATGCAAGATATGGGCAAGGTAATGGCGGCGATCAAAAGCCAAATTCAAGGTAGAGCGGACATGGGACAAGTAAGCGGCAAAATTAAAGCCAGTTTATCTTAATCTCATTCTAAGCTGATTGAACAAGCCGCGACTTTTTCGAAAGTGTGCGGCTTGTTTGTTTCTGACGTTTTATTTCTGCTGTTTTTACTGCTAGGTTATCAGCTTAACGCGATAATAGTGCAAACCAAAAGCACACCATATGGCTTGCTTAACATCAGCGGCTGATTGATTTCATTTAGTTTTTTGAGGGTTTATGGCAGGCAGGATCCCACGCGATTTTATCGATACCCTTCTCACTCGCACCGATATCGTTGATCTTATCGACAGCCGAGTAAAACTAAAAAAAGCCGGGCAAAACTATCAGGCTTGTTGTCCGTTTCACAACGAAAAATCCCCGTCCTTCACGGTTAGCCCCAATAAGCAGTTTTATCATTGTTTTGGCTGTGGTGCTCACGGCAATGCCATTAGCTTTGTAATGGAATATGATGGCTTAGAATTTCCCGATGCCATCGAAGAGCTAGCCAGTATGCATGGTTTAGATGTACCACGCGAACAAGGCACTGGCCCAGCCCCAACCCCCGCACAAATTCAAGGCAAAAAAGATCTTTACCAAGTGATGGAGCAAATTGCTCGCTTTTATCAGCAGCAATTGCGTGGTCAAGCTCATAGTCAACGCGTGATTGACTACCTTAAAGGCCGCGGCCTAAGCGGTGAAATTTGCCAACAATTTGGCATCGGCTTTGCCCCCGATGGCTGGGATGAAGTGAAAAAACGCTTCGCACCTAATCGCGATAGTCAGGCACAATTGATTGAAGGGGGGATGCTGATAGAAAAAGACGGCGGCGGTAGCTATGACCGTTTTCGTGATCGTGTGATGTTCCCAATTCGAGATCGCCGTGGTCGCGTCATCGGTTTTGGTGGTCGCGTACTGGGTGATGGCACGCCCAAATACCTCAACTCACCCGAAACCCCCATTTTTCATAAAGGGCGAGAGTTATACGCCCTTTATGAAGTAAAAAAAGCCCACAAAGACGTCGCCAAAATATTAGTGGTTGAAGGCTATATGGATGTCGTTGCCTTGGCGCAATTTGGCATCGACTATGCTGTCGCTTCCCTTGGTACCAGTACCACACCCGAGCACATGCAAACCTTGTTTAGAACCACCGACGAAGTGATCTGTTGTTATGATGGTGACCGCGCCGGACGCGCCGCCGCATGGCGCGCTTTAGAAAACGCCCTACCCTTACTTCAAGATGGTAAATCGTTGAAATTTATGTTTTTGCCTGATGGTGAAGACCCAGATTCCATGGTGCGACAAGAAGGTAAAGAAGCCTTCGAACAACGGCTCGCAAAGGCTACACCGTTATCTGACTTTTTGTTTGATAATTTATTACAGCAAGTGGATATGGGCAGTCGCGATAGTAAGACCAAGTTAGCCCAACTGGCCATGCCATTGATCGCGAAACTGCCTAATAACGTATTTAGCCATATGATGAAGGAAAAATTAGCAAATTTACTGGCTATCGATCTCGCTGGCTTAGAAAAATTATTACCTTCATCAGATACAACCGAGCAAGAAGTAAAGCCTAAACGAGCTCAGCAGCCTAAAGTGACCCCGATGCGAATGGCGGTGGCCTTGATTGTCCAATATCCACAATTGGCGAGTGATTTGCCGCCAATGCCAGAATTGGCTGAACTTAACCTAGCTGGCAGTGGCCTTTTTTCACAATTACTTGAAAAGTGCCAACAACATCCCCATATCACAACAGGTCAGTTATTAGAAGATTGGCGAGGCACAAAAGAAGGTCAACAACTGGCAAAATTGGCCATGTGGGACCATCATATTGAAGCACCACAAATTGAAGCGGTGTTTTTAGACACGTTAGATAAGTTACTCGCAACGTATATCGAGCAAAAAGAAGAAGCATTACTTGCTAAAGCACGAACAGGCCAGCTGAGCTTAGAACAAAAAAAACAGCTCAGTGAACTGATTCAAAGTAGAAAGTTATCATCTTCTAACTAGTAAATTTAGCGCAAAGGCATTATAATCGCGCCCTTGCATTTTTGCACCAATCCTTAAACCCTAATCGGATGGAGTCTATGGAGCCAACCCCTCAGTCTCAGTTAAAACTTCTGGTTACCAAAGGTAAAGAACAAGGCTTCCTTACTTACGCCGAAGTTAATGATCACTTACCCCAAGACATCGTCGATTCTGATCAAATTGAAGATATCATTCAAATGATTAACGACATGGGTATTCAGGTAGTAGAAAACGCACCTGACGCCGATGATCTTATGTTATCTGAAGATACCGCAGATGAAGATGCGGCTGAAGCAGCTGCTCAAGCACTTGCCTCTGTGGAATCAGAAATTGGTCGTACTACCGATCCTGTTCGCATGTACATGCGCGAAATGGGCACAGTTGAACTATTAACCCGTGAAGGCGAAATTGACATCGCCAAGCGTATCGAAGAAGGCATTAATCTTGTCCAAACTTCGGTTTCCGAATACCCAGAAGCAATCCATTACCTACTTGAGCAATGGGATCGCTACGAAGCGGAAGAAATCAAGCTAAGCGACATCATTTCAGGCTTTATTGACCCAAATGAAGCTGAAACCTTAGCCCCAACTGCGACGCACATTGGTTCTGAATTGTCAGATGATGATCTCGATGACGAAGATCTTGATGACGACGATGATGACGAAGATAGCAGTGACGATGATGAAGGCGATAAAGGCCCAGACCCAGAAGAAGCACGTGAAAAATTTGCAGCCCTACGTACTGCGCACGACAACTTACTAGCGGTTATCGAAAAATCAGGCCGTCAAAGCCCAGAAGCCAAAGCAGCCATTGGCGATCTAGCGGAAGTATTTAAAGAATTCCGTTTAGTACCTAAGCAATTTGACCGCATGGTAAGCAACATGCGCTCAATGATGGATCGCGTTCGTGTTCAAGAGCGTCTTATCTTAAAAATGGTTGTTGACCAATGTAAGATGCCTAAGAAAGCATTCGTATCCGTATTCCCAGGTAACGAAACTGACCGAACTTGGTTAGAGAATGCCATCGCCGAAGGCAAGTCTTATAGCGATTCATTAGCCGTACTACGCGACGAAATTTTGCGTTGTATCGTGAAAATGGCCTCGGTTGAAGAAGAAACCGGCCTAAACATTACCGATATTAAAGACATCAACCGACGCATGAGCATAGGTGAAGCGAAAGCTCGCCGTGCTAAAAAAGAAATGGTTGAAGCGAACTTACGTCTGGTAATTTCAATCGCGAAAAAATACACCAACCGTGGCCTACAATTCTTGGATCTAATCCAAGAAGGTAACATTGGCCTAATGAAAGCGGTTGATAAGTTTGAATACCGCCGTGGTTACAAGTTCTCAACTTACGCCACATGGTGGATCCGTCAAGCTATTACGCGTTCGATTGCAGACCAAGCACGCACCATACGTATTCCGGTTCACATGATTGAAACCATCAACAAACTGAACCGTATCTCACGTCAAATGCTACAAGAGATGGGCCGCGAACCAACTCCTGAAGAATTGGCAGAGCGTATGATGATGCCGGAAGACAAGATCCGTAAGGTATTAAAAATTGCCAAAGAGCCAATCTCAATGGAAACGCCAATTGGTGATGATGAAGATTCGCACTTAGGTGATTTCATCGAAGATACAACCATCCATTTACCAGTTGACTCGGCCACCAGCGAAAGCCTAAAAAATGCGACTAACGACGTATTAGCTGGCCTAACCGCACGTGAAGCCAAAGTACTACGGATGCGTTTTGGTATCGACATGAATACCGACCACACCCTAGAAGAAGTGGGTAAACAATTTGACGTAACCCGTGAGCGTATTCGTCAAATTGAAGCCAAAGCATTACGTAAACTGCGCCACCCAAGCCGCAGTGAACAACTACGCAGCTTCTTAGACGAGTAACTTCTCGTTATTTCTGTGATTAAAAATACCAGCCTAGCGCTGGTATTTTTTTGCCAAAATTTCAGCTCCAATAAGCTAACCAAACGATAACCTCCGTAAACTGAACATAAAATCAGCAAACGATCTGGCAGTGGTAGACACAGGCAAACTAGCTATATATAATCTCCCCCGCTTAATAAGAACAATAAAACGACCTTTTATCTCATCGGCTTGCAGCTCATTTGGCTGAGCTAAGATAAGGATGTCGAGACAGAAGTCTAGCGCTTCTGCAACCTTAAAGAGCAACAATAAGGCCCCTTAGCTCAGTTGGTTAGAGCACCCGACTCATAATCGGTAGGTCCACAGTTCAAGTCTGTGAGGGGCCACCAAATTTATCAAGCACTTAGCGAAAATCTCGCTAGGTGCTTTTCTTTATCTGGCTCTAACAGGTCGGGTTAAGCACAAGCCAAAATGTTTCGTGAATAGAAATTTCAATCTCCCGACTCGTAGAGGGAGGTTCAAGCAATAATTCATTCATATATCGGTGAATTTACTGAATATGTGGTTTAGCGCAATATTCTTCATCTTCAAATCTTTTAACTCCCATCTAGCTTTATGTAAACTGTGAATATTTTTATAATGAGTTAAAGTAATTATGCCCTTTAGAATTCAGAGTGTAACCATTGATAATAAAGAGCATGAGCTTTCTAGTCTCCCTGTTAATGATGAGAACTACATCACAGTAATCGACGCATCCGTCGCCTTTTTGAAAAGAGCTGAGGCAGCTTGGGAAACCGTGAAATGGTCTCTTAACTCGGGCGATAGGGGGTAGCCGCGCTGGTAGCGGTATAAATTGCCACTTTCCCTTTCATCTTTTATGCGCGTGAGCGCTCAATTAACCAGTTAACTGAGCGCTTAACTAATAAATCAGTAAAGCGAATAATTTCTATACATTAGGCACACTGAAGCTGCATTTTCTTCCCACGCCTCTTAATACGCAAACTGACATTAACTAATTTATCTAACTCGACTGGGAGATCACTAAATTTTTTATCGGAAATCTGCTGAAAAATAGCAAGCGAACCTGGGTAAACCAGAGTTTCATAGCCAGACGATATCATATAACAAGTCTCAGCTAGCTCCTCAAGGACATACTCTGACGACAGCTGAATTGCGCGATTGGGCTGCACTATATGCTGCCGTGCAATAAACTGGTCAGCAAAATGCTCAACGGCACTCCTAAACTCAATATCTTGTTCAAAGATCGTCTTTAACACCGAAAGGTAGCCCAGCACTTCAGGTAAATGATAAATTTCAGATCCACGAACAAGATCGAAAGGTTTGCCTGTTTTGCTATTTCTTAAAATATGCCCCTGAGAACTGAGAAAAGAATTTCCAAGGTTGATTGCATGGTTAAAGCTTTCCTCTCGAGTAAAATCATTATTCATTTGTAGCGTTAAACGGTGAACATGGTCACCGAGGAGAAAGCAGCAGTCAGAGTACCTATTTGACACGAAGTCAATTATTGATTGAAGTTTATGTCCAATGAAGACGGGGCTTTCTAGGCTTATGCCGACAAAACATTTTGTGTTGTGATTTGATGTGCCACGCGCAGACGCGGGTGAAACTAGACGAACTTCTGCTTTATAGCGAAACGAATGGTCGCTGGTTGAAAATGGTGAAGCTGTTTCATTAGCCATTAAATTGCCCTACATGTGTCCAAAACCTGATGGCACGTAGCATGCAGCTTCAAAACATACTGTACTATTACATTACTCTTAAGTGCCTTTCTAATAGCGTGCATACAATCATATAAAAAGGCTAAAAAACGACAAAAGAAATAACAAATTATAACTTTAAAAACAATTAATTAAATGTGAACACCAAGAAAATGCATTGGCACAGAAAGAGTTGCCTCAGAATGCAATCGCTGAGCGCACTATTTACTCCGCTCTGGTTCTTTTACTGTAACAAACTCAAGCTTAGTAACGGGGTGTTGCACCATCATCACCGAATCTTGATGAAATAGTTTCGCATATACTCGTGCGACAGCTTCAGCATCTGTCACTCTGTTTGCCTTTAGTACTATGGTCACAATTTTTGAGCGCTCAGGCTCGCCTTGCCAATATCCGACCGAATCCACTACGTTAAAACCTTCAAAGCGGCTGGCAATGTGCTCAGTCATAAATGTATCCCATTGCTTTAGCGACACCCCTCCACCCGTTGGTAAAGACAAGCCAAAATATAGTTGCACGCTGTAATAATCACTGGCAAAAACTCGCAATGGGCAAAAAACCAGAATGAATATCAGCGCAAGACGAACATAATGAGCTTGGTTAAGCATGGTTTTTCCTTTGTAAAACTTGGAAGGCACACACCAGCAAGCAGCCAGTGTGCGATGAATTAGAAAGGGGGGATTTAAATCCCTCTTAAATAGCCTCTTTTGCGGCCACACTCCATTTCCCATTGCACACCGTATTGATCACGCCAATAGAAAAATGACATGGGAAAAGGCGCAAGCACCATAGGTGGCCCTTGCTCATCATCTTCATGGCCATCGGGATAACGCACCATTTCAACACCTGGCTGGTCTTTTAGATAATTGAAAGCTTCCATAATATCGTTTACCTCAAGAGCGGTATGACGTACACCGCCCATATCATGGGTGTTTTTCTTGGTGATAGTTTGCTCACCTTTCGGTGTGTAATAACGCATTAGCTCAAGGTAAAGGCCGGCGGTCGGGTGACGTAAAAAGCGGATATCAACATCAACTTTACCATTGCTAAAACCTGCATCTTTAGCAAAAGAGGCCAATGTTAAATGCGGATAATCCATGATTTCACCCGCTTCATCATAGGCCTGTTCAAAGCCAAGGGTTCGCTGATAAAACGCGGTCGCTTCATCAACGTCGTCCACTATGATATTTAAGTGCGACACGGCAGCAATGTACTTAGCCGGATCATTGGGGTTAATGATCCTTGATAGCAGAGATTGCTTAAAGTCGCCGACCACATGCGTACAATAAAGCACCGAATAGGGGCTTTGGCATTCCGGGGATGCAATGAGATAAGGCTTATATTGCTCTGGTGTGCCAAAGCGGGCACCTTTGGTATCATCGGCGGCAATACGAAACTCTACCGCTAATTTTTGCCATTGGTATCGATTTGGGTTTATCGCAAACCCGGCAGCCAGTGCCGCTATCGGCGAAAATCCTTGCGCGCCATAATCTTGCGTCCATCTATTTAGCCAAGGCTGTGAATGCTCAGCTAAATATTCGCCAACGCCATGACTTTCCTCTAATGCAGTTACATCAGCTTGGGTTACACACACTTGGCTAGCTAACTCAAATGGCGTCAACACCACAGGAATATCACTTGCTAATACGACTCGCGCAGCATCCACATCTAACTCAAAGCCCATATCAGCAAATGGCGTTTGCTGTTTAGGGCCAGCAATAAAAGCCGAATGCTCACTGGCGCGTCCAGCCACCCAAATAAGCTGCTCTATCTTGTTGGTTAATTCAGGATAAAGCAGGATAAGCGTGGCAATATTGGTCAACGGCCCCAGTGCCACCAGCGTCATCGGCTCTTGACGTAATGATTGCGCTAAACGCTCCACCGCTTGATTAGACTTCACCTCGCTGATATTGAGGGCTTGAGCAGCACCTGTCGCAACAGGTAAAGCAACCGGGCCAAAACGGTTCGCTAACATTTTGGCAAGTTGAGATGCAGTGAGTGTATCTGTCTCGCCAAACACGCTACTTATGCCCTGCACCTTTACATTACTGCTATTAAAAAGACTAAGCAGCGCATAAGCATTATCTATCTTGCATGATTGCCCTGCTTCGTTTGCCGTGCCTATCGCGAGGTTAGTGTCTACCCACACCCGCTTTTTACTCAGTGCATCCAATAACGTTTTCGTCACCAGCGCAACAGAAGCGGGGTTTTGCCCGGTGATCAGGCCCTTTTCCGAACGTACAAATTGCGCATTCGGTTGCCCACACTGATAATTTGCCCCTTGCTCAACCAAGGCATCTTCTAAGTGATAAGGTAAGGCTTCAATATATTGCGGTGGAGTTAAGGTTTCTTCGGCGTCCGAGAAGGCGGTTAGTTTTAAGCCTGTAACCAACGCACTGCCATCCGGCTTTTTTGCTGACAGAAGTCCTGTTGGGCCATGGCAAACACCCGCAATTAACTTTTGCGCGGCGTAAAATTCACTCACCACTCTGGCTAAGCCACGACTTTGCTTAAAATCCCACAAGGTGCCATGGCCACCGCAAAGAAACAAAGTAGTGAAAGGGGTAACATTCACTTCATCAATCAGCAAAGTATCGTCTAGTAAAGACATAGCAAAATCAGATGCTAAAAAGCGCTTAACGGCTGGCGTTGCAAACTCCCCTTGGGCGCTAAGAGGATCTGCACTGGCTTTACCCCCTTTTATCGAAGCTATGCAGACTTCATATCCTGCATCGTACAGCCCCCAAAAAGGGGTCGCTAATTCATCAAACCAAAACCCTGTTTTTTGACCTGTATCGTCAAGTTCAGTATGGCTAGTGACAACTAATAGTGCTTTTTTGCTAGCTCGGCTGTTGTTATCTTGTTTCACTCGCACTTGTCTTCCTTACTCATTACTTAGTCCTACTCACCACTTGGTTACGCCCTAGATTTTTGGCTTCATATAACGCCTTATCGACGCGCACCAAAGCTGTATCTAGCGTATCTGTTGCTGATAGAGGGGTAACTCCAATACTAACTGTCACTGTGCCTGCTTGAGGGTGAGCATATTGAGCCAGAGCTTGCGCAATACGCTCGGCGTGCGCATTGGCACCTACGAGATCGGACTGGGTTAGCACCAAAAACTCTTCGCCCCCCCAACGCCCAGCCACATCCACTCGTCGAATAGCATGTTGGATCATTTTGGCAACATTAATTAATACCTCATCCCCTACATCATGGCCGTAACTGTCGTTAACTTGCTTAAAATAATCGACATCTAGCATCAAAACACAGGCAGGCTGCAGCGGCAATGTGGTTAAACTTGCTTGAAGTTGTTCTTCCATATAACGGCGGTTATAGATACCTGTTAGCTGATCTGTGATCGATAACAAATACAGTTCATTATTCTTTTCAACAAGCAACTGGTTAGCATGACGTAATTTCTGCGTTCGTTCATTCACCAATACTTCTAAATTTTTATTTAAACCTTGTAAATCAAGGTACATTCGCGCGTTTTCTAATGAAATAGCCGCCTGAGCTGCCAAAATTTGTAAGGTATACACCCGCTCCGGCATAAAAGCCTCAGCGAGGTGATTGTTTTCAAGATATATAATCCCCGTTAGCTTATTTTGGCGCACAATGGGCACACATATAATCGCAACACCATTATGCTTTTTCAGGTAAGGGCAACGATCAAATTGCTCATCGTGCTGTTTCGGCGAGTAAAGCACTAACTGTTTAGTATTAATCACAAAGCGCACTATGCTAAGAGACAAGCAAGTTGACTGAGCATAAGATTGCCCGAGTTCAATCTTTATCTCCCCTCCCTCCTTGGCACTGCTTGCATTCGAGATAATAAAATCATCTTCTTGATTTAACAGTAGTAACCCGCGCGTTGCGCCAGCATTTTCCACCGCTAAACTGAGCAACTGGTCGGTTAATACGTCAATATTGATGTGCTGAGAAATCGCCTGTGATGCTTTTAGCACTGTGCCGATATCAAGGGCAGTTGAAAAATCATGGCTCCCTAAGGTGGAATCATCCGTGCCAAACAAGCCAGATAAGCCTTGCAACTCGGGCGCTAAACCGGCGTAATTTGCCTTCATCCACTGAACTTTACCCTTAGCACCCCATTGTTCAAAACCCGCCATAGCCCGCTTTAAGTAGCTCACGGCTTGATAAGATTTATTTAAGGTCAGCCAGAATAAGCCGGTAAACTCATCACACAAGGCCGCATCAAACAAAAAATGCCCAGCTAGGGCTGCTTCACGCGCCAACTCATAATGGTCAAATGCGGCCATGGTTTGGCCATCTAAGCGCAGCCACTCAGCTTGAAGTAACAGGTATTTATGCTTGAAGTTGTGAGGACACAACTGCGCCCACACGGCAAACTTATCGACCAAATGCTGCAGCAAATTGAGCTGCTCAGCCTTGGCCTCACCGCTTAATTGATGACAAGTGGCACTTAATTGCAAGCCAACAAACCAACAACTATCTACCTGTATAATCTGCGCCTGTACGGTGGCTTCAATGACAGCTAAGCGTTGCATTAACAATTCGGCTGACTGGTATTGCTGAGCCAGTAAATCCAATCTCAACTGGGCATAATAAGTATGGCCAAGAAAGAAGGGCGCATCTTGATATTGGCTAAGTAATTCGGAGGTCTTAAAGCAACCATCATCCAAGGTGGCAAAGTACTGCGTTTCGCCGCGTAAATGCTTTAAAGGTTGGCTGACGATGATAGTAAGTAACTGAGCAACATCATCCAGTTTGTTGGTTTGCAGGTAATGCTCACTTTCCTTAACTTGTTCGGCCACTTCAATTAAGGGTGCCCCGGATGCAAACAGCAAATGCGGCTTTTGCAAAAACACCCAACCCGCATAAGGCGAGCCGGATTCTAATGACAATTTTGATGCCTGATGCCAATAGTGATAGCTCGATTTTAAAGGCTCAAGCCAGTGATTAATGCCTAACGAAAAAACATGATAGGTATAGTTTTGAAATGCAGGGTTTTGGTATTTATCGGCTAAACGCACGGCCAAGCGACCTATGGCATGACCTTCACGATATTGGCCACTTGAACACAAAATAGTAGCGTAGTTAATGTAGCCAGCAGAGGTTACAAAACAATTGCCTTGCTCCATAGAGATCCGGGCACTGATAGCTGCGGCAACCGACAATAACGGGCCACGACCAAGCAAATAACTGTCAACGAATAAATCAAACAACAATTCATGGGTTAACACAAAGTGCGCTTCGTCTACTTCACCTTGATGGTATAGCCGCTCCACATCATTGCGCTGTAGCAAAGCGTTTATTTGCTGCTGTTGCTCAGCAAACATAGTGAGCAAAGCATCATCATCATCGGGTAAATCGATGCCCAACAAGGCCAGCGCGGCGCGCTCTTGAGCGACTGACTCTAGGTATAAGCCTTGGTGATGATATTGTTTAGCTCTGATATTACAAAGCTTAAGCTTGGCCTCCACCGGCGTAACCTGCTGCTCTAAACTTTGATACAGGGCATGCGCTTGGGCAAAATCCCCCACGAGATAACAAGCCTGTGCTAATTGAGTTTCAAGCTCTATCATACGCTCGGTATTATCAGGCTCGGCTAATTGCACCAACAAGCTCTGAGCTTGTTTTAAGCAGCTATAAGTCACACTAAATGCAGCTGATGCCTTGGCTTTGGCCGCCGCTTGAATATTTAATTCAACCAGCTTGTCACGTTCAGTCTCAGTTGCCAGCGTACAACCTTGATTTAAATGCTCAACAGCATCAAATAGAGCTTCCAGCTCGATATTGTCTTGCAGTAACTGCCAACCTATTTGCCAATGAGCCTGAATTTTCTGCTGCTCAGACAAGCAGGTATAGGCGGCTTGTTGCACTCGGTCATGGCTAAAACTGAACGCAACATCCGGTAATGGGTTACCGGCCTCTGTGGTCAACAATTCAAAATCATCATCAAGGGGCTGGATCAACCCTACGCTCACGCAAGGTACCAATAAAGTAGCCAACTTAGCGCGAGCTAAATCACTCAAGCTAACCAGCAAATCCAAACTAAAGGTATTACCAATGCAGCTGGCCAAACGTAATAAGCCCAAGGTCGCTTCGGGCAACTCAAGCATATATGCTCTTAACATTTCCAACGAGCTATGCATTTGCGGCAGCTTGGCTACCTCTTTAAGTGAGCAAGCCCAAGTGTTTGTTTCCTTGTTGAAAGATAAGTGCCCTTGATGATGCAACGAGGCAAGCATGGTTCTGAAAATAAGAGGATTACCCTGCGCTCGTTGACGTAATATGGTCACTAGCTGTGCTATATCAACATCCGCAGGGGTCACTGTGTCTTGCACCAATTCAATAAATGCAGATTCTTCTAGCTCACCTAATGCAATCGACAACACATTCTCGCAAGTGGCCTTTAAATTGGGCATAGATAAACTCAGAGGATGAGTTTGGCTGACTTCGTTGTCTCGATAAGCGGCGATCAACATTAACGAAGAATCGGCCAAGGTCGGTGCCATAGCTTCAAACAAGGCTAAACTGGGCGGGTCTATCCACTGTAAATCATCAATGAAAATCACTAAGGGGTAACGTGTATGCCCTAAGCTGTGGATTAAATTATGAAACGTAGTACTAAATCGTGTGGATGCCGCCTCGACCGATAGGGTAGCCAGTTTAGGCTGCGGGCCTAGCAACAAAGCCAACTCAGGGATCACATCAATAATGACTTGACCATTGCCGCCCACGCCTTGCAGGATTTTATCGCGCCAATAATCAATCAAGGCCACCGGCTCTGCTAATAATTGCCTAACCAAGCTAGTCAGCGCCTGCAGCAAAGCTGAATAGGGCTGGTGTCGCATCACTTGATCATACTTACCGCTAACAATATAACCGCCCTTGCCTGCCAAAGGCCGGGATAACTCACGGATCAGTGATGTCTTTCCTATTCCAGCGGGACCAGAAACAAATACTAAATGGCCATTCCCTTCACTCACCTGATCAAAGGCCTTCAGTAACACCGAGGTTTCTTGCTCCCGACCATACAATTTGTCCGGCAGGATAAACCAGTCATTGACATCATCTTGAGCTAAGACAAAGTCATCAATTCGTTTATGCTGCTGCCACTGCGCTAAGCAATGGCGTAAATCAGCAGCGATGCCTTGCGCACTCTGATAGCGATCATCGGGCGACTTACTCATTAACTTAATGATAAGCCGAGCTAAAGCATGGGGGATCTCAGGGTTAATCCTATCAGGCAAGGGGGGCTCGACCGCAATATGACAATGAATAAGCTCATTGTTATCCGATGTGGTAAACGGCAAACGCTGGGTAAAGAGCTCGTAAAACAAAACACCTAACGAATAAAAGTCGGTACGAAAATCAAGCCCTCGATTCATTCGCCCTGTTTGTTCGGGCGACATATAAGGCCTTGAACCTTCAATAAACTTGGGCTTAATGACTTGCCGAGCGCGATTTGGCAACTCTAGCGCAGAACAAAAATCAATTAAGCTCACCTTACCCGTTGCCGGATCAATAATCACATTACCGGCCGAAATATCTCGGTGACAGAAATGTTGCTGATGCACGCAGCTCAATATATCTGTAAGCTGAATGGCGATATTAAGTGATTGAGTTAATGAAGGTTTAGTCTCTTGTTCATACTGGCGCAGTGAAATCCCCTCTAACCACTGCCTTACTAACACCAATGAGTTTTTGTGCTCTATACAGTCAAAGGCTTGAGGTAGGCCGTCACAGGTGAGGGTGTGTAAGATGCTATGTTCACGCTTTAATGCGGATAACTGACGAGGATCGGGAAAGTCTTGGTTAGGCGTTTTTAACATCACCTGAGCCTGATCTGTTTCTCGTAAAGCACGATACACTCGGCTTTGCTGCGCCAAGTGAACCAACTCAATGTCAGTATATCCCTTTAAATCCATTTTGTTTCCATATACAGCAATAGATTAACAACCTAATTGAACTAAATTAGTATTTCTTTTGGGTTAGTTTTACCAGCTTATCAGCTGATTGACTGTATCGGCAGGATCTTTGTTTTTTTGATCGCTAATTCATGCAGATCTTCACAATAATGCTTTAAGTGGATGTGCTCTTGTACTTGTGGGAGCTGCAGTCATGCAGCTATTATCTCTAACACTTAGTGTTTTTGTGGGAGAATTTATTCCGCGAATAGGGTGAGAATATTCGCGGTTTAAAAAAACCGATCCCACAGGTTCAGCACCTACCCTCCCCCCTAGCAACATAAACCAAGCATTAATGCCTCAATTTCACAAATGATTTTCCACCTTATGGGATAATCGCCCTTTCCTGCTTGGATTACACTTTAGGTACTACTCGGTATTGGTTTGGATTGGCTTAACACGACCTAAGTCCACTGAGATTTCACAGCATTCAACCTAAAGGTAACGTTATGGCTGCAGCCTTTTATCAGCATATCCAACAACAGCTTGTTGCACTTAAAGAACAAGGTTTATATAAATCAGAGCGCGTGATCACCTCGCAGCAGCAAGCACAAATCGCCATCAGCAGCGGTGAACAAGTTCTTAATTTCTGTGCTAATAACTACTTAGGCTTGGCCAATCACCCTGAGCTGATTAAAGCCGGCTGTGATGGCATGGAGCAACACGGTTTTGGCATGGCCTCGGTGCGCTTTATCTGTGGCACCCAAGACATTCATAAGGAGCTTGAGCACAAGCTATCGCAGTTTTTGGGCAAAGAAGACACCATTTTGTACACCTCGTGTTTTGATGCCAATACCGGATTGTTTGAAACCATTTTAGGCGCAGAAGACGCGATTATTTCTGACGCTCTTAACCATGCCTCCATCATAGATGGCGTACGCCTGTGTAAGGCCATGCGCTACCGCTATGCCAACAATGATATGCAGGCATTAGAAGAGCAATTAATCGCGGCCGATGCCGCAGGCGCAAAAACCAAATTGATTGTCACCGATGGCGTGTTTTCCATGGATGGCATCGTGGCTAACTTGCCTGCTATTTGTGATTTAGCCGATAAATATGATGCCCTCGTGATGGTGGATGATTCTCACGCGGTGGGCTTTATGGGCGAGCATGGCCGCGGCACCCACGAATATCACAATGTAATTGATCGCATTGATATTATTACCGGCACACTGGGTAAAGCCATGGGCGGCGCATCGGGCGGTTATACCTCAGGTAAAAAAGAGCTAGTCGATTGGCTGCGCCAGCGCTCTCGCCCTTATTTATTCTCTAACTCGTTAGCCCCCGCTATCGTCAATGCTTCAATTAAAGTAATTGATTTGTTGGCACAAAGTGATGACTTACGTGACCAACTTTGGGCTAATGCCAGCCATTTTCGCACTCGCATGGCAGCGGCGGGCTTTACCCTAGGCGGCGCCGATCATGCCATCATTCCAATCATGTTAGGTGACGCTAAAGTGGCCGCTGAATTTGCCGAGCGCGCCTTAGCTAAAGGCATCTACGTAATTGGCTTTTCTTTCCCTGTGGTGCCACAAGGACAAGCGCGCATTCGCACTCAAATGTCTGCCGCGCACAGCCGCGAACAACTCGACCAAGCCATTGACGCCTTTATTGCCGTTGGCCAAGACATGGGACTAATCAAATGACCATAAAAGCACTCGCCAAGCTTCACGCCGAGCCAGGTATTTGGATGACCCAAGTCGAAATGCCTGAGCTGGGTCACAACGATCTGCTGATCAAGATCCGCAAAACCGCCATTTGTGGCACCGACATTCATATTTACAACTGGGATGAATGGTCGCAAAACACCATTCCCGTGCCTATGGTCATCGGCCACGAATACGTGGGCGAAGTGGTGGGCATAGGCCAAGAAGTACGCGGCTTTGCCCTGGGCGATCGCGTATCGGGCGAAGGCCACATCACCTGCGGCCATTGTCGTAACTGTCGCGGCGGCCGCACCCACTTATGCCGTAATACCGTGGGCGTGGGTGTGAATCGCACCGGCGCGTTCTCTGAGTATTTAGTGATCCCGGCTTTTAATGCTTTTAAGATCCCTGCTGGCATTTCGGATGATTTAGCATCAATCTTTGACCCCTTTGGTAACGCCGTGCATACCGCACTATCATTTGATTTAGTGGGTGAAGACGTATTAATCACAGGTGCTGGCCCAATTGGCATTATGGCCGCAGCGGTAGCCAAACACGTGGGCGCGCGCCATGTGGTGATCACCGATGTGAACGAATACCGTCTTGAACTGGCCAGAAAAATGGGTGTGACACGCGCCGTCAATGTCGCCAACGAATCACTTGAAGATGTGATGAAAGAGCTTGGCATGACAGAAGGCTTTGACGTTGGCCTTGAAATGTCTGGCGTACCCAGCGCGTTCAACGCCATGTTGCAAACCATGAACCACGGCGGCCGCATCGCCCTCCTAGGCATTCCACCATCGGATATGGCCATTGATTGGAGCCAAGTGATCTTTAAAGGCTTAGTGATCAAGGGCATTTATGGCCGTGAAATGTTTGAAACTTGGTACAAGATGGCAAGCCTTATTCAATCAGGCTTGGATTTGACCCCAATCATCACCCATCATTTTAAGGTAGATGACTTCCAACAAGGCTTCGACACCATGCGCAGCGGGGCTTCGGGGAAAGTGATACTTGATTGGAGCTAGCGGCTATTAGAGGTTAATAACCATCTATTTAAGAGGCAACTGACTACTGTAAAAAACACTAGAATGGCGAAAACAACCCTAGATTGCCCATAAAAAAGCCCCAATTTAGCCCCAAAGCGCAAGTAAATTAGCCTCAAAAAACCTTGGGGCTAATTTTTCTTTTTTAATATTACATTTCAATTGGTTATATGAAAAAAGTAACTATTCAAACGCTAACTAACTGATCCACTAGATGACTAAATAGCCCCAACACGACTTGTCATGAGAAAAAGAATGTTTGCGGTGGCACAGAAATGAAGTAATAAATTAGCACTAAAGACAATGGAATGAGGCAGCTACACTCTCATCAAGTCTAAGAGTGCAGCTTATAGTTTATTTCAGTGTTTCTATATGGGCTTTTTCAAGCTCTTGCCAAGCACGGTCAGACTCTTTTTTATTCGATTCGGTAAGCCATTTACCGTAAATTTTGGCTACCATAGTAATATCTGCATGCCCCATCTGCTGTGCAAGATAGCTGATATTGACGTTAGCATGAGTGATCATCCAGCTCGCATAGGTATGCCGCAACTGATATTGATTTCGGTATTCAATGCCCGCATTATCACACAAGCTTTTCCACATTCGACCTAAGCCTCGATTTCCGTAGTAATCAAAATCGCTGCATTTTTGTGCTCGCACCACTTTGGGATTAAAAACAAAGTGCAGTTTTTCTTTCCTAAAAGTGTTACCGGGCAATTCAACATCATACTCTGCCACGGGAAGTGAACCAGTAAGAAGAAATTGAGACTTCAATGCTTCAACAGCGGGTGGCATTAGGTCAACATATCTTTCTTTATCAGTCTTAGTCGTCTTCAATCCTCGGTCTACATAGGTCGAACGACGGATATGAATTGTGCGGTTCTCTAAATCTACGTCTTCCCATGCCAACGCACACAGTTCTCCGGTTCGAATGCCAGTATATGCAAAAATAATAACGATATTTTTATGCTGAAGTTGGTAACTACTATCAATAGCTTTCTTAACTTCAACTAACGAGAAAGGTCTAGTGTCAACGTCGCTTTCTTTTACTCGCTCCAACACATGCGACAGGTCTTTCTCGATATACTCCATTTTGTATAGCCAAGCGATAAAAGCATTTATCGTGACAAGGTTTCGGTTGATGGTTCTTCCTGTACGATCTTTGACTAATTCATTTTTAAATAGAATTAATGAACGAGGTGATAAAGTGCCACAACTTCTGTTCTTGCCATACACTTCACAAAAATCCCGTAGCACCCATTCATAACGCTGAAAGGTAGAGCGCCTTACATCATGTGACTTTGATTGAAGAAATAGCTTTGCTGCCTCACTAATAGTTTGTGAGGCTGGCTTGCCGATAGCATGCCTAGAGTCAGGAAAGTGCTTTGCATAGCAAAATGTGCCAATTTTAATTTCATATAAAATAGTCTCTCGCTTGCTGTTGGCAAATTTTATATTTTGCTTGTTGATCTTCAGCCCTAGCGACTCTCTGTAACGCTTTCCTCGATAATAGAACACGATACGCAAGGTTAAGCCGTGGCATTCAATACCAGCTGGAAGATTCAGTGTTGAGTTCGATGCCATCGATTCCACTCCTCAATATCTGCCATCCATGTACCGTTCACTTTCATAAAAACGGTTGAAGGATAGACCCCTTCATATATCCGATTGCGCAATGTTTTTGCTGACAACCCAATTAGGCTCGCAGCTTTGTTTAAAGTGATAATGGCTACTTGTTGTTCTCGCATATCAGCCTCGACTAAATAAATGGATTAAAGTCATTCATGTCACTTCCGAAATCACTTAAGCCACTACATGCCAATGTCGGTGGTGTTGATTGATTAGATTTGAGAAGGCGTAAAGAAGATAATTGTGTTGAGATCGGCTACTCATCTTTACATCATCGAATAGATATATACCGCCCACAGTAGCTTTAGACAGGCTTGAAGAAAGGCATCGAATTTCAACATCTTTTACTGCTGAAGATCCAATTTTCTGTAACTGTAAACAAGACCTAGACTTGTCTTCATCTATGATTTTGTAATGCTCAGAAAGTAATGTTTTTGCAAGTAATAGGGCATCATAATCATCAACAGGGATCATCGTATCAGAAGTTCCAAATAGACTTACTGATGAGAATCGGGCGCCAGAATCTAGCTCGACTTTCAATCCAGCCTCTAGTCTATTTTGAACGGTGTGAAATTTACGAATTTCTTCAAAGAACATTTGATAGATTAGGTAAGGTATAGCAATTCCTACATCCGCTGAATAGCATAACCCTTGAGCAACCAACCAATCTGAAAATGAGTACTCAGATAGTCCCAACAAGCCTTTAAAATCATTAAGAGAGCCAATCGTGTTATTAAGCTCAGATAGACTCATGCCTTCAGACCGAAGTTCATCTAGAGTAAGGAATGGTGCTTTTTGTAGGATCTGAGATACATAGTCGATCATTCTTATTTGCTTTTCAGTTACTCCCAATTTTAAGATCGGCAGAAAACTAATTGGCTTTGCAAGGGCTTTTTGTTGCTCGAGTAAGCTCATGATTGTGCTGCGGTGGTATTGACTTAGTTTCATTATTTAAAGCCTCCGGATTACCATTTTAACCCCTCAAAAGGGTTTTAATAACACTCCATAGGTACATAATAAACCACTTAAGCATTCCGTCAAGGTGTTTTTTAACCCCTTAGAGGGTTATTTTGCTATGTGTGACGGTTGAAATAGATTCAGAAACAGATCTTGGGGTATAATTAGGTATTAATTCAATTAAGCTATAGCTATGATAAAGTGCCATCTATCGACCATTATGGGGTCGAAAAAACTAAAAATTGCTGATGTTGTTAGAGAGTCAGGAATCAATAGAAATACGATTACCCGCCTTTACCATGAAACGAACAACAGAATTGATTTCGATACGCTTGACACACTCTGTAAGTACCTCAATTGCAAAGTTGGTGACTTGTTAGAACATGTTGATGAAGAATAACTTCTGAATAGATCCCCCCACACGGCAATTTCTCACATAAATTGAGCACTAACCTCTTTAGTCTTCTTGTGTCTGCGTTTGCCTCAAAATACTGAGCCGTTAACCAATCCGTAAATGCGTATTCAGCCAACCCTAGGCTTTCTTTAACCCCCTTTAATGAGCCGATAGTGTCCTTAATATCCTTGGCACTAACCCCCTTAAATTGCAGCTCATGAAGCATTAGGAAAGGAGCTTTTTTAAGCGTTCGAGATAAGTAATCAATAATGCGGATTTATTTCTCACTCACCCCCATTTTGGGAACGGGCGTAAAGCTTATCGGTTTCGCTAGTGTTTCTTGCTGTTCAAGTAAGTACAAAATAGCATTACGCTGATATTGGTTTAATGGCATCATCTCATTATCCTTACCTTACAAGACGTTCGGTTTGGTGACAGAGTTAGGAAGTTGTAGACTGACAAAATTCATCGTACAATCTCCTATGAATAGATTTAATCTCCAAAAGAGCTTAATGCTCTCCTGTAGAACAGGACATAACACACAAATAATCTCCTGCAATACTTTTTTTATCTTCAGGAGATTATTTTTATCAGGAGCAGAACATGTTGAAGTGTCACTTATCCAAAATAATGGGTGAGAAAAGATTGAAGATTGCCGATGTTGCCAGAGACACGGGAATTAATAGAGGCACAATTACCCGGCTCTATAATGAAGAAGCCACGCGTGTTGAGCTTGAGGTGATAGAAAAATTATGTGCTTATCTTGATATTGAGGTAGGTCAGCTATTTGAATTTATTAAAGAATCTTGATTGAAGGGGATAGCCTTACCGAATAAGCGAATGATTTATAGAATATAGCCGCAGAGAGTAGTGATTGTGAAGTGCTCACCTCAAGCAACACCATCACCAACTGGAGCTAGCACTGCCCAAGAAAAAAACAAAGGGCGCCAAACCTTCATTGTTGACTGTGGCAACCAAGCAAACCGTGATCATACTAAAAGGGAAACACAACAATATATGCGTATTCTCCATTGGATCATTTCGTCAATACGCCACCTATGACAACAATTGAACGTCAAGCCAGAGAGATGAATTTGAAAGTACGGCCACCGTTTTTCACTGGGGGGTTAAACCTCAGCAAGCGGCCTGCTCTAACACCTGCTCTTCGGTATATGTCGCCAATTAGTTGGGTACTGCGGCGACAAATATTCGCGCCGCATATCCCACTTCTGCTCGATTTCCTCGCCTGCCAGTAATGTCTGGATTAAGCGAGGCTTTTTACCATATTCAGAGTAAAAAAAGCTGACACTTGCACTAGGCAAAAAATTCCGATTTTCATTCAATCGTAACCATTTCCAGCATATTTATAAGCTCAAGTGCTCCCCCTGACATGGATAAGCCCTATTTCTGATCTAGCTTACGACGAAACGCCACTAACCCTGCTAACGCTAACGCGAATAGACTTATTGTGGCAGGCTCGCTGACTTGGGTTACTGCAATCTGGCGGGTTAAATAGCTGCCATAAATAGAAGCACTAAAAAAACCAAGTGGATATCGACTACTAGTTCTTATATTGTCTACATTTCTATCAACAGGATCCCAAATATACTGTCCGTCATGTACCGATCCCATATAGTTAAATACTGCTGTATTATCAATGGAATGAATTGTACTGGTAAAACCAGTACTAGAGCCAATATTATCTAGATTTGGATTTGCATCTGAAACAAAGTACCCTGTGTCATCATAGCCTTCGTGAACAGTATCACCAAATAATCTAATATAATGCTCAACACTTGCCACATTTGCGTTAAAAAAATAGTTACTATTTGGGTTCATATTTATATTAAAAAACGCCGAGTATTGGTCTGCCACATCTTGGATGGTCGCATAAACCCAGCCGTCTTGTTCCTGTGTGCTTAGGCCTAGCACATCGGCTACTTGATTGGCATTGGCCAATGATGCCACCGAATGATTTAAGCGGTTGTCGTCGGCTAAATCAGCAACAATTTCATTATAAGAAAAGCCATTGGTGATGGTGAGATCCAACCATTCCCAAATTTCGGTTAAGCCGGTTTTTAAACCCGCATTATAGGCTCTTGTTTCTGTTGTGATATTGCCATTGTCGCTAAAGGTACTGGTGTAATCTAACGCATTGGCCGCAACAGGAGCTAATACAGCCATAGGTACAACGATAGCTTTAAACATTTTCATGATGCCTCCATAACAACCCTCCTAACAGCTGTTTCGGGATTGTATTGATACTAAGTGCATGAACATTAATAAATTAAGTGATTCATCATGGAGACAGCATGAATAATGCCAAGTATTTTTTTCTTATAAAATCATGCAACTGTACCAAAAACATCAATTTGATAAATTTAAAGTGTAAAAATAACTGACACCTGTGATAGGGCGAAATAAAGCGCTATCACAGGAGCTCACCATTACTTTATAAAACAATACAAATGGCTATAACGAATGCAGGGCGATCAAGCTGGCTAACCTTTGCTGCTGCAATTTATCCTTGAGCGGATATTGGTATATTTTCCGTTATGCCATTTGCAGCTTGCCGTTGAGTCATAATGCCTCAATGTAATTCACCACGGCTTGCTCAGGAATATCGCCGCTCGACTGTTTTTCAAGTAGTGCAATGGCTTGGGCAAAATAATCTAGGGCTATTTGCTTGCTGCCTCGCTGTAACATTATGAAAGTCACTTAACTATCATCGTGACTTAGCCAAGTATCCGCTTATGTAGCTACATTAAACAAATTAACAGACTAAGTCATATGGCAGAGCATCAGGGAACAAGCTCAATTGACGCAGGCTCACAATGGGGCAAAACCTTCTCAGAGCAAAAGGTAAACTACGAGAGAATGAAGCGAAAAGTTTCGAGCTTTAATGTGATTCACCATTTTGTATTGTGCTAGCTTGTGTTATCACATCTAGCACAAATATAAGTTGTGTTAAGATTTTTAGCACAAATCGACATTGTGGTAGATCTTTTAACACTGCACCATTGGAGAATTGAATTTCCGTACAGGGGCTAACAATACACTGAACAACCAAGTGCAAGCACCACAGAATAGCCCTGCTCTCCCTCTTGAAAAATCATTCTGCGGTTCACAAGATCAAAACCCCAGCGAATAGCCTTACTTCCTTGAAATGCGCCAAGCACCTTGTTTAGCGCAAACAGATTCAATGAAATAGGATCTTTAAGTACCGAAGGACAGATGGGCAGCTCAATGGTTAGCTCTGAGGTCACCTGATCTTGGTTGACGCTCAAATAGGTAGCGCTTGAATCGGAGCAAAATTGAAAATATAAACGCGTGGTCTGCTCATCATTGGCGATGTTTAGCACAGGCAACACATCCAATAGCGGCTCCACAGCTAACGGGTAAAGCATTTGACTACCAAAAGATCCAACAGCATCAGTTAATAGGCGGTAATCCCAAGCGCAATGAGTTTGAATGAAGGTACATTGCCAGCCTCTTTTTTTAACTACAATGTGACTATCAGTAAAATAGACATCAATATCACCACGAGCCGCACTCAACAAACCCGCTAATCGTGACAAATGAGCCATGCTAATATAAGCACATCGTTCAGTTTCTATGCTTGTATCCGTCTTAAAACAGTTCTCTACTGTCATCGGCAAAACGCAGTGCCACTCTGAGCGCTGAGCAAAAATAGTTAATGTCGAATCATTTGAAGATTCAGTCAAACGCAATGTGACGCCAAAGCGGCTTTGTAGCTCACTTTGTTGCTTGCTCAGGTCTTTAACCAGTTGAAGTAAATGATGAAACAACGAAGCTGATA
Organism: Motilimonas thetidivivens; assembly: GCF_046452435.1. Lineage (NCBI taxonomy): Bacteria > Pseudomonadati > Pseudomonadota > Gammaproteobacteria > Alteromonadales > Motilimonas > Motilimonas thetidivivens. Next base: position 27,822 of record NZ_JBKFDK010000015.1, read on the forward strand.
CTCTAAACCCACAACTATAATTTGAAGGGGCGCGCTGATAATTACTCTGAGCACCATCAGTCATTATACGGACTTTGTGCTTTACCTGTTGGTGACTAATAAGGGCTTGGGCTGACTTCTCCATGCCAAAAAGTGTCATTTGAATTTCCTCCGGCTCAACAAAACTGGCGAGTTCAACTCGATTATCAGAGCAAAAATTCATCCTAACTGGCTTACCTTTGTCTAAATTATTCAGAATATTGACGAAGCCTTTGGCTGGTAGTTCAAAAAAACAGTCTTGCTTAATGTTTAAATCTTCAATGTCCCAAACGTATGAAGCCGTAACACCCGAGTTAACGGCAAGATGGTTGCTCAGTATCAATTTTTTGTTTTGAACATCAAGATAGGCACCAAGATGAACATGATCTTTGTCATTACCAATAATGCCATTAACAATAAATGTTAAAAACTTCACCCGGCAACAAGATGAGAGAATCAAACTACCTTGCATAACCCCTCCTCGCTTTTGATGACCAACGAATATTCGAGATAGTGAATAAACAAACGAACGATAACGTCTAAGTCCTGCCACAGTGGCCAATGATGCCCATGGGGCCTGATAACCGCTTTCAGTTTGCCGTTATGAGGCACAGGTATGCAGACCACATCAAAACGCTTCATCAAGGTGAGCCAAGGGTGGGACGCTATAGCCTCTTCTGGCATTAATGTTTTGATTTTAACTGCGTGTAAATTAAACAATTGGTAAACCGTCAGCACATTATGAAGATCGCGGTAACGCGTTAGCTCTTTGCGTTCACTATACAGCTGCAAAAACTTACTCATGCGTTTCTTCATTGTTCGTAATTGGCTTGCTGGCAAGGTAGACCATTTATCCACCGTCAGGCTCAATTTCAGCCATGATGACGCTTGGCGAGAATTAGCCATAAAGGGAGTTGGGGTATGATTATTTGACACAAGCCATTGGCTAATTGCAGGGTGACACTTGTCATCCGCTAGCCCTAATTTTTGCTTTTCTAGCTCTCTAGCAAATTGTGAAAACGCCAATAAAGCACCGCCTCGCCCTTCCCTTGTCGAAGTCGGCAGTGCTTTAACAGATATACAATTCGCTTCTCGCCAATATTTTTTAACCCAATCGTTTAGCGATATGGGATTGACCACACCCGTCTGTTTTGTTTGCAGATCCTCAAAAAGCAGTTGTTTTTGCCGCTCAAAGCCATAATTAGAATCAGCGCACCAGTATCGAAGCGCGGCCTTCGTAATCGCTTTGGGTCTGGAAGTGATAACCAACGTAATCCAGTCCAAAATATGCAGGTAGCTACTCAACGTCACCTTCACACTACCATGGCCTAGCTTATCACTGACCCAATCTAGCACCGGAAAATACGGTGTTAACTGGATACCACATGCGACAAATGCTTGGTGAATAAGTTCCCTTTGCTCTTTTGAAAACAGCGGATGCTGATTAAAGTATAAGGCCGGCTCCGATCTAGGCTGAAAGGCCTGCGTCGCTAATAAATAACACCAATTGTTAGCTGCGCAGTGACGAAATGAGTGAGTGACAATACTATCGTCCTTGAGCACTGAACGTGCTAAGTCGATAAATTCTGCTTCCATCACAATGTAATATGCTGGGTCGATCAGCGTTCTTTCATGATACTCCACGTCTTGCTGAGCAAGGTTTTGCTCTTCAATATACAAGCTGATTGAGCTGAGTATGTGCCGAGGTATCAATGCTAATGGCACTTTTCTCACCGCATGGGCTGATTTACGCTTTTTGCGATGAGTGACATAAAGCATGCCCGTATTAAAATCAATATCTTGGATATACAAGGATAAGGCTTCGTCTTCCCTTAAACCTGCGTAATAGCAAAGCTGCATCACCACAATAACCGGAATAGGGTGCGATCCATGACTTGGGCAAAATTGCAGGCAAATATCATCGAACAATGCTGGCGGGATATAATGCGCTCGCGTGATGTGCTTGCGATTAATCAACTCCAAAGCGTCTGTATCAATGCGAGGGAATCGCTCATATTGCAAGCAAAAGCTTAAAAAACGCAGGATCGTTCTTTGCTCATCAGCGTTTTGATTATTGTTAATGCCATGCTGACAGCAGAGCTCAAAATCACTGACAGACAAGGCTAAACAATCTTTATCCCGCCAAGCAGCCTTAATAAATCGCTGGACTGTGGAGTGGTAATTAAGCAAAGAACTCACAGCAAGTTTGTTCTTCCACGGTGAGCCAACTAAAAACAACGACGTGATCCACTGCGTTAACAGCGCACTCGCCCAATGGGTTTTCGTGTCGATAAGCGCTTGAAGCTGGCGTTTTGCATTAGCAAAATGCGCATCATTTCGTTGCTGCTTAGGTGAGTGTAATGCGTAGTTATCAAGAATCTGCTTGATGGGTGCTCTATCACTAAAGCTAACACTGGATGCTGTGCCCTGCTCCCAATCTAATCCATCTTGATTAAGTGGTTCGTTGCTTGCTCGTTTTGGCGTTGAGTGTGGCGTAATTCGCCCCGTAAATGCGCGGATAAAAGTATGCGCTTCAGCACTATTATGCAAAGGCCATAAATGACTCATTCCTGCACTGCGTTGCATAAAAGATAAATAACGAACGAGACAGGCTACTGACATCTGCTCAATCAAACAAGCAATGTGTGGTCGTGACATCGACTGAGCGTAAGACTTCCAATGCTCTAGGGCTTCATAAAGCAGCTGTTTCTTTTTGGCCGTCGACAACCCACTTATTACTCGAATGACTCGGTACATTGCCAGAATAGACTCTTCAGTCAGATATACTCGGCGCGCAAGGCTTGGAATAATGACGCTGGCAATAGGATATTTGCCTGTAACCACATGCCAGTCGCCCATAGATAGCAGCGTTAGTGCTTCCACTTCCTTTAATTCTGTTAATCCGCAGCGAAACACAACCGTTAACATGGCCTGACCTAAGTTTGCGGAATCTAGATTAACACCCTGACAATGAAAGCCATTCACCGAAGGGTGAGTGAAATAAAGTAGCGATTGCAACGCTTCAATAACGCCAAGCGGAGGTGTCTTGTTGTCGAAAAGTGCCCACTCTTCTCGCAATGGCAATGAAACGTTTGGTTTAACTATCTCTTTATTTTGTTCGATGTGAACTTGGTACAAGCAATTCAACACATGGGCGGTGGCTTCTAACTCATCTGCCGTTGTCGCCTTTAATGATAGAGGCTTGGCGAGATCTCGAAGCAGATACTTATTAAGCACGGCTAATGAAAATACTTTTGGCTCTATATCATTTAAACGCTGACACACAGTGATGAGCGCATCCGTTAAAGACGCAGAGCTTTCCTCTGGTAGCGCATCCGCAAAGTCGAGTATCCAATCGTCTAGCCCTTTAGTCATCCACACTCCTTTTGCGTGTAATGGCCCATCCATTGCAACAACCACTGATCCCATTTCTTCATCGCAGCCCAAACCTCGCGAGCGTGATACGACGGATGCACGTCCATTAAATGCTGCTGAGCCTGCTGTTGGCGCTCAATAACATGCTCAATCGAACAAAGAGAATACTCCCCTAACACCTGTTGTCCGCGCTTGTAATGATTCATTTTTTGATTAAGTGTTTGCTGATCAAATTGACTTGAATGGGATAAGCAAGATTGAACTAATTGATGCGCACTAAGATGACGAAAACAGCCGGGATCAATGGGGGCGATGTAACGCTCACATAAGGTGGTAAACATCTTAGGATCGAGCGCTTGCCAGGCTTGGCCATCAAAAACACACAGGCAAGCTGAAGTAGCAATACGATAGCCACAGCCTAGCTCAGCACAGAATGCTTGATAACCTTGTAATAGCTCTGCAAGTGAAGCTGAAAGTACTAATAATCGTTGCTCCTGCGAGTGATGAACGCGCTTGTCTTGCACCGTCATAACACCCGCTAACCAAGCCACTTGTTGATCCAATGGATAAGGCGCTTTGACGGGACGCAGTGCAAGTTCGATTGCAGAGCGAATATGTAAGTACAAAGCAATCCGCTGCGCCACTTCAACCCTATTCGAAGGTGATAATTTCAATGTAGTGAGTGGCGAGAGCAACGCATCAAACACCTTAGGTAAAACCGATTCACGCAGTGTTATTGCGCTGCCAATCTGCTCGTGGAATGATTCCAGAGTCATCGCGCCGATACTTGTTTCCTGTGACCAATCACGCCCTTCATTGAGTCCAACTGCATTTAAAAATGCAAACCAATCACGTCTTGCCAAACTGGCTACATCGTCCCGTTCCATATTCACGTAATGCATCAATACACTGCCTTGCTGCTGTAAATAGTCAGCGCAGACCGATGGCAGTGTTTGCACAGAAAAACTGCGAAAGGCATTTGAAATAATACTGGGAGTCACCTTAAAAGGCAGTAACGCTTTGGTTTTGTTAATACAACCGGCCAACCATCGCCTATGTTGTTCAAGTGTTGTACCGATAGCATCATAAAGTGAAATCTTATGCCGCTTGTTAGTTGGAATGTTCCTCAATATAAGATTAAGCAGTGAACCCAGAGGCCAAGGCAGTGCTACATCAAAGTATGATTGTGTTGACCAATATTGCTTTGCGCTTTCTGGAGCCTGCTTGCCTTTAAATAAACGACTGCTAAGCCTGAGGTCAACTTGACATGATGCCTTTCTATCGAGAGCGTAAACGATGCTCAAACAGGATGGCTGTTCATTACTGGTCGTTGCGCCATTAAACAACCTCAGCCCGTTATCAAGCTTGCCGAGAAAAATATTTAGGAAGAACAAAAACCAATGGGCCCGATCTTCTTTAGGTATTCGATCAAGCTGGTTATTGAACAATTCAGGGCAATGCAGGTTTAGCCATGCATTGAGCTCATTGGGTGTTAATGCACTGTTTGACATCGGGTGCATCTTATTCGCCCTTGCGATGGCCGATTCAACTCCCGCCCGTTGCAACTGATATTTACGCTGCTGCTGTTGGTGCGTCAGTGCCTGCTGTTTAATATCGTCAACATTGGTATCAAATTGAAAGTAAGTGCTTTTCTCATTGCCATCGAGATCAACAGGAGTAAACAAATCGACCTTGATGTCGTCTGACAATGATAACAACTGCACGTATTCGTTGTCTGATTGATACGGCAAAAACCTTGGTTTAGTGGAGCGGTTGATAGGTGGCCTAGTAAAAAAATGGCTGAATTTGGCTAGCTCTGAAATGCTAGTACAAAACTTTGCAAGCGCGACGTTACTCCCATTAATCAACTTATCCAAAGCGAAATCGGGGTAACTCTTTAAAGTGCGCCTTGCATTATCGAATGCTAAACACTGCTCATAAGTCATCACACCAACACAGCGTTGCAACCGAACTAATAACCAAAACCACCAGCGCTTTTCCTGCACATCAGCAATGGATTCAATGAAAAGTAAGGTCGAGAACATCGGGTAATCGGTCAATACCGAGTTTAATGATGAGCGCGTTGCATCAGCGGGAATACAGCTGATGGCTTCATCGCTTTTCAAAGCAATCGCAACCAGTTGCTCAATCAGCGATTCAAGCTGGGCTTTTTCATTACGTTGTAGCTGATTGAGCTTACCCGAGCGCTGAACATGTGCTTGTAGCCATTGAAGAATAATTCGTCGATATGAGCTTGGATAAAAAAGCGCAGGCGGTGTTGGGCATAAGCACCAAAGCATATCCAAAGATTGATCAAGTTGACAGTCATCAATCGCGAAACCAGCCTCAGGTAATTGAGCTTGCTCGATATACTTGGCATAGATGCCTTCAAGCTTGAGTTCGCGAGGGAATATTTCGGTTTGAGTTACGGGAATCAACCAAGCCATTGTTGCACTTCCCTATCACGAGGTGATCCGCTCGGGAATATGCCCAGTCACATCAGCCCAATCAAAGTCATTAGCTATTTCACTAGGTGGTTCAAGATGAGTTGACGTGGCATCGACTAAACGCTTTTGATGCCGATTTAGTGTGCTGCGATCGCATCCATACAATTGTGCATAATGTTTCTGATTTAAGTAACAAGGTCGGCTGGACTGTTGATTCCAGATACTTTCTAGCGCAGGCAAGTCTAAGTTATTTATGCTAGATGAATGCTTAAAGTAATAATGCTCAAAAATGGCATGCTCGATTTCTTCAATACTCCGCACCTTGTTAACCACATAAATCTCAACATTCAAATTGGGATTGAGTGAGCGCAACCAGTGCAGCTCATCAAGACTTTGTACTGGGTAAAGTTTGTTTTTGCACTGAATGAGTTTGATTGGCTGGAGAGCATTAAGTAATGAATCAACAACAGGACGGTGAGAGTGCTCGAGCAGGTATTGAAGATGTTTGGCGACCTCACCATCTGGATAAGGCGAAGCTAAAAGTTCGAGTTTTGATATCGCTATCGCCTGCCCCATAAAGGCCCCTGCACACAGTCAACAAATAATAAAACAGTTAATAATCAAGCTAGCAGAGCGTTTCACAACATGAATAACTGAATCATCAAAAATGTGAGCACAACTAGGATAAATAGCTCAAAAACACACAAATAAGGATAAGGCATTAAATTAGAGTAAAGTTCTAGCCTAAGGTCGTAGCCCAAAAATGGGAGGATTACCGGCAGAGCAACTACTAATATTTCGATCTCGCTGTTAGCCCCCTCATTCAGTACTCTTTACTTCAGTGACTATATTCATACGGTAAGATGAAATATGTTACCGAAGTAACTGTATTAGCTATTTTTTTAGCTTAAAAATGGAATAGTCATGGTTGGTGTGATAGATAATAAACGAAAATATTGTTTGTTATTTATGAACTTTAAGGTTGGTTATGGAACGCTCTCTCGGTGATACGTTTAGAAAAATTAACGATCAAACTTTGTTATTGCCTGACTTCCAAAGGGATTACAAATGGGGAACTGCAAAACAGCAAAGCTTACTAGCTTCAATTCTGCTTAAGTTCCCTGTAGGGAGTTCTTTGATCCTTGAAGGGCTGTCAGACGATTTTGCTTTGCGTAAAATCGGAGAAACAGTTCAACACACCTCAACGGATTCCGATCCATGCGAGTACCTGCTCGATGGTCAGCAGAGAACAACTACGCTGTACAACGCATTTAATGATGTGTTTGACTTCTCTCAGTTCTCTGACCAAGCCGAATTGTCTGAATTCATTTCGAAAAAAGCCAACCCGATGAAAGTACGCTGGTTTATCCGTGTACCGGTTGTAGGTAAAGCGAATGAAAGCGTTACAGATGTGTTCAATGCCACCAAAGTCGTGTTTGACAAGGACGGCCTTGACCACTTTGAGCCCAATGACATCGTCGATATCTTTAACTGTGAAACGTTCAACGAACGCAACAGTAAAGGAGTCTCAAAATGGTTCTCTCCTTACAACCAAGTGAAAGCCATCGAATCGGGTAAGACCAAACCGCAAGTCATCACTCAGTTTGTCAACGATTGTGTCGAATATGGCATGATCCCTCTGTTTATGATTGGTACCAAGTCGATCGTTGTTAATCGAATTTTAGAAGGGATTGCTGAAATCAACATGCAGGCAATTCGTGATAAATACGAAGACGATTTTGCCTTCATCAAAGAGCACTATGATACGGCACAGCTTTTTGATGGCATTGATTCCATTGAAGAGTGTGAAGACAGTGGCATCGTTTACGCAGAAGAAATCGAGAAAATTTTCATCACTTGTAAGAGTGAGTGGAAAAACAACGTTTCTAACTACCTAGTTCGTGACATTTTTGATGACTATAAGCTCAATAGTCTGGTGACCAATGATATTCGTCGTGCTATCCCTATTTTCTGTCATTTGAACGATGGCGGTATGAAGCTCGATGACTTTGACTTAGTCTCAGCGAAAGTGGCAAAGAGCGTCGCTGGCGATACGTCGACATACTCACTTAGTTCGAACATTCGCTCGATGTTTATTAAGCCAGTGACGCTTTGCTCTTCGCTCCAGCACGCGAGTGGGGCGTCTGATCGTTTATACCTCAATGAACTCGATAGTTTGTCTGATGGTTTGCCTTCTGGGTACCTCTCTAAAGCGATTCTCGCTATCTGTACTGCATTAGCTCGCCGAGAAATTGAGCTTGAAGCAGGTAACGCATTTGAAGTGAAGAAAAAAGACACCAGTTCAAAGACGTTGCTGAGTCTGGATACCGAGATCATTCGAAAGTACATTAAAACCGCAACTCTGGCCGTACAGCGTGCATACTCGTTTCTATTGATTCGCTGTGGTGTGTACAACTCCAACAAGTTGCACTACAAGCTAATGATTCAGCCTATCGCTTATATCTTCGCGGAAGATCGCTTTTGGAATGATGCAGCAGTGCATAAAAAAGTCGAATTCTGGTACTGGACGAGTGCGTTCTCTGGTCGTTATCTTTACGATCAAAGTGCCGTTGTTATTGATGATATTAACCAGTTGTACAACTGGGTTGCTAATGGCGACGGACAGGTGATCTTGGACAGAGAAACCCAGATTTTCCAAGATGACAAGTTTGCGTCTAGAGATCTGTTGATGCAGCGTCTAAATGAGTACCCGAAAGAAAGTATCCATAACCTGATCCTGCAATACGTTTTGAGTGTGACACCAAGCTACGATTTGGACGCAAAAGAAACTAAGCCACTCAATGCATTCAAAAAGAATGATCTGAACGACGTTGTACTGTGGCCGGCAAACGCGTCAGATGGCTTGAACGATCACCACATTATTCCGCTTGGGTCTGTAAAAGGTCTTGGACAAAAAACGGATGAGATCCGTCAGGACCCTAACCACATTTTGAATAGCCCGCTAAACCGAGTGCTGATTTCTGGTGCGGCGAATAGTGTGATTAGCTCAATGGAATCATCACGCTATTTTGCTGATATTCCACACAATAAGATTGTCATGAAATCTTTGTTGATCGGGGATACGTTTGGTCGCGTCTGTGAGCAGTCTGGTAAAGTGGATATCGAGAAAGCGTTGTCTGAACGTTTCGATATTCTTGAAGAGTCGGTGAAAACTCGTCTGTTGAGCTTACGCATCTAGTCTTCACCAGCCTTAGATAATGCAAAAGGCTCTTTGTGCAACACACAAAGAGCCTTTCTTATTGCTGGTTTTTTCTCTTATTTGTAGCAAGTGATACACGCACCACCGCCCTCTTCAAGGTCATACATCGCGTCCATATCTAACGTGTCGATGAGCATGCTTTCATCGACCATTGCATGCATACCTAAGCGACGTTTTCTTTCACGCTGCTTTTTCTTTTCGAATCGGGCCTTTACCTTCTCGTGGTTTTCTTTGATTTGCTTGATACGCTCAGGATCCTCAAGCGTTTCTAGTGGTTCATTAGGACCCATCCAGAAGAAGGTTTCACCATTGGCACTGGTTTCCGCTCTTTTCTCGTATGATTTAGCTTCTTCAAAGGCTTCTGGGTGCTCTTCACGTAACCGTACCCATTCAATCTTGCGTTGGAAAAAGCAGAATGTACAACCTGAACGAGAACGCCAGTCGTAGTACTTGGGTAAACCTAACCCGGCACTATCGAGAATATCGAGCACTCCCTGTTTTTTTATACCGTCTTCTGCAAACGGCATTTTAATGGTGAGGTACTTTTGATTCTCATTCGGGCGGTAGCCATCGCGCCACGGTTCATCTGCGCGAATACCGACATAAGAAATGACTTCATAGCCATCATTCAGAAAAGGTCGAATCCATTTTTCAAAGGGTTCGAGTTTCATGCGGATCGTACACCACCGTTGCTGGCCCGCAGGAAGAAAATTATTGTGTTGCTCTAACCAATAATCGAACCCTTTCTTGTCATTGATGTGTAAGATGGGCTTACCTAGTACAATTTCTAGTTGTTCTAGGTATTCATACACTTCGGGTAGCTCTTTGCCGGTATCGGTAAAGAAATACTCGATATCAAGTTCAGGATAGTTCCTAGCCATGTACACTGCGAGAGCTGCACTGTCCTTGCCTCCTGATAGGCCAAGGACATGTTTTACCTTGCGTTGATCACTCATTCATAATACCTGCGTGCGTTAACTTTGCGCTTCGAGCGATTTTTTGAGTAGTTGTTGTAATAGGTTGATTTTATGGAAATTATCAAGCTCTGAGAGCTGGCGTTCAATGCTGCTCATAGTGCTTTTCAGCTCTTCTGTTTCTACAGCTCTGATTTCTCGTTTGAACGATGTCAGTTTGCCATCTTCCCCTTCTAAAACGAGAGAGACCAGCTTTGTTTTACCTGATGGGGAGACTGAATCACTACTACTGCGCTGTGACTTCACGACACTTAAAAAGTCTTGGGCGTAATCACTGATTTTGTTTGATGCGGTTTGAAGTATGCCTTCGTTCCAGTTCTGTTTTCCGCGTCCAATGACGATTTGAATCATGCTTTCCAGCCATTGTAGCAGCCCGGTGTCACTTTTCGCGAGTTCGCGAGCAAACGCTTTTAAGCGCAAGTCGCCAGAGTTTTGCTCAACGTACTGGCACATTTCCGCAAGCTCTTTACCGCTTTCAGGGAAAATGGTTTTCACCTTGTTTTTAATCGCTGCAAGCATCTGCTCGTGCTTTTGTCTTAATGTCTTAAAGCAGTCTTCTAACACATCGATTTGACTCGTAAAATCATCGGCACCAAAGACGACTAATTCTTTACGCAGGTCTTTGATGAGTAGTGTATGCGGGTCATTCGCTTGTAAAAATAGGTCCCGAATTCTCAAGTAAGTTCTGTTGCGTTCGTCGTTGTCTGGGACAATATGGTGCGCATTTTTCACCCAGTGTGGCAGGTTGTGCAAGGTCGTGACTAACGGCGTTGCGACAGAGAGGATGTTATTGGAAACATCGCGATTTGTTTCAGACGCCGCGAAAATGGCAAGATGCTGCAGCCACTCTTTTTCATCCTTCGCTAACACAATGTATTTGACGGCAAGGTCGCCCGGATTCTTTATCAACTTATGCACATAGTCACTGTCAGGTTCTGCAATGAAGGCAAATTCACCAGACATGTCTTTCTCGTAATAGGCGATTTGTTCGCCCATCGATTTCAAAAACGCGAGCAAGAAGATGGGAATGACCCCCTTTGTTAAACCAAAAGGCGCATTTGCCCAAAGCTCTGTAATTTCCGATAAATCGACCTCGTTGCCCTTGCGATCTTTTAGACTCTTTTCCGCTGCAGCAAATACGGCATCTAAGTTTTTGTCTAGATGGTCTCTAAACCAATGCAGCCCCTTTTCACCTTCCGCTGAATGAATATCGGTATTTTTTAAGCAGCTGATATACATGGATTTCTCAGGCGGAAATCCTTCAATACCCAAGTCCTCTTGCTCCTCTTCATCAAGCATCGCTTCTAGCAACTTTTTCAAAGCAGAAACAGCCGTACCAGAAAGCTTGTTACGGTTAACGAGTTCGTTAAGTATTCTAGGGGTTTGATGAAAAATACTGTCAGCGGCAAAGGTGGCGATTTCACTCATTGTTTCTTTGTCGTAGACCGCGCCATTGTGTATCCATCGTGCGTGATTAAAGGCGGTCGACAACGCGGCGTCTAAAGCGGATTGAGCGTTGAACGAGCGAGCCTTGTGCTCTTCTCTTGCAACCTTGTCGTGTGTCAGAGCGGCGCCGGTGGTTTTGTCACTTTTGATGAGATCTAGAGCATACTTTTCATTGGCTAAACCAATAATCTCATTTGCATTAGGCGCGCATGCGATCATCAATGATTTGTCATTGCGTGTCAGCTCTAGTAGGCGCTCTTCGGGTTCTGCTTTGAGTAATAACAAGAAGTTTGCAAACTCACCATTTCGCGAGCCGGTTAGGGTCGGCATATCGATATGACTCAGCTGCATGGCTACGGTTTGAGCGGCCCATCTCAATGTACCAAATTCGTGATAATGGCCTTTGGCAATCACTTGGGAGCTAAATTGAATACGCTCAACGGCTTCGTAGCTGTTATGCAGTTGTTCGACTTTTTCTTCCACCAAGCCGGCAATATCGAGATCGGAACCTTCAAAGACAACCCAAGCCGATAAGTACTTTCTAAAAACGATGCACGAGGCCTCCTTGAGCTGCTGTAAGCACTCTTTAAGCTGCTTTTTATCGGTGATCTCGGTGGCGGTAAGCAGCAAACACTCCGTCGCGGTTAGATTGGCAGACTTACCAAACAGGGTAATTAACGAGATCGCTTTAAGTAAGGCGATGCATTGTGGAGAAAAATCATGTTTGAGTGCTTTTCTTATTGCGTCAGCCGCTGTTGCCCAACCATGCCCATCCGGGGAGCCCAATATGGCGTGTTCCATGTTGGCTTCAAGGTAATCCCACAGATGGTTCAGATCGTATCGCGCGTTTTGGTCACTCGTTTGTTGCAAGAAAAGTTGGAAACTGAATTGCTCGTGCGAGTTCAAAAAGCTAAACGTGCTGCGTTCGTTTTGACTAAAGCGTCTCTTGGCAATAGGCCCTAGGAGCAATGCGGTTAATGGATGAAGGGGAACACATTGCTCTAGGCGCGTGAGTAACAACTCTTTACGCTGTTGCTTGTCTTCTAGTGCTGCGAGTACACGTTGTACAAGCTCATCACCACTGCGATGTGGCGACGTTGTTTTGATTGAATTACTGATAAGCGCGACGGTTTCATCCGTCGAGACATTGTAAAGAATGTCGCTGTAGCGGCCTTGAATTTTAGCCCATTCATCTTGCAGCTTAGTGCCGCGCTCTTTGGCATATTCACTAAAGGCTTGGTGTAACAAACCTAAAAAGATGACCGGGGTATCAATGCGAGAGAGCTCTTCTGCAATGTCTTGGAATAAGTGTAAATCTCCGCCGCTTCGATTGATAAACTCTAAGCTTTTACCCATTTCATCAGCAATGATCAGCACGCCATCGACATAAGGTGCGGCATCGTCAAAGAGAGCCTTCCAAGTGCTGATTAGTTCACTATCACTCTTCACACTGGCTTTACGGTACTTGTTAAGCACTATGGCCGGAGACGTCTTTGGGTGCTCCTCAATCGCTCTCAGCGTGGCATTCCAAAAAGATTCGACCGGGCCACTAACACCACCTACTGCACGTATTTGTAACCACCCTTTTTGATAGGGAGCACTCTCTTCTAATAGCGAATGTGATTCTACATTAATAGTGTCGATTGCGGCACTGCGGATATCCGAGTCAGCGTGCAATAGACCCGCCATAAGTAGCGCCACCGTCGATTTACCAGAGCCGTAGGCGCCCGTTAATGTATAGGCACTTTGTCGGGTTTGGCCGTACTGGCGAAAGAGCGTTTCTAAGGACGCTTGTGCAGTGCCGTGGTAAACCAATCCAGGAAAAAAGTCGGCGCTCAAGTCACTATCGATACGGGTAGAACGTTGATGGCGTGTAGCGATAGAGTATTGTTTACTGAGAGTCACGCTTATTTTTCCTCTGGTTTGTAGTAGTGTTTAAGGTACAGGCTTGGGTCTATGCTATCGATGCTGTCAAAAGAGTGCTGCACTTGTCTTAAACCCTGTGTATCGGTCCAAGCAATTTTACCGTCGGTGAGTGTCTCAACTTGATCCAGTTTGTCACTCAATCCTGCTGAAGAAAGACGGAAGACTCGGCCCGGAGAGCCGACATCATTTAGCAGCGCATCAAAAGATAATGTGTTCACCTTGCTATCTTGATGTTTGCGCTTCATATAGTCGATCAATGCATAAGTGAAAATTTCAACCGGTAACGAGGGACGACGAGCAAGTTCGGCAAGGTAGCTCTTTGCGTCCTCTTGCTTGAGCAAACCAAGCTCTGTAAAAGGAGAAGTAAAGCTGTCTTCGTTGACTTTGCTCGATTGCAAGGACTTGTGGGCATACATTTGCAAAAGGCAATCGATGTCTTTACTCAAAGTTACCTCTGTGAGTTCTTTTTCGTGATTGGCTAGAGCGTCTTTAACCTCAGTCGCTAAAGAGTCTTTTCTCACCTTTATTCCATTGAAATAATTAAAGAAAAATCTTGACGCATTGAGCTCAGCTTTAGTTGATTCGATCGATTGCAGCAACCAATGTAGGAGCCAAGTTGTGCCTATTTTGTCGAGGTACTCGTCATATGCGGTATGACCATTTTTATTCGTGAACAGTTGCTCAGCAAGCGGGGTCAGATGATAAATTTGCTGCTTGTTATCGATACAAACCACCAAATTCAACGCACGAATCCAATGTCGTACAGACAATACCATATTTTTGCCCATGCCCATCGATTGCATCTGTTGCTCGATGTTCGACTTACTAGAAAGGGACTCACCTTTTACAACCTCTTGAATAATCTTGTAAATCCACCCATAACGGATAGGAAAAGTCTGATGTCCGGAAAATTTCAGTGTCGTAGATTCGATGTTCAATGTGTATACCTTGCTGAATTGGAGATTTTATCCAAACAAGGATTCTCACAGATAGAGTCTCTTAGGTCTAGTTACTTTATCAATAAATTCCTCCTTTCTACTAGGAATATGCATTATTCCTAAAAAGAGGTAGTTCTTCGATTCTTACATGTTGAAGCCATGTTATTATCCTAGAGCTTGAAACTAGTGCCCGATCAAAAAACAGCATTTACAATCACACATTTTTTTGTAAATCACCTTTAGAATCAAGTACATTACATTGTTACACTGCTTATTAATCGATTTAAACAGAGTAAGCTAATGCCAACCATATAAGTATTCACGACTTTATATGGTAAAAGAATAAAGCAAGAGCAGTTTTAGTAATGTGTATAGCTTGTTCATTTCAAAAATTTTGTCAGCTGGAATATACCTTTTATGCAAAAGTCTCTAGACATTTTTAAGGCAGAACCTCAATCAGTTTTTGATGTGATCTGCGAACGTAAAAACACAGGTTTTTATATGCCTGCTTATCAGAGACCATATTCATGGGAAGAAAGCCATATTAGAGACCTGTTTTCTGATTGTGAGAATGTGTTTAGAAATCTTCTTGAGTCGCCAGATGCGATTATATTCCTTGGCTCTATACTGAGTGTTGACGATAGTTCTGCGCTGACAGTTTACCCATTAATAAAAAAAGATAAGCCTACACACATCAAACTGATCATTGATGGACAACAGCGTCTCTCTACGCTAATCCTGATGATTCTTTGTCTCAATGAAAGGTTGAGAATTCTCTTGCCAAGTTTGAAGCAGGCGATTGCCTCTGAACAAGACGAAGACATTAGAGATGTACTTGATGAGTTGCGGCAAGTGGTTTCTCAATTGGAAATCGATACTTCTAATACTGTCATAGAGACAACTGCAGAGCATGAAGTTTACAAATATCTTCCTAAAATTATTCGTTCACAAGTCGATTGCTGGGGACGAAGTGAAAAAAAGGCGCAATATGACAGTCCTATATCTGAATTGTTGAGTGCTTATCAGCGTCACATTGTTGAGCAACGTGATAGCTCTGTATTTAACCCTTTAGATCTATCCTCTATGAACGTTACTGCTAAACGTGTAGTAAAAAACGTTGAGGAAATTAGAAAGCAGCTTGATTGTGTCCAAAAAGGATTTCAATTTAAATCGCCTGACGGTGAAATAGAAGAAAAAATCAACATTAGTGATTTGGTCGATATTGAAACATTAGATATATGTTTAGATTTTCCTATTGATGGAGACTTAGAAAAGGCCTCTGAGGCACATCCTAAAGTGGCAGAGGTAATTTATATTGCAGCATTTGCAAAGTTTTTACTTCACCGAGTCTGTCTTACTTATGTCGAAGTCAACAATGAGTCGTATGCATTTGATATGTTTGAAGCTCTGAACACTACGGGGGAACCTCTAACTGCCATTGAAACATTTGTTCCTAAGGTCATTGAACACATCGGGAATAAACGTAGAAATGGAGCCCCCGAAGAAGAGCTTGAAGTATCAATGGAAGTTCTCAATACCATAACCGAGCGCTTTGAAGGCATCATTAAGAGCAAAGAAAAAAACCTTAAAACGAAAGCATTAATACTAGCATTTGTTCGTGCTTATGAAGGTAAAGTCAAAGTTACTAGCTTGAGAGATCAGCGTGATGCAATGCTCAAGAGTTATGACAATTGTCACTATGAACTTAAAGATGAATATTTAGCTCAGCTTGCTACTACGACAGATTTTTTGTTTGATCACTGGCAAGCTGCGGTGCCTGATGTTGGGAGCTTAGTGGCGCCAAGCGACCAAGATATTTCGAACCTATGTCTACGTTATCTTGTTGATATGAAGCATGACATCGTTCAAAGCCTATTGATACAGTTTGTACTAGTTGATGAAAAGTTTGAAGCAGCCGGAACGGAATATTCTGATTTCACACAAGTGCTTAAGGCTGTAACTGCATTTAGTGTACTTTGGCGCGCAATGAGCGGTGGTGCTGATGGTATTGATACGGTGTATAAAAAGCTGTATGAGCGTGGTATTCGTGATGACCAAAAAGGGTACCAATTAAGTAATGGCCCGCTGACGTCTGATCGATTTAACGCTGACGCTATCAAGACTTATTTTAGGGAAGAGCTTGAAGCCAAGATTAACTCAAAAGGTTCACTGAAAGATGCAGTCGAAGATAAATGGCTGGATATCTGTTCTAAGCAGCAAATATTGATCAATTTGAAGAGCATCAAGTTACTTCTATTAGCTTGTATGCACGGAATAGAGCTTGAAGGTGTTAATCACGTGCTTTCAAATAAGCCAAGTGCTAACTATCTGACTACTATGATGTGGGAATTAATTTCTAGAAAAGACGCAATTAAGAAAGTATACAAAGGTGGATCCACTGAGGGATGGGGTGATAAGGAAATCGCCCCCCCAGAAGAGTTCAACAAGATAGGTAATGTTTTAATTGATGCTCGAAACGGTGTTTCGATTATTAATCCCCCTTCTTGGTATAACCTAAAGCAACATTTGCTCCAAGCTTTAGCTAATGACTCAATCAACAATATTGAAGATATCTTGCAAGCAAAAGGGCAAATTACTGATGCAGCCAAGCGCCATGCTTCCTTATTGATGCTCGAGAAAAAGTTTTCTGATATTACATTTGCTGATGAATGGGGAAAGCAACAAATTAATGAACGAAGTACTCTACTGCTAACTAATGCATGGCGAAATCTTACACAATGGCTTGATTGGGAATAACAATGAAGCTCTCAGAACTTGATCTCAAAACTAAATATGATTCAGATGAAGATAATATACTAGATTGTGTACACATCCCCTTGCTGTCTCTTGCAGAACGTTATGATAGAGCCGTTGGGTACTTCTCATCAGATGTATTAGTTTCTGCAGCTCAAGGCCTCGATAAGTTTATACTTAAAGAAGGTAAAATGAGGCTAATTATTGGTGACCCTTTATCTGATAATGAGTATGAAGCGGTTATGGAGGGGGTATCAACCCCCTGTAAAACCAGATCATTTAAATTAGCTGACTTATTACTAGAAAGTGAAAATAAAAATTTAAAGCTGCTTACATATTTAGTTGCTAAGGAACAACTTGAAATAAAATTTGCCTTTACTCATCGAGGCATGTTCCACAAAAAAATTGGGATCTTTTACCAGCAAGATGAAACTGTCGTTTTCAGTGGTTCAGCAAATGAAACCCTTGCTGGTTTGTCTAAATACAACTCCGAGGAAGTCTCACTATTTTTCAGTTGGCGTGAATCTTTTTCCGACTATGGACAAGTAGAAATTGATAACTTCAATGCTCTTTGGAACAATAACAAGAAGAGAGCAAAAGTTGTCACTATCGATTCAGAGGCTTACAAAAAAATTCAATTCGGTGTTGATATTGAAGCGTTAAGTCGAGAATTATTTCCAACATCTAGCCTTCCTAAGGCTACAAAGGCTTTCTTTTCATATAGCTTCCCTAAATCGGAACAACAGCTAGCAAAACTAAACATTGAAACTAAGACCCCCCGAAAACCCTTGATGATAAAAGGTCGGGCATTTGAGTTATTTCCACATCAAATCGAGGCGATAGAGAACTGGCGAAAAGCAGATTACAATGGCTTATTTAAACTGGCAACAGGTTCAGGTAAGACATTTACATCTATCTCAGCTCTGGTTGAATTATATGAAGAGCGTCATAAGAATGGTGAAGCCACTTTTGCCATTATTAGTGTTCCTTATATAGAATTAGCCAACCAGTGGGTAAAAGAGTTAGCGCCTTTCAACATCGTCCCTATTCAGTGTTACGATGGCTCTGATAAGTGGGCAACCGCATTAGATAAAAAATTGTTGCGATTTCGTACAAGGACTTTAGATTTCATTTGTGTTATTGCTGTTAACAAAACACTGTCATCAGATATATTTCAATCTAAGATAGTCAAACTATCTCCTCAAGATATATTAATAATTGGTGATGAATGCCATCACCTTGGTAGTCAAGGCTATTTTGATTCATTGCCTCCCGCTCGTTATCGTATAGGATTATCAGCCACCCCTTTTCGAACTGATGATGATGAAATAGAGGGCTCTCCATTCCCGGATACGGTTAGGCAAAATCTACTTTCGTATTTTAAAGGAATAATTAGTGAATATTCGCTAAATGATGCAATCAATGATGGCATACTTACCCCTTACCGATACGACCTTGTTCCAGTCTATCTGAATGAGGAAGAACAAGATTCCTACGAAGATTATTCCGCAAAAATTCAGAAGCTGATCCTCAAGGCTAAATCTGCAAAGCTATCAAGCGATGAGCAGTCAATGCTAACCAATATGTGTGGTGCAAGATCTAGAATTCTAGCGACGTGCTCAGGAAAACTGCCGGCTTTATTAGGTTATTTAAAAAACAACCCTAATCTATCACTAACACATTCCTTAATTTATGTCGGTGAAGGCTCCGCTCCAGGAGAAAACACCCCTTATATAACCAAAGTAACCAACTGTCTGCATGAATATGGTTGTAAGGTTTCTAAGTTTACATCTCAAGAGACAGCGTCAGAGAGACGTAGGATTATGAATAGCTTCAAAGAACAGCACATTGATTCTTTGGTTGCGATGAAAGTTCTTGATGAAGGAATTGATGTACCTGTGTGTCAAAGTGCATTTATTTTGGCTAGTACTCGTAATCCGAGGCAGTATGTGCAGCGAAGAGGTCGTGTTCTTCGAAAAGCAGCAGGAAAAAAAGAAGCCTTAATAGTGGACTTTGTTGTTCTCCCCTTACCAGGGGTTGTAAATAACTTTAGTCAGAATTTGTGCCGTGCTGAGTTGCAGAGAATAGAGGACTTTAAATTAACAGCGCTCAACCCAAAAGAAATTGAGAAAAGAATCATTGAATTAGGAATCTATTAATGAACATTGATGATTTTAAAGCTTTATTGAAGGAAGTTGATAAAGAAACACAGATTGCTCATCAGGATTATTCAAAGAAGTCTGCTGTTCATAAAGCGGCACTGCAAGTGATGCAGTTTGAGAAAGAGCTTTATTACGGGGATTTGGTGCAAGCGCGCCATATCCAAAAAATCAAAGAAATTATTGAAATGAATGCGGAAGATATCGTAAATGAAGCTAATAAAGATTGAGATCAGTAACTTTCGCCAATTCTATGGTAAGCAATCGATAGATTTTTCGGTAGATCCCGAGCGCAGTGTGACACTAATACACGGAGAAAATAATGGCGGTAAAACAGCATTACTCAATGCTCTGCGCTGGTGCCTCTATGAGGAAACCACTGAAAACTTACTCGATCCTAAGAACCTTCTAAACAAGCATGCCGCAGCCCAAGGTAGCAATACCTTTTCGGTTAGCGTACAACTAGAACATGAAAACCGTATACTAGAGATTCAACGGACTCAGACAAGAAAAATTCCATCAAGTACTACCCTCCGTGTATATGAGATAAAAGATGGTTGTTATGCCGAAAAAGCGGAAGATAACCCAAATACACTAATTAATACCTTCTTACCGAAAGAAATGTCCCAGTATTTTTTCTATCAAGGTGAAGGAACTGGTACTTTAAGTAGCCAAAATGATTTCTCTCATATCAAAGATGCTATTGAAAAGGTATTAGGCTTAACTGTTGCTAAAACAACACTGAGACACTTAAACACGGTAAAAACAGGTTACCAAAAAGATCTGAAGCAATATGATACAAACAATGAAATCGAGACTTTGTTGGCAAACAAAGAAAACTTAATTTCAAGTCTAGAACGAGACAAGGATCTCCTAGAAAAAAAGAAAATTGAACACGAGAGTGTTAATAAAGAATATGAAATTCAGATAGCTAAGCTCGCCCATTTTGATAAAACAACGATCGAAGAAAAGCTCAAAGTTCGCAATAAACAGATGCAATTGCTGAGTGACTTCGAGCGAGAGTATAATAAATTACTGTCTGATAAAAATAAGAAAACACCAGATTGGGCACTAAATACATTTAGCCAGAAACTTGCTACGGTTGACCTTTCAGCCATAAACACTGAAGAACTAAACAAGTCGTTACGTTATACAGTAGATAAGCAATTGCTACGCGAGATCATGGATAATAATGAATGCATCTGTGGTTCTCACATTGGAAAAGAGAGTCAAGCTGCACGACTTCTAGAAGAACTAGGTAAACATGCTGTAGACCCAGATCTTAAACGTCGGTGGAGGCTAGCTGTTAAATTACAAGAAAAGCTTAACAATCTGTCACTGCCGAAATCCTGTATGGAAAAGATATTGGCTGATATTGATGATCGCGAAGATGCAATCCATGAACTTGAACACAGTATAAAAGATTTAAGTCATACGATTGTTGAGTCTGACATTGATGATATCAAAATAATCGAACAAGCCAAAGATTCAGCTAAATCTAAGTATGACCAACTAAGCCGTCAGGTACCACTATTGGAGCAGAGTATTCGAAAAAAAGAGATTGATATAAAACAGATTGATGGCCGTGTGAACATTTTATCCTCAAGCCAACCCAAAGCTAAAAAAGTCCGTAACTTGATTATAGCGACAGATAAGATAATCGAGCTGTATGAAGATGCTATAACCTCCTCACAGCAAGGTGTTGATCAAATTCTTTTGAACAAGATGCAATATTTGTTTAGCCAGGTCGCCTTTAATGGTTATACAGTTAAGAAAGACTCTAACACCCACGGCGGAAGTTTTACCTGGTCTATAGTGGATAAAGAGGGTAAGCGAGTAGCTGCTGGTAACGGTTATCAAGCTATGCTTGCTATTTCGTTTATTGTCGCTCTAATTGAGTTCTCAAAAGACAGAGCTAATAGTAAGCAACATCTACTCACTCCTGGCACTACCGCTCCATTTATAGCAGACTCTATACTTGCTTTTATTGGCCCCGATAATGGGCGAGAGCTTGTTCGTTATATTGCAGATAAAGTAGATCAATCTATCTTCATGTTCTCTCAAGCTCAATGGACTGAAACACATACCGACAAAGGAATTCGTCATAAGCTAGGCAAGGAATATAACCTAGTTCAGCATACAGTCTTAACTGAAACTGAATTCAAAGGCCAATATCCTACAAAACTTTGCGTGAATGGTAATGAATACGATGTTGTGCGATTTGGCAGTGATTTTGATAAGGTAACCATTGAGGAGATTCCAATCCATGGCTGAAATGATTGATTGGCGTAAGCAACCAATAAGAAGGGATGCTCGTTTTGAGGGCTTAGAAGAGCGGTTCTGCCAAACCAAAGGAGCAAAAACTGACACTCAAATCTTTAGCACTGTAAAAGAGTTGATGGTTTTTGCTGCGCTAGTAGGATATCAGTTTGACGACTATTGTCCGATTGAGTCAAAGGCAAAAACCACACCAATTTTGTTGGAGACTTATGCTACCACCGGGCATGATGCTTATATATACCTTATAGCACTTGCTAAAGAACCTTCTCTGGATATGCTTAAAGATGAAAATTTAAAGGATGCGATTGGCATCTTTGAAGGATATTGCAATAGCGGTTTAAAGCACATTGATAGCTGGATAATGAACAATATAGGAGAATCATTAGTATCCAATATATTATTTAAGCAAACATTAGAATACTTAGTTGAAAATGAATAATTATTTCGATTATGCAGCTTCTACGCCTGTCTCGCAGCACGTTCAAGATGCGATGAAGCCTTGGGAGAGTGACAAGTTTGCGAACCCGTCATCGACTCACCAAGCCGGGCGGCTCAGCGCTCAGGCAATCCAACAAGCAAGAGAGTGTATTGCTGAGAAGATAGGAGCGCTACCGAGCGAGATTATATTTACGAGCGGGGCTAGCGAAGCGAACAACCTGGCTCTAAAAGGCATTGCTTTCAAACATCTAGATAGAAAAGGCCACATAATTACTTCAGAAATTGAGCACAAGTGTATTCTTAATACTTGTGCATTTCTCGAGTCAATCGGCTTCGAAGTGACTTACCTTGCACCCGACCGGGATGGGCGCATCTCGCCTTCATCTCTTGCCGCAGAGATACGAAGTAACACCATTTTAATTTCCATCCATCATGTCAACAATGAACTCGGGACAATTCAATCTATACAAGATTTTGGTGCGATAGCTTTTGAGCACAATATCCCCTTTCACACTGACGCTGCGCAGAGCTTTTGCAAGTGTAATATCGACGTAGACGATATGGATATCGACATGCTCTCGTTATCAGGTCACAAAATCTATGGTCCGAAAGGCATAGGCGCACTTTACGTACGGGACGCCAGAGACTCTGAACTTGTCCCACTGATCCACGGCGGCGGCCAAGAAGCAGGGCTGCGAGGCGGCACCTCCCCTACCCCATTGATTATAGGGCTCGCTGCGGCAGTTGAATCGTATCCAACAAAATCAGCTCCCATCGAAAAGCAATTTCTTGAAGTCATTGCTCAGTTTGATTTTACAAGGAACGGCGGAGCATTCGTAGTGCCGTCGACGTGGAGTGTGACATTCCATTCTGATGAAGAAGTGAAGCGCTTTACGAGCGAGCACCCTTGGCTAATTTCCCAAGGTTCTGCGTGCAATGCGCTCTCAAATGTGGCTTCACATGTCCTGACAGCGATTGGCATGTCCGAAGAAATTGCACGACGCACTTATCGAATTAGCCTCCCGCCATACCAACTCAGCGAGAGTTAATCCGAAAACCAGAAACGGTTTTTCCAGCTTGAAGCAATCGCTCTTCAAACATTTGCCGATGTAAAATTACTTCGTCGGTTGCCGTTGTCCCTAAGAGCTTTGATAGCCGAAGATCAAAGCGCTTTTGCTTGTCATACTGCTCACTCTGTTTATCAAGCAACAAATGTTTATTGAGTAAGGGGGGGCATCGTCCTTTATCAACATAATCAAAAAAATCGATATCTTGATCTGCCATCTTTATCTTCGTTCTTTCGACTAAATACGGGACTGATTTTTCGAAATCATCGTATTGAGTCAAGGTAAGCTTTCCAGAGTTGATATGTATTTTGATCAAGTCAATGGCGTCATCGAGCTCACCGTACATCTGCAATGCTGCGCCAACATAAACGCGTAAAAGAAGCGGTAACTTTTCTATATAGCTCTTGTGAAAAATGAGAGAATGTCCTTCATTGAGGATGCTCGCCGGTAATTGCTGATGAGCTTTGACACACTGCTCTCCAATGAGCTCCGTATCTGCGATCGCAAATAGCAACTCGGTCGCGAGATTAATGGCCGTACGATAATCATCGAACAAGGCTTTAATATCGCGCTTTAAGCTTTCAGGCTGTTGTGTGTAGGGTTTCCGTTTGTCAAATAACCCCATAGAGAAATAGACAAGTAGGTCCTCTTTTCGAGATTTCTCTGCATTAGCAAATTCCTGGGTATCAAACATTTCCTGAAGTAAACCAAACACTTTTTTATGAGAACCAATCAAGCTTCTCACTTCTTCAGAACGGCTAAATTCGTCATTCGCCGGTACCCGGCCAAGTTCTAGGCATACGTTCCAAAAATCATCAAAAAGAGTGCTATTTTGGCTGATGACCAATTTGGATTTATCTTTACTCTCTATAGGTTGAGGCGATGTCAGTTGTTGCCAAGTATGGTGCCGTTGGTACTTACTTTGGAGGTAACGTTGTTCTTCTAGTTTATCTTTGAATATGTAAAAGATGCCCGGTGCGACAGCAATAGCATCCTCTTGCAAAGAACGTTCTAGGTACCCTTTGAATTCTGATTGTGCGTAGTATTTTTGGAATGTGTTTCTCGACGTAATCACCCCGTCTTTATAGGGCTGGAATTGCGCGATATACGAATCATTAGCCAGCATAACAGAGACGACCAGTACTTTGTTTGCGAGCTCCCAAGCGCTCAATAGTGCTTCAAGGCGTTCATCTTGGTCTTCGATAACATTTAGGACAAACCCCAAGTTCACAACGTCTGAATTGACTTTATCATTATCAGGCGAGAAAACAGGGTCCCAGCCCAGCACATCGATACCATGCGCTTCCAGCTCTCTAAGGTCATCCCCTCGGCCACATCCGTAATCGAAAATAGAAAACCGTCCATCTAGGTAACCCTGCTTAGCTAATGTCTTCATTGGGCCTGATAGCTCATGACGAACAATTGCTGTTTTGTAGCGATCGATCCCTGGCTCTTCATCAGCGAAACTCGATACATGGCCCTCAGTTTTTATCAACCGCCCTTCAACTAGCTTATACCCCTTTTTCTGAATCAAATTCAACCATGAACGTTTAAATCCAATGATGCGGGTATTTTCATATAAACCAGCTCTCTCTCCTTCTTCTGTCAACGCGGTAAAGTGCTCCAGATACTCACTATCCGGCAAAATCATTGTTTCTTTTCTATGTAAAATCGGAGGGTTTTCTGAAGAGTGATAGCTAGTCACTTTATGGCTTAGTCTACTTAAATCTACGTTTAGACTCTGCTGCAGTGTTGGATAGGATTCAACATAAAAATCTGGATAATGGAGCAATGATATACGAAACTCAGTCTTAAACAGCTTGATGAGATTCCATTCTCCATCTGGTAGTTTAAGCGCTCGTGCAACAGCTGGAATAAACTCTTGCAGTTCAGAAGGAAGTGCGTTAATTGCGTCCCTGTGCAGATAAACGGCGTCAGGGAGTTGTTTTCCAATATTTACCTGTCTGACTAGTTCCTTAAATAATTGAAAGTTCATCTTCTAGCATTTGTTCCAAGTCTTAAGAAAAAACTAATTCTTCATTTTTGTCTATTAAGCAGTTAGCGTAACCACTCAATGCTCATAGTTTCATCACTAAGAGAGTTTAAGTTTAATACTTAGCTTACATGAGTACAAAGAATGACATAAGCTCCACAATTTGTCCGGTAGTTAAAACCATAGACTTGTTATTTGGCAGCTATAAAATCCATAACTCCTCCGACTCGAGCTGGTTATTCATCAAGATTTACATTACCAAGCGAACAAGAAAAGCCGTTCATTACTCAGGGACTAAGAACTGTTGAAGCTAAATACAGCACTTATTCAACACCTGAAGAGAATATCGGCTTCGCTACTGCAACTTTATCTGCTAAGCACTGTTACCAAAACCTATTTTGAAGAGCCGGTATCTCTAGTTGTAAATCATCTGAAAATTCAAAAATTAATCTATCATCATCAGATAAATATGCTTCGGTTGAATATGAGCGCAACCATAATTTTCTATCTTCTGCAGAAAGAACATACCCTTTATATTCATCTTTTCCTTTTAGGCGATCAGGATATGCCCACCCCTTTTTTTCAAGCTTAGAAATAGTAACAATTAAATGAGCAAGTAATGGTTGTTCAGGTGACACGAACTTATGAAACCAAGGCCAAAATTGTTTATCACCTTCCGAAGCTCTCCAACCTTTAATTTCATTAACTATACTCAAACTTTCATATGGGTGTGAATGAAATGTCCCCACTAATTCAATATTTGGCCAATACTTTTCAAAAAACTGTTTTTTTGTAGTTATCGAGTTTAAATCTGGTCTAACCCAATCTTGATGCCTTAAGGCAGATGTTTCAACTGTCGCCATAGTAGCAACTACGCGTGCTGGTAACTCTCCTTTTTGAGGAATTGAGTATCCCCATAAAAGCCCAAATGTTTCTAAGTTTTTATATGCTTTACCATTTTTATGAGCCTTATGTTCGAACTCATAAGCCTCAATAGCAGTTGTAAATAACTGAGGTACAACATGATCTTCTATAACTAGATTTTTTGTCATTTTAACTCCCTTTATCAATAACCGATACCAAACAAACAAGAGACCTCTCTAGATGCTCCTATTTAGTTTTCACAAAAAAGATGACAACACGATACCTAGAATTGACATCATACACAAAAAGCTACAAAATCAATTGTCTTGCACTCACAAAAAGCAGCTGAAATTCCGCACTTTTTCTACAACATTGCTATCACGAGCCTTAAAGCTTACTCAGATGCTCTTAACATCCTTACAGATGTGAGAACACGCACTATTTTTAAGCAACTTTACTCAATTAGCCCTGCAGGCCGATGAACAGCAGAAAGCGAGCATGATTACAGAAATCATAGATTAGCTTGTCATCTCACAAAGATATCGCTACAGAGTTTCAGTGTTGTGCCATAACATCGTTTAACACTCACTTTAGAGGAAGATAGTCAACACTTGCTATTTTACATCTATATCTTATATTACACAGAATTTGGCTACTTCTGCAGATCTGACGTTGCACTTTTGCAACATAAAAACTCAGAAAATATAGAGAATGTGATTATTCTTGTTATATTCAAGACGCCCCAATTTAGCCCCACAAAGAACAACACAACACTTAACCATCTGAAATAATTGAAAATTAAAACATTGGCCGTAAGATGTTTGAAACTTGGTACAAGATGGCATCATTGATCCAATCAGGCTTAGATCTGACCCCAATCATCACCCATCACTTCAAGGTGGATGAGTTCCAAAAAGGCTTCGACACCATGCGTAGCGGGGCTTCGGGCAAGGTTATCCTTGATTGGCGCTAACGGTTATTAGGTGTCAATCTCAGGGCTCCATAAGTCTTGGAGCCTCTATCATTCCTAGCCGCTCCAGTCATGGAAGATGGCTTTATCGCAAAATAACTTCTGCTCCGACTAGTTCTTTGGGCTTATGCCTTAACCGCTAAATGCGCTAATACAAAGTCAATAAACACCCTAAGGCGCATTGGCATGTATTTGGTTTGTGGGTATTGCATGGCAATGGCACCGTGGTAGTTACTGCGCAGGGTCCAGTCGCCTAATACCTTAATTGCGGAGCCTTGCGCGAGGGCATCGCGCACCACAAAGTCGTGAAAAATGCCAATGCCTAAATGCTGGTGCACCGCGTTTAAGCGCATTTGTGCATGGTTAACGGCGTAGCGCCCTGTTACGGCGACGCGATGAAAATCATCACCCTTGAGAAACTCCCATAGGTTGTCGCGGTCGGTTTCCGCTAGGTATAAACAATCATGCTCCACCAGCTCGGTGGGATGGGTTGGATAGCCTCGCTCGGCAAGGTATTGCGGGCTGGCGCAGAGCACCAAATTGGTTTTGCAAATTTCCCTTAACACTAGGTTTTCATCGGGTTTATCCGTGAGTCGAAATGCCACGTCAATGTTATGTTTAAACACATCAATGGCGCCATCGGCCGCGCGCAATTTCAATTGAATTTGCGGATATTGCTGTAAAAACGGTAACACCAACGGCTGTAACACCGAGTTTAGAAAGGCTTCGGGCGCGGCCACGGTTAATGAGCCCGAGGGCTCGGTATGCTCGAGCATGGAACCATCCACGGCTTGCTGCGCGGCATTCACCATCACTAAGCTTTGCTCATAGACACGCTGACCTGCAGGGGTAATTATCAGGGTGCGGGTGGTGCGTTGAAACAGCTTAACCGCTAAGGCGGCTTCTAAGCGGGTCACTAATTTGCTTAGCGCTGATGGCGTCACCCCCAATTTATGGGCAGCGGCGGTAAAGCTGCCTTCTTCGACCACATAGATAAACGAAGCCAGATCCGGCAGGAGTGGAATTAACTTAGGCTGCATCTGCAAAAGGCTCCGTGACTAGCAAGACTTAATCTTGTGGCGGCTTAGCGACCAAAGCGGTAATTAAATCCAAGATCTCTTCGGCAGCGCCAAAGTGCGGCAGCAATTTAAATTGCAATTCAGGGTATTGCTGGCGGTAGGCATCTATGGCGCTTGGAATATCTTTTTTAACGTGCACGCCTGAATTTAAGAAATAAGGCAAAATCACCATTTCATTGACACCTTGGGCGATCAGCTCATCCAAGCAGGTGCTAATGGTCGGAGTTGCCAGCTCTAAAAAGCCCGCTTTAAAACAATCAAAGTGAGCATTTTCAGGCTGTTCGCTCAGCAAGCCGACCATTTTTTGTAGCTCTTCATTGGCTAAAGGATTACGGCTTCCGTGAGCGATGACGACAAGTGCTTTCATAGGGTTGTATCTCGTGTGATATCCAAAGACAAGGTTTACGAAAAGACAGGATAACCCGATCTCTGCACTTTTCATATCAACAAAAAAAGCTCCCGCAGGAGCTTAATGATCCGTCAGCAGGCTCTAGCTTTGTGGGCTGATCTCTGTGCTGTTATCGGCCTTGGCATTTTGGCCAAAGCCCATCTTCACAGCAACATAAAATGCCAAACCTAGACACAAGAATATTTGAACTAAATTGTGGCCAATATCGGGAAATTCAGCGCGTAAAAACGAGGAATAGCCCAGAGCCCCAATAAAAAACATGGCTAAGGCACAGCGCGGTGTTTCTCCAGACATAGGCCCAGCCACATAAGCTTGCCAAAGTGCTGAAATAGCAAAAGCGAAAGCAATAATAGGAAAGATTGAAAAGGAAACATGCGCTGAAGTCAGCACAGCCAGCGATGCATTACCACATAAGCCAGTTAGAAAGGCGAGTAACAGCGGTTTACGTTCAATAGTATTAGTCATAAGGCAGTATCCTGAAAAATGGAACATAAGTTGATGGCGAAATAGAGCACCAAACCAAGGCGTCTTAACCAAAACATCCCTATAGAGAATAAACCGGATCCCTTACCCTGTCCTGTGAAATTCGCATTATTTTACGTTTAAGCACTTGACGCTTGATTAGCTTAAACCATTCGTGAGTTTAGTTTTTGATCTCACCACAAACTCACTAAAATTAACAAAACCTCTCGTCTCGTCACTAACCCAGTAGTGGCAATCAGCTAAAATCAAACCAGTTAAGCCCAAATTGGGCTCACTTCGACCTTAGGCCAATTAACTTAACTGCAACAGCTTGTTAAACTGATCTCAAAATAGCGATAACAATCAGTATTCAAGCGTGAAATTTGCTATTTTGGCCAAGCTGTCGAGGGTTGCGCTTTTTCCTTCTCCTGCCTTAGAAGGATTGCCTTGGCGAATGCCAAATCGTTTCTTTCACCTACTCGACACAGCCAAATGTGCAGCATAATAAATAAAAGGACATCCCGTGAGTAAAAAACCCAATACAGCAACGCCATTTAAAATAGCGGCGCATTATGATGCCATCGTGATAGGTACCGGCCCAGGTGGTGAAGGGGCAGCGATGAAACTCGCCAAACGAGGAAAAAAAGTCGCCATCATAGAAAAAGCCCACTCGGTCGGCGGCGGCTGTACTCATTGGGGAACCATCCCATCAAAAGCCCTGCGTCATTCGGTAAGCAGACTGATAGAATTCAACTCAAACCCTATTTTTGGTGAAGACCAGCCACGCAAGCACCTCACGTTTGCAGAGATTTTAAGCCATGCGCAATCGGTGATCCGTAAACAAGTGCACATGCGCAAAGGATTTTATGATCGCAACAACTGTGATCTATTTTTTGGTGAAGCCTCCTTTGTTGATAAAAATACCCTGCAAGTGCGTAAAAATGATGGCTCTCTCGATTATTTAAGCGCGGAAACTATCATCATCGCGACCGGCTCGCGGCCTTATCGCCCCGCGGATATCGACTTCTCGCATCCCCATGTTTACGATAGCGACACCATACTTTCATTGGATTATCACCCTTCGAGCATCATAATTTACGGCGCAGGTGTGATTGGCTCCGAGTACGCCTCAATCTTTAGAGGACTGGACATTAAAACGGATTTGATTAACAACCGTGAGCGCTTGTTGTCATTCTTAGATGCCGAAATGTCCGATTCGCTATCTTATCACTTTAGAAATTCTGGCATTATCATTCGCCATGACGAGCAGTATAAAAGCGTTGAAACTCACCCTGATGGCATTGTGATGCACATGCAGTCGGGTAAAAAGATGAAGGCAAATTGTTTATTGTTTGCCAATGGTCGTACCGGTAATACCGATAAGTTAAACCTTGAATCGGTCGGGCTGACTCCAGATGGTCGAGGCCAGCTAAAAGTAAATGAAAACTATCAAACCGAGGTGGAGAACATTTACGCCGTGGGCGATGTCATTGGTTACCCTAGCCTAGCCAGCGCGGCTTACGATCAAGGTCGAATTGCCGCCTCAGCCATTGTCAGTGGCAAGGCGCGTAAAAACTTAACCTTAGATATTCCAACGGGTATTTACACCATTCCAGAAATTAGCTCGGTCGGTAAAACCGAACAAGAGCTCACCGCACAAAAGGTGCCTTATGAAGTGGGACGTGCTCAGTTTAAACACTTGGCACGTTCGCAAATTTTGGGCTCAGATGTGGGCAGTTTAAAAATCTTGTTCCACCGTGAAACCAAAGAAATTCTTGGTATTCACTGTTTTGGCGAGCGCGCTTCGGAAATCATCCATATCGGCCAAGCCATTATGGAGCAAAAAAACGGCGGCAATACCATAGAGTATTTTGTTCACACGACCTTTAACTACCCGACCATGGCCGAAGCGTATCGGGTAGCTGCGCTCAATGGTTTAAACCGTTTGTTTTAATCAAACTAAGCGCGGTAATAGTTTAAAAACAGCGCAACGCAACTGGCTAAATACTGCTCTCGCTCTGCGAGAGTAGTTTCATCCAATTGATTTAGCTCGGCTCTTAACCTTGCCTCTCCCATCACCATGCCTAAAAATTGGCTCGCAGCCCAACGCGGCTGACTCACTTTAAGCTTCCCTTGCTGGTCTTGATAAGTAAAGTATTGCGTCAACGCGGTGATCACCGTTTCTGGGCCGAAGCGAAAAAAGATCTCTGCGAGCTTAGGCACATGCTTGGCTTCAAAAGCGCACAAGGTATGGGTGTTGACGGTTTCAACCTCGATGATAAATGCGCCAAAATGCTTTGCAAAAGTAAGCAAGCTCGCCTCAACATCGCTGCCATCTTGTAATAGCTTTTCACCTAAGCCTAAGCTGGCACATTTATACTCCACCGCCGCGGCAAACAAATCTTCTTTGCTGCCAAAGTGACTATAAACCGTCTGTTTAGCCACTCCCGCTTGTTCGGCTATCTTGGCCATGGTGACTTGAGTGAAGCCATGCTCAACAAATAAACGCACGGCGGCTTTCAAGATCAAGCGCCGCTTGTCTTCACTTTTTGTTCTATTCTTACTCATCATAACCACACTAAAAAATATGTTTGTTACTCATTATTCAACAAATAAATACTAGACCATTAAGTCTAATTCAAAATAAAATAGACCAAACAGTCCAGATTAAAACGGGATCACGCATGGGCAAACTTTATTTTCTTCGCTACGCTAGCCTATTAATTGGCTTGTACTTAATGACTGGCCATTACCTTTACGCCGAACCAGTTCCCGAGCATCATACCGAAAGTATTGTATTAACACAGCAATCTGGTTTTACCATAGCAAGGCAATTTGTCGGCAGTGTATTTGCTAAGCAAAATGCCAATATCGGTTTTGAATTAGCCGGAAAGGTCGCCCACTTGGCAGTTAATACCGGTGAGACAGTTAAACAAGGCAGCGTGCTGGCCACCTTAGATACCGAGTTATTGCTCATTGAACGCGACGAGCTTTACGCTCAATTAGCTCAGACTGACGCTGATATTGTATTGGTTAAGGCAAATCTTAACCGATTAAATTCATTGCAAAAAAAGGGCTATACCTCAGATCAAAGCGTGGATGAACTAAAGGCGAGACAAAAGTCCCTGTTTGCCAGCAAGGCGCGCATTAACGCCTCGCTTGCCGCCAATCAAACCCGCATCGAAAAATCGCAACTATTAGCTCCCTTTGACGCTCAGGTTGGCCAACGCTTAGTCTCTCAAGGCCAGGTGGTGAGTGCGGGCAGTCCGGTGTTTGAATTACTGCAATTGTCCGATCAAGAAGTCCGCATTGGTTTGCCAGTTCGCTTATTGGACAAACTCGATCACAACCTAAACCAACACACCAAGGCCACTATCGCGGGACAAACGGTTCCAGTTAGTTTAATCACCAAGGGCGCCTCGGTTGATCCCGCAACTCGAACCGTGCAATTGAGATTTGCCATCGCTGATAATTTTAGTTTTATACCCGGTCAGTTAGCCTATCTTAATTTGGTTGAGCAACAGCAGCAAAGCGGCTTTTGGGTGCCGCTAAGCGCATTAACCGATGGCTTACGAGGCACCTGGAATGTGTTTGCTCTAGTGCAGCAGGATGACCAAAGCTGGCAAATTGAACGACGCGATGTTCGCGTTGCTCACGCCAGTCGAGAAGCCGCTTATATTTATGGTGCGGTGCATGACCAAGAGCGCATCATTGCCACAGGATTGCATAAGTTTGTACCGGGTCAGCGGGTGACCACAAAAGCAAGTCAATGGAGCCCAAGCCATGATTAAAGTCTTGGTCAATAACACGCGATTATTGGTGTTGGCACTCGCGGTACTCATCGTATCTGGCCTTGGCGCGCTACATACCTTACCGCGCATGGAAGACCCGCGCATCAATAACCGTTTTGCAACCGTTGTTACTCAGTTTCCTGGCGCCTCAGCCGAGCGGGTGGAAGCCCTGATCAGCGAAAAAATTGAAAGTAAAATCCGCAAATTGCCGGAAATAAAAGTGCTGACATCGACTTCTCGTCCGGGTATTTCGGTGGTCCAAGTTGAGCTTAAAGATGAAATCACCGAAGGCATTCCGGTTTGGTCTCGCATTCGCGATTTATTAAGTGACATTGCCCCTGAAATGCCTCAAGGCAGCTTACCTCCTCATTTAGATGACGACAGAGGCTATGCTTTTACCCGCATTATCGCTCTGACTTGGGATCATGATTCCCCTGCTGATATCGCCATCTTAGGTCGCTATGCCAGCGAATTACAAAACCGCTTACGTTTGATTGCCGGTACCGATTTTGTCGAGGTGCAAGGGGCTCCGGAAGAAGAAATACTGGTCGAGCTAGACCTAGATACAGCTTCGGCTCTAAAACTCACCAGTGCCCATATTGCCCATTTGATCAACAATGCCGATGCCAAGGTTGCAGCCGGTGAATTAAGTAACCAAGACAATGTAATGCAATTAGAGTTGCGGGGTGAGCTAGATTCCCTAGAGCGCATCAGACAAATACCGCTATTGAGCGACAGTAAAGGCTTTATCTATCGCCTTGGCGATCTTGCCGAGGTAAAGCGCAGTATCCGCACTCCTGAGTCCAGTATTGCGATTATTAATGGCCAACAAGGGGTGGTGATATCGGCGCGGATGCTGCCAGATCTTCGCATCGACTCTTGGTCAACGGCAGTGGATAAGACCCTTGACGCTTTTAATCAAGCGCTACCAACCAATATTACGAGCGCCATTATTTTCGATCAGAACGGCTACACCCAAACTCGCTTAATGGAGTTAATGGATAATGTGCTGTTTGGTTTTGCCATTATTACCTTAGTATTGCTGCTTACCTTAGGTTGGCGTTCGGCTTTGATCGTTGCCCTGTCCTTACCCGTCACCGTGCTATTTACACTAAGCTGCATGAAATATTTTGGCTTACCCATCCATCAGATGTCGGTGACTGGCTTAGTTGTGGCCTTAGGGATCATGGTGGATAACGCCATTGTTATGGTGGATTCCATCGGTCAAAAACGTCATCAAGGCATGTCTCCCTTATATGCGGTGCAGCGCTCTATACGCCACCTTTGGTTGCCCTTATTAGGCTCTACCCTCACCACTGTTTTGGCATTTATGCCCATTATATTAATGCCGGGTCCAGCGGGTGAGTTTGTTGGTGGTATCGCCTTAAGTGTGATTTTTTCCTTAATCGGATCGTATCTTATCTCACATACCATTTTAGCCAGTATCGCGGGGCGCTTCATACGCCAACGAGAAGCCAACCACGGCTGGTATCAAAACGGCATTCATTTACCTTGGCTGGCAAATGGGTTTAAAAAACTACTCGGGCTCTCATTAAGCTATCCCAAGCTGAGTGTCTCCTTGGTGTTTTTAGTGCCTGCGGCCGGTTTTTACGGTGCGGGACAACTGACCGAGCAATTCTTCCCACCATCGGATCGTGATATGTTTCATATCGAGCTATTTTTAGCTCCCCAAGCCAGCATTGAGCGAACCCGAGCCGTCACCCAGCAAATAGATGAAATCCTAAAGCAATATGATGGTATCGAAGACGTTAGCTGGTTTATAGGCAACAATGCCCCGACTTTTTACTACAATCTTTTATTGCGCCAACAAGGGGCGCAAAACTATGCACAGGCCATGATAAAAACCGCTCACTTCACGGTGGCTAATCGGTTAATCAATGAGCTACAAGCTAAGTTAGATCAGGCCATTCCAGAGGCACAAATATTAGTTCGCCAGTTAGAGCAAGGGCCGCCGTTTAATGCCCCTATCGAAGTTCGGCTGTATGGCCCCAATTTAGACACCTTAAAACACTTGGGTGATGAGGTAAGGTCGGTACTTTACACTTTACCCGATGTGTTACATACCCGAGCCACCTTACTCGCAGGCACGCCTAAGGTTTGGCTCAAGGTTAATGAGGAAGCCAGTCGCGTCATGGGTTTAGGGTTAACCCAAGTGGCCGAGCAACTGGAAGGCAATACCCAAGGTATGGTGGGCAGTAAGGTGATTGAATCTACCGAGTCCATTCCGATCCGAATTCAATTGGCCGCCGATAGCCGACGCGAGTTAGCCGATTTAAATGCCGTCAATGTTACCTCGGCGCAACAAGGCATTATTCCGCTGTCAGCCCTTGCTGAGCTAGAGCTGCAACCCAGTCGCGGCGCTATCCCACGGCGCGACGGCCAGCGCGTCAATGTTGTTGAAGCATATTTAACCCAAGGCGTGCTACCCGCAACGGTACTCAATCAATTGAAGCAGCGCCTTAACGAGCAGAGCATTAACTTACCAGCTGGCTATCGGTTGGAATTTGGTGGTGAAGCGGCTAAACGCGATGACGCTGTGGGTAACTTATTGGCCAGCCTTGGTCTGGTCATTACCTTGCTAATTACCGTTATCGTCTTGTCATTTAACTCGTTTCGCTTGAGTTTATTGATCATGCTCACCGCACTGCAAGCCGCCGGACTTGGCCTATTAAGTGTGTACTTAGGTAACTACCCGTTTGGTTTTACCGTGATCATTGGTCTCCTTGGCCTGATTGGTTTAGCTATCAATGCGGCTATCGTCATTTTGGCCGAACTAAAATCCGACCCCGAGGCCATGCAAGGTAACAAAACAGCGGCTCTCAACTGTGTCATGAGCTGTACCCGCCATATCAGCTCAACCACAATTACTACCGTGGGCGGTTTTTTACCCTTGATCATAGCAGGAGGCGGATTTTGGCCCCCCTTTGCCATCGCCATCGCTGGAGGCACCGCATTAACGACCTTGATTTCTTTCTTCTTTGTCCCGGCCGGCTTTTTAATATTGCGTCCTAGGGCGGCCCATACAGCCAGAGTCAGCGCATGAATAGAATTTAACCTCAATTCCGGTTAATGGAGCCTCCTAGTGAATGCCGTATGAATATGATTAGGCCCATGTCTGGCGCAAGCAAGCGCCAGTTAAGTCATACTGGATGGACTACCGCTTTTCACATTCAAGTAAGTGAGCATCAAAATTCAGAACAACAATCCTAAAAAGACAAATTAACCAACAAACAAAACTTATTTTATTCAAAAATGCAGCATATACATTTGACAATGATTTATCTAAATCCCACTATGCGGGTTTAATTTCTACCGGCCGCCGTTGATTCTTGGCAAGCCACATACACACAACAGACAGGATACAAATGGCACATTCACGAGGACAATTTAGCTCTAGGCTAGGGTTTGTTTTAGCCGCAGCAGGTTGCGCGGTCGGGGTTGGCAATATTTGGGGGTTTCCCACTCAAGCGGCCAGTAATGGCGGCGGCGCCTTCTTATTGGTTTATTTGGCACTGATCTTTATTTTGGGCTATCCCATGTTAGTGGCCGAATTACTGATTGGCCGTGCAGGTCAAGCCAACCCGATGAAATCCATGCAAAGTGTCGCCAACTCGCCATTTACCCATCATCTGGGAGCCATTGCGGGCATAGGCTCAATTCTGGTGGTGACCTTAATATTTACTTTTTACAGTATTATTTCCGGCTGGTTTATCAGCTTTACCTTAGCGCCGGTATTTTCATTGGCGGACTTGTCTGAGCAAAGTCGCTGGCTAACGGATTTCTCCTTATCGCGAAATCTGGTCTTTACCCTCGCCTTTGGTTTACTGACTATTTTAGTGGTGAAAAAAGGCATTAAAGACGGCATTGAAAAGTGGGCGACTCGGTTAATGCCTTTGCTGTTTTTATTGTTAATTGTCAGTGCCTTATACATGATGACCCAAGAGGGCGCGATGGCCGGATTAAAGGCCTATTTAATCCCCGATTTTAGCCATTTATTAAACCCGGATTTACTTGCTAATGCCTTAGGTCAAACCTTCTTTTCATTATCACTGGGCTCAGGCGCCATGATGGTTTATGGCTCTTACTTAAATAAGCAAGACAGTGTGCCTAAGCTTGCCGCCCAAGTGACCTTGGTTGACACCGGCGTGGCGTTCTTAGCGGGCTTATTGATTGTGCCAGCCATGTATGTGGCCATGGCACAAGGGGTTGAAATATTTAATGAACATGGCCAATTAGTTGATGGGGATAACTTAGTCTTTACCGTGCTTCCTGCCTTATTTGAAACCATGGGCTCAGCCAAGTACGTGGTCAGTTTTGGCTTTTTCTTTTTGCTGGTGATTGCCGCCTTAACCTCTTCCATCGCGATGCTGGAGACACCGGTTGCCTTTGTTTGTGAAGTGACCCGCTTAGATCGCAACAAAGTAGTGTGGCTGGTCGGCATTACCTGTGTCGCCCTTAGCTGCATCATAGTGTTTAACTTTGCCAGCTTATTTGGCTTAGTCATTACTATTTCAACTCAGTATGCGCAGCCCTTGATCAGCTTAATGGTCTGTTTATTTGCCGGCTGGGTCTGGCAGCGCAATAAGGTACTAGCCGAAATAAAACAAGGTGATGAAGACATAGAGCAGAGCCTATTTTGGAAGATCTGGCCTGTTTACGTGAAATACGTGTGTCCTTTACTTGTCGGTTTCTTAGTGTTTAGAGCCTACACCGCGTGATTTGATAAAGGTGAAGTGTCAGGGCCTGTTGATCTTTTGTGCTGGTTTTTGCAGCGATTTGTTGGGTATTTATACAAAACGTTCGTTGTGGCCAGCGACTTTGTAGCATAGTCAACTACGCGAAAAGGCCCTAGTTCACCTTTTTTTTATTTACCACTTTTCAGTCACCCTGTGCGCTATATAATGTCTGCTTCATCATCAAGGAGTAGAGTGTTCATGCAATGTACCAGCTGTGAAAACGGTGAATTACAACAAGGCAACCTAGCGCAATTATTGCCTTCATTAACATGTGACCATTGTGGCGGTCATTTCTTTTATCTGGCTGACTACTTAAGATGGAAAGAGGTTAACCCTGCCCCATTGCAAGAAACCGATATTGAAGATATCGAGCCAAGTGAAACCACTAAGGCGATGATTTGTCCTATTACTGGACGTTTAATGCGTAAATATCGCATGTCTAGCCAGCATCAACATAAGGTTGATTTAAGTGTGGCGGTTAACGGTATATGGCTAGATAAGGGTGAATGGGAGCTACTGGTTAAGTCAGGTTTAAGCAATCAACTTAACAAGATTTTTACCGACCCGTGGCAACGTAACATTCGTTTAGAAAAAACCGCCGATGTGCTTAAAGCGCAATATGAAAATCGTTTTGGCGAGCAAGATTATGCGCAATTACAGCAAGTGAAGGCTTGGTTAAAAGATTCAGAGCACAAAGCAGAAATGCTCGCCTATTTAGTCGCAGAAGACCCTTACAGCGCGTAACTTACCCAAACGGGTTAGCCTTCGCCATAAGGGCAATACCTTGGCATTCGATTAGCGAATAATCTGATGCCAAGGTAATTGATTATCACCCACCACAATAAAATTCGGATTTTCTAGGCTTTCACGCTCGTTATAACTCAGCGCTTCCAATTTCAGGCTTTGAATTTTGCCACCCGCTTCTTCCACTATGCACTGCGCCCCGGCTGTGTCCCATTCGCCCGTTGGGCCAACACGCACATAACAATCGGCACTGCCTTCGGCGACTAAACAGCTTTTCAGGGAACTTGAGCCTAATGGGATCATGTTGTAGTTATAATCAGGAGCCAGTAAATCGGTAATTTTAGATAAGGATTGCACCTTGCTCACTGCCACATTGAGCTGCTTGGTATCCACATCATATTGCATGCTGGAAATAGCAACCGGCGTTTGATCGCCAACTTGCTTATAAGCGCCATGACCAGATACAGCATAGTAACAAACATCCGCAATCGGCGCGTAAATCACGCCAAGCACAGGTTTGTGCTCATGCACCAAAGCAATGATGGTCGCAAAGTCACCGCTACGCGAGATAAATTCTTGTGTGCCATCAAGGGGATCAACTAACCAATAGGTTGACCAATTAGCTCGGCGCGCCAACGGAATGTCGGCGGCTTCTTCCGAGAGCATCGGGATATCAGGGGTTAAATCATGAAAGGCCTTAACCAAAAACTGATGCGCGGCAATATCGGCGCTGGTTACTGGGGTATCATCCCCTTTGGTTTTTTCAGAGTAGTCCTTTGAATCATATATTTGTTTAATAATCGCACCCGCTTGGCGGGCAAAATCACAAGCAGAAGCTAAATAGTCTATAGGTTGCATAATCACTCCTGTGTCGCTGCGTCTAGCCACTGCAGCGCAAGTAGTAAAGCGCAAACACTGCGCGCTTCATTAAAATCGGGTTCGTTAAGCAAATTCATTGCTTGCGCTATGGGCCAATGCACAACTTCCATTGGCTCAGGCTCATCCCCCTCTAAAGATTGCGGGAATAAATCTTGTGCCACAAAAACCTGCATCGCATTGGCAAAATATGCAGGCGCCAGTTGCAGCGACTTTAATGGCGTAAACTGATGCGCGCCAAAGCCTGCTTCTTCCATTAACTCACGATTAGCAGCCACTTCGGCTTGCTCACCGGGATCGATTAAGCCTTTGGGAAAACCCAGCTCATAGCTATCGGTTCCTGCGGCATACTCGCGTACCAATATCAGGTGCTCTTGATGAATGGGCACCACCATCACAGCACCATGACCACTGCTTTTCATTCGCTCATAACGACGCTGCTGGCCATTACTAAAGCAAAGATCCAGCGCTTCAATTTTAAAAAACCGACTTTGCGCTACTATCTCTGCATTGATAATCTTAGGTTTTTTTACCGATTTAGCCATCTTCTCGCCTGTTGCAATAAGAAAAGTTACACTACCCGTGTATATCAGATATTTATAAGGAACACCATGATCAACTGGCAAGAGATAGACACAGTGTTACTCGATATGGACGGCACCTTGTTGGATTTACATTATGACAACCAATTATGGAATCATGTCGTACCCAGTGCCTATGCCGATCACTTACGCATTCCTTTTGCCCAAGCTAAGCAGATCATGCAGCAAAAGTATCAAGCCGTCGAAGATAGCATGCACTGGTACTGTTACGATTATTGGACGCAAACCTTAGGGCTAGATATCTACCAATTACAGCACCAAGTCGCCGATAAGATCAACTGGCGCCAAGATGCTAAAGCCTTTTTACAGCAGCTACGTCTCGCGAACAAACAAAGCCACTTAGTTACCAACGCCCATCCTGAGGGGTTGCGATTGAAAAATGAACATACCGACCTAATTGAATTTTTCGATAGCTGTATTTCCAGCCATGAATATGGCGTTCCCAAAGAAGAGCAAGCCCTGTGGCATCAAGTGCAGCAAAGATTGCAGTTTGATCCTCAGCGCACCTTGTTTATTGATGACAATGAAACCGTGCTTGATGCAGCCAAAACCTTTGGCATCAAACACCTTATTGCCATTGATTTACCTGATTCAGGATTGCCACAAAAGCATTTTCACCGCCACACAGCCATCAGTAACTTTAGCGAAATTATGCCTAAATAGCGGATTAACTGGGCTTGACCAATTAACCCAAGTAGCGAAATCCAGTGTTTGAGGCCAAGTCTATGATGGAAAAGGAATGACCATGCTGATTGCAATACAAATACTCACCGTACTGGCCATCTTATGCTGGCCACTATTTTGGATCACCAGCGTGATGATGTTTGGTGGCCCAGGTGCCAGCAATGATGCCGCTAATGTTTACTCTACCTTAGCTATTTTGCTCTACCCCAGCGCCATCTGCTTAATTTACGCCCTCGGCGGCTGGTCACTTTTTGTTATTCCGGGCAAATACCTCGCACTCATAGGTATTCCCCTTAATATCGCTTTAGTCTACGCCAGCTATGGCGCATTACTCTCTAATACCCTTAAGGGCATCGCCAATGAAGGCTACAGCGTGGTAGAGCAAAAGGTTTATTACAATGGTCAACATTTAACCATGGCACATGCCGACTCGTTTACCTTACTTGAGCACCAACCTAGCTTTCGTGACTCCGTCTACGCAAAAGATAACCACCATGTCTATTACCGTGGTGAGGTGTTAAAAGGGGCCGAAAGCGCCAGCTTTCACCCCTTGTTTGTTGGGCAAGGCTTAGATGAATACTGGGCTGATAGCCAATATGTTTATCGTTACACCGAGCAATTAGCGCTTAACCCACAGCAGGTCTCGCTGTTTCATGATGACAGTTATGCGGTTTATTTAACCGATGGCGAACAACTTTTTTGTAATGGCATTAAAGTACCTAACGCAGATTTATCCAGCTTCAAAGTCATCTTTGGTGCCCTTGCAAAAGATAATCAGCACATTTATTACCAAGATCACATCATCTTGCCCGAAGCCGATGTCGCCAGCTTTACCTTGTACCCAGACGAGCAATACTATGGCTATGATATAAACCATGTGTATGACGTCATTGCTGAGCGCTCACAGCTGATACCCGGCGCGGATCCGGCCAGTTTTGAATTGCTTGGCCGTGGTTATATGCGAGACAAACACCGCGTCTATTTCAGCCAACAATATGAGCCTACTATCGTGCTCAGTCAGGTCGACCGCGAATCTTTGGTGGTCACCGACTATGATGATGCAACCGGCTCCGATGCCTATGATAAAAACGGCTATATCCTTAATGGTAAGCACTTAAACAAAGACTAATAATGGAATTTACTTTTCTTGGTACCAGCGCGGGCACTCCAACCAAAGCCCGTAACGTAACGGCACTGGCTCTGCGGCTAAAACGCAGTAAGCAATGGTGCTTAATTGATTGTGGTGAAGGTACTCAACATCAGTTATTACACACCCCTTATTCATTGGCGCAGCTAGGGGCGGTGTTTATCACCCATGTGCATGGCGACCATTGCTTTGGCTTAGTCGGATTATTAGC
Source organism: Motilimonas thetidivivens (assembly GCF_046452435.1). Lineage (NCBI taxonomy): Bacteria > Pseudomonadati > Pseudomonadota > Gammaproteobacteria > Alteromonadales > Motilimonas > Motilimonas thetidivivens. The sequence goes on from NZ_JBKFDK010000015.1 coordinate 69,453, forward strand.
TAGTGCCTCCATGGCAGGGCGCACCGAACCTTTGACCATTTATGGTCCTGCTGAGTTAAGCCAGTTTATTCCGTTAACCTTAAAGCTCACCGATACTTATTTAAGTTATCCGGTGACGTTTATCGATGTTGCGCAACTCGATCAACCCGTTTTCGCCGCGGGCTTTAAAGTCAGCGCTTGGCCGTTAAATCACCGTGTACCTTGTTACGCTTGGCAATTCGTTGAGCACGATATCGCCCATCAGCTTGATACCGACAAATTAATCGCCGCAGGGATTGAACGCGGCCCCGTTTGGGGACAGATGCAACGGGGCGAGCAAGTCACCTTGGCCGATGGGCGAGCATTAAATGGCCGTGATTTTTGGCAATTAGCCCAGCAGCCAAGAAGCATTATAGTCGCAGGGGATAATGACACGCCCGAGTGTTTGGCTGAGCCAGCTGCCACCGCCAATGTGTTGATCCACGAAGCTACTTACAGCCAAGCTATCAGCGACAAAATTGGCCCCGCACCGATGCACACAAGTGCTGCAAAGCTGGCTAAATTTGCCCATCAAGCCAAGCTCGATAACTTAGTAATGACGCACTTTAGTGCTCGATTTGGTGGTAAAGGTGTCTCATCCATTAGCATATTAGAGCAAGAGGCTAAGCGCTTTTACCACGGCCAGCTATGGCTGGCTCAAGATTTAGCCCATTATCAGCTCAATTCTGCTGGCCAGCTATCGCGGTCTTCTTGAAAGGATAACTGGCCTTAGTCGCATTAAGGCCAGTTTATAGGGCCTGTTGATCTTTCGTACTGGTTTTTGCAGCGATTTGTTGGGTATTTATACAAAACGTTCGTTGTGGCCAGCGACTTTGTAGCATAGTCAACTACGCAAAAAGGCGCTAACGCAGTAGAAATGACCAACAAACGCTGTCCTACGGATTCGGCTAAAGCCCTTCGGGCGTAAGCATTCTACCCGTCGTTGAGCAGTATTTACTTAGAATGCTAAGCTACACACTGCTCGCCTTGCTCAAAACGCTTTTAGACAGGGTGTCCCCTCTCGAACAAAAATCAACCACCAAAGATCAACAGGCCCTAGGATTACTGAGGGATGTTAGATAAGCTAATGCGGTAACCACCGCTTTCTTGACGAGGACCAATCCAATCCAGTGCCTGACTGATGGCTGGAGCCAATTTCTCACCGCCTTTTATCTCGCCTTCTACACGGTAATGTTTGTCATTGGGTAGCCAAGTTTTCATGCTGATTTCAAGGTGATCCGATTGCTGATCGATAATGGCCGCTAGCCCACCTTTTTCACATTCGAGTTTAACTCTGGGGTCACCCAAGATAACCTCACCCATGGGCAGCGCCACGCTGGCATCGGTCCAAAATAAAAAGCCATCCAAATCGGCGCAAAAAGGGTCACCTTGCGCAACCGATTTAATGTTGAGATCCAACATGCCTTGGGCTTCCACAGGCATAGGTAACGGCAAGTACTTCATCACCCGTTGTACCGGTACCGTTAGATTAAAGTCCTTGGCTTGTGCACCATTGAGGCCATACGCTAGCTCGCCTTTACCCGCGATACCTTTGCCTTGACCAAATTTCACATCCGCAGCTAACTGCCCCGTCAACAATGCCAGCGGTTTAACTTGCCACTGAACCTTGTCAATTTGCTCACCGCGCAGCATCAATTGCTGCGCTTGCCCTTGCCAAATAGTGCCAGACACACCCGAAGGCTCAACCCCTGCGTTTTTGGGAATAAACTGTACAGCCCATTTCGCTGGCATTAAAACAACCACAAATACCAGATAGAGCAGCACACATAATAAAATAGGTTTAATGGCTAATTTCATCCTGCCACTCCTAGATGTAAGCGTCTTACTTTTACGGTACCCGGCGCATCACCCACCGCGAGATCCGTATTTAAGGTCACCACCCCATGACGCTCTTGTAACTCTTTTAACCAAGCCAAAAGCTTATTGAATTCAATGTTATCAATCCAAACTTCAAGCTCATTACCCTTAGGTTGGATCCGGCTAATGGTAATGCCACTTTGCCGTGCACTGTTACCAATCAATTGATTCAAGTTAACATTACCTGCTGCAGATCTATTCTGAGCTTGGTAATTCACAATATCTTGTCCCTTGGACTTCATCCAAATTAGGGTTTGTTGGTTACTTTTAAGTTTTTGTTGCTCTTGATCCAGCGCCTGACTTAAAGGTTGATATACACCCCAATACAAGGCGCCGACCACTAATACCACCGCAGATAAAATGGCTAGGTTACGCTCTCGGCTAGCAAGTCCTTCCCACCAATCTCTCATCCTTGCCCCCTGATTGTTAGCGTCCCTGTGACCTTATTCCCTTGGTTACTCATGGCACCTTGTTTAACGTCTAAGCTATTGTCCAATAAACTTTGAAACTTCTCAAAATCAGCGTAAGTATTGGCCTGAATTTGTAATCTGATCTCTGCGTTCTTTGCTTCATACTTAAGCGATACAGGTTTAAACGAAGGGATTTGCTTAAAGGCAGGCTGGATCTTAGCCAGCATTCCTAACAAATCGGCACCTTGAGTTTGGTTTTCTAATTTCGCTAAATGGCGCTTTAATTGCGCCTTGATCCGCGCATCACGAATATTCTGCTCATCGGGGAACAAGGTGACATAAACCTGTTTTATTTGCTGTTGTAACTGCGCATTTTCTTGTTTCACCTGATGCAAAGTAAGCACAGATGACACCACTGCAAGCACCAAGCAAGCGGCAGCGGCAATACCGACCTTTTTCCACAACAGCCAGTTTTTGGAATATTCCTTTTGCGGCTGGTATTCGCCCGTAAGCAGGTTTAGATTGCTGGTTAACGCACCTTGTGCCAACAGCTGCATCGGCAGTTCAGGTGTTTGTAATTGCCAATCACCGGCCACGCCCTGCGGCAGCGGTGTATAACAATGAATCACTTGCGCAGTTGACTCAGTTTGAGCAACCTCATCCGCTTCATCTTTGTTTGTGCTTTTAGTCTTATTTTCTGGCTCAGGCGGATTTAGCCAACGATCCAACAAAAATGGCAACAAACTTTGATCACAACTAAAGCCAGTAAACTCACCTTGCTTGATCAGCCAATCGTCACCCATTTGCATGGCAGACCATGCTTCATCACTTGCTGGTAAAGCCAACACATCAGGTAAAAACTGACGACACTTCAATTGCGCAGCTTCAAGCCAATCAAGCCAATTGTCCATCTTGTTTTTTTCAACCACAGCAAGATGGGCAAATCCCTGACTGCAATTCAGCACGGTAAAATGCAAGTTATCGACATCAGTCGCTAACTCTTCTTCTATCATATAGGGCAAGGCTTGCTGCAATTGTTTGGTCAGTTTACCCGGCACTTCAACCTTAGTGAGCAGCACATCACTGACTGGCAATAAGGTAATGATGGGCCGCCCACCCGCTTTTTCATGTAATTGCGAAAGTTGCTCGGCGTGGTTTAACTGACCCGAGGCGATGATCTCTTGTTCACTGCTGGACCACACCAGCCAGTCGATTACATGGTTGGCTTCACTGCCTAATCGAACTACTAATCGTTCACTCACTGAACGCCTCCATATTGACGTCTAAGCGTCTTAACTTCTTTTTTACTGGCTTGAAACAAAGCATTCAGTGCCACTTTGGTTTCATCAAATTCAGCAACGCCAACAAGCTCAAAATACTGGCTACTGACAACAACTTGTGCTTTGACTTCATCGCTTATCTGCAGCCCACTGAGTGTCGACGCCGCGAAAAAGTCCTCTTTGCTCGACCAACCATTTTGCGGCCTTTCATCAAGTAAACTTTGTGCGCTGTCTTCACTTAGTAAAGGCGTAAACAAGGCCTGAAACACCTGAGGCTGATCTAAGGCCACAGTGTTAACATTTAACAGCCATTCCCGTTGCGGAATAGCGCATAAATAGGGTTTTAATTTTTTATACACACCAGGGCTTACGCCTTGAATAGCACGAAATTCCGAAACATCCACCATTGGCGCATTAGCCGTAAGGTGCGGTACTCCTCGCCCTTCATAAAAGCTGTCTTCGGCGCCTTGACTGCTAACCGTCACACCATCCGCATCAAGCCAATCGCGCGTCGAATCTGTGATTTGCTCGGCATAATATCCTTCCACTTCAAGGCTTTCCAATAATGCTTGAAACTGATTAGCAATACGTGGCCGTGCCCCATCCGCTTTATTGGCCTCGTCTAAGGCATTTAAATTGAAACAACCTTGGCGATCTTTTATTTCCCCTGAAATCGTACCGCCATCAAGAGGAAAGCTCATGCCCGATGTCGCCCATGCTTGGCTTAAACTCACCACATCATCATCGTTCAAGGTGTTTTTGAGCGTCATTTTAACTAGCGCTTCAGCCGCATTACCGTACCAATAAGCGCGCTGGCTCATCACTTGCCCTTGCACTCGCATCAACTCCATTTGCAAACGTGATGTCATATTGGTGGCCACCACCACCATCACCGACAAGATCAACAGCACGGTAATTAACGCCACGCCGCGCTGTGCAGATGAAGGAGCCATGGTTGATTTGGCTTGCATCAACGGCGTCCTCCATTTACCGGTCCGCCGTTAGGGCCATTGTTGTCGCTCTCTTCTTCCTCTTGAGCGTTATCGTCGCCGTCACTGCTACCATCATCATTGCCTTCATTGCCTTCATTGCCATCTTGCTCTTCATTTGGTGGCGGCTCTTCACCTGGCTTACGAGCAGGATCTTGCGGCACAACAGGTTTACGGGCTTTAACGGCTTCGCCTTGCGGCGTTAAAAATAGTCGCGTCACCACGCCATAAGCGGCAAAATCAAACTCCATGGCAATGCCGGCGGGCAATTTATCTTTCTGGCTCCAACTGGTCTGCCAACTCTTATCCCAATAACGTAAGGTCAAACTGTTGACGTCATTGATCAGCACTTGCACTTCGGGCTCTTGGCCCGAGACGATATCGGGATATAAGAAATACAAACGCTCTAAATTGTTTTCCTTGATACGATAAGCAACCCGCACCAAGTTTGAGCGCGGGAATTGCCCCTGTGGGTTTGACCAACCCAAGCGGACAAACTCGATACCGTCGCTTTCTGATTCCGCAACAAACTTACCTGCGCGTAATAAATCCTTACTGGGCTCTGCGCCTGTTCGGGTGGTACGCGCCACCATTTGAGTAAGATCTCGCTCAATGATCAGCATGGCACGCTGTAATTGTTTCAATCTTTGGGTGTGCTCAGAAGAAATTTGATCACTGCTCATCACCCCTTGCAGAACCTGATATGCCGCCATGCTTAATACCGAAAACACCGCGATGGCAATCAAGATTTCAAGCAAGGTAAAACCTTGCTGTTTGCTTCGATTAGCGTCCAACATAGGTTCGCGCCGTGGCGAGAGCCACTTCCATTTTCTCATCTAATGAGACTTCAATGTCTAAGGCTTTAAAGTTGGGATCTAAGGTTTCTACCCCACGCCATTGCCAGTACCAAGTTTGCCCCGCCATTTCTTCAGAGCCTTTAACCCAAGATTGACCCGGCCAGCGGTTTTCTAAGGTGGCTTGGGTTAATTGATTACTGGCCACCCAAGTGGCAAAGGTTTTTTCTTGTAAATAACTCAAGCTGCGCACATGCTCACTGGCGGTATTCATAACAGCCAGTCCCGCTGCAGCAAAAACGCCGAGGGCAACCATCACTTCAAGTAAGGTCATACCTAACTGTTTAGACTGATTGGTGTGCGCTGTTCGCTTAATCATTCTTCAGGCGCCTCATTAACTTTAATTTCGCCCGTCATCTTCACTTCAAGCTCAATCCAGATCTCTTGTGACTTGTCGGTTGGTCGAAAGCGCATCACAAAAGGGGTTATTTCACCGCTCGACATAATATGAATTTGCGGGATCAATTGCTCTTCTGGCTCGTCAAATACGCTTTCATCTTCGAACAATTCTTCTTGCTCATCGCGATCATCCCAAACAAAGCCAGATAAAGTCAGCGCCAGCTCCATATCTTCAGGCAGCTTAACTTGCGTTTTAATTTTGTCTTCTGGTAAGGCATTCCAAAGCTTTTTCTCTGCATCGTAAAAAACAAATTGATAGCTTTGTTCCTCCACCACTATGCCAAGCTCTCTTGAGGTCATTAGCGCTTGGTCGCTTAACACCTCAACAAAACTCGCTAGACGCTGCGCTTCTAATTTAAGTGCCTTGTAACCTGAGTTACTCGGCATCGTCATCACCACAGCGCTAGAGACTAAGCCCATCAACATGATCACCAGCATAATTTCAAGCAAGGTAAAACCAGCCATCGCTGATTTTACTTTTGCTTGTACTAACTGCTGACAAGCTGGCTGTTGACAGGCTCGCTTCATTTACTGAAATTCATCCATATTCCAGTTACCGATATCGTCATCGGTACCTTCTTCACCATCTGGGCCGGTTGAGAAAATATCGATGTTGCCTTTCTCACCTGGGCTAGTAAGTAGGTAAGGGTTACCCCAAGGGTCATTAGGTAAGCGCTTTAGATACCCCCCCTCACGGTAATTACGTGGCTCTGGTGAGCCTGCTGGCTTGCTAACTAATGCTTCTAAGCCTTGGTCGGTGGTGGGATAACGGCTGTTATCTAGCTTGTACATATCGAGTGAGTTTTCTAGTGCAATAATGTCTGAAACCACTTTCTGTTGATCCGCTTTTTCTTTGTTACCTAGTAAGTTAGGAACAATCATTGCTGACAACACACCTAAAATAACAATAACAACCATAACCTCAAGCAAGGTAAAGCCTTGCTGTTGTTTGCTTTGTACTCTCATGACGACACTCTCTATAAAAATTGGCATTGCTGCCACTTAGGTTTAAACACAATTAATAACGATATTTTTACACGCTACCGACCTAAGCCGGTAAACAGAGTAAATGATTAACACTGGGTAGCCTTAGCCACCGACCATATTATTGAGCGCAAGCATTGGCTGCAAGATGGCAGCAACAATAAACAACACCACCCCAGCCATGGTTACCACGAGAGCAGGTTCAAACACGCCTAACGCCATGTTTACTTGGGCGGCAAATTGCTTATCTTGGTTTTCTGCTGAACGCTCCAGCATCTGATCTAATTCACCACTGCGCTCACCACTGGCGACCATGTGTAGCATCATAGGTGGAAATAATTTGGTATTTTCTAAGGCAGCGCCAAGGCTGGTACCTTCACGCACAAAGTCCGTTGCCTCGGACACCTTTTCTCTGGCGTACAAGTTACTCAGAACCTCACCGGCAATCTTCATTCCTTCAAGTAAAGGCACGGCACTGGCATTCAAAATACTTAACGTACGAGCAAAACGTGCGGTGTTAAGATCTCGGCTGACTCTGCCCACCACAGGGACTTTCAATAAATAGCGGTCAAAGCGTAATTGATTGCGCGGATTCCTAAGATATTGCTTTAATCCCATTAAGCCCACCACGATAGCGACCACGATAAACAAACCGTAATCACGCAAAAAGTCACTGCTGGCGATCAGGAACAAAGTGGTGGCAGGTAAATCTTGACCCATGTGCTCAAACTGACTCACCACTTGTGGCACTACCGAAGTAAGCAGTATCGATACCACGCCCACAGCAACGAGCGTCAACATTAAGGGGTAGATCATGGCTTGCATTAATTTGCTACGCATTTGTTGGCGTTGCTCGGTGTAATCAGCCAAACGATCGAGCACTAATTCTAAATGACCCGCTTTTTCCCCTGCCGCTACCATGGCACAAAATAAATCATCAAAGATATGGGGGAATTCAGCCATACTGGCCGCTAAGGTATAACCTTCTAACACGCGGCTACGCACCGCTGACAACATAGATTTAACTTTCGGTTTATCGGTTTGCTCTACTACCGCCTTTAAACACTCCTCGATTGGCATTGACGCAGCCACTAAGGTGGATAACTGACGTGTGAGCAAAGCGAGCTCTGGAGTTGAAATCTTGCGTTTAAATGAAAAACCGCCTTTGCTTGCCTTTTTATCTTGCTCGGCAGCAGGTTTAACTTCAATCGGCGTTAAACCACGATCGCGCAAAATCTGTCTGACCTGGCGCGCAGTATCAGCTTCCTGCAAGCCTTTGCTTTGCTTACCCTTTTTATCGAGAGCTTTATATTCAAATGCTGCCATTGTTATCCCTCTCTGGTCACCCGCAACACTTCTTCTATGGTGGTGATACCTTGGCGCACTTTAGACAAACCATCAGATCGAATACTTGGTGTATGCTGGCGTACTATTTTTTCTATTTGCTGCTCGCTTGCACCTTCATGGATCGCATTACGCACGTCGTCATCCATCACTAACAGCTCGTAGATACCGGTACGGCCTTTGTAGCCGGAGAAGTTACAGCTTTCACAACCATTGGCGCGAAACACTTGAATTTCTTCATCCTGCGGCATGTTTAGCATCGACTTTTCTTTGCTGGTCATGGCATGTGGCTCACGACAATCAGGACATAGGGTACGCACCAATCGCTGCGCTAACACGCCAAGTAAAGAAGAAGATAATAGGAAAGGCTCAACGCCCATATCTTGCATCCGCGTCAACGCGCCAATGGCGGTGTTGGTATGCAAGGTAGACAATACTAAGTGACCCGTTAAACTCGCTTGCACCGCAATTTGCGCGGTTTCTAAGTCACGGATCTCACCTATCATTACGACGTCAGGGTCTTGACGTAAGATAGCACGCAGGCCTCGCGCAAAGGTCATATCCACTTTGGTATTAACCTGAGTTTGGCCAATGCCTTCTAACAAATATTCTATTGGGTCTTCAACCGTTAATATATTACGATCCTTCGAGTTAATATCAGAAAGACCCGCATACAAGGTGGTACTTTTACCCGAGCCTGTAGGCCCGGTTACCAAAATAATACCGTGAGGTTTGCGCAGCAAATCCTTGAGAATTTCTAGATTACTTGGCGTCATGTTGAGTTCAGACATTTGCTTAACGGCATTTTTGTCTAATAAACGCAGTACCACGCGCTCACCATGACTTGAAGGCATAGTAGAAACACGCACGTCGACTGCCCGACCACCGATGCGCAATGCAATACGGCCATCTTGCGGGATGCGTTTTTCTGCAATATCCAGTTTCGCCATAACCTTGATACGCGAAACCAGCAAGGAGGCTAATTTGCGCTGAGGCTTAAGAATTTCCCGTAACACGCCGTCAATACGAAAACGGATCAGCAGGGTTTTCTCAAACGTCTCAATGTGAATATCCGATGCGCCTTCTTTGATAGCCTCACTGAGCATGGCGTTGATTAACTTGATAATCGGCGCGTCATCATCGGCTTCAAGCAAGTCTTCGTTGTCGGGTAATTCTTCCGCCAGAGCAAAGAAGTCTTCGTTGCCTATGTCTTCCATTAATTGGCGCGCTTGCGAAGAATCACGCTGATAGGTTTGCGTTAATGTTTGCTCAAAAACTTCATCAGCCAACACGGCTACGCTAAAGCGAGAGCCCATTTGGCGACGTATTTCCAAGAAAATCTCGGGCTTAACATCAGCCTTGCAATACACCTTAGCTTGGCCATTATCAAGGCTATAAATCACGCCATGATTTTTAGCAAATGAAAAGGGCAGCAACTTTGTTGAGCTGGTTTGCTCTTCAAAGTGCGGTACTTCATCCGCAATGGCTTTTTCATCTATCAGCGGCGTTTCCATTGGGTACTTCCTTAATTACTGCTTGAGTTAGTACTGGCTTCTGGAGCACGACGTTTCTTCTTAGTGAAATCAAACACTTCAGGATTGATTTCTGGGCTTTGTCCCCACTCAGGTAATACCGGCACATCGGTATTTGGCATTAGGTTAACACCCGCTTCTTGCTGCTGCAGTTGCACCGCACGCATTAAGCTGTATTTACGAGAGCTTAAACTCGCCATCTTGTTACTGTCGCGAATAATGGTTGGGCGAATAAAAATCATCAGATTACGTTTCGCTGTGCTACTTGTGGTTGATTTAAACAAGTTACCTAGGTAAGGGATATCGCCCAGTAATGGCACCTTATCGACGGATTCATCGACTTTCTCATCTATTAGGCCACCGATAACTATGGTGTCACCACTGTCGGCTAATACAGTGGTTTTAACCGCACGTGTAGCAAAGGTAATATCAACACCCGTGTTACCGTTTACGTTAGAAACCTCTTGTTCGATGATCAGCTGTACCGCATCACCCTCGTTAATTTGCGGTGTCACTTTCAGCTGAATACCCACTTTTTTACGTTCAATGGTGGTAAATGGATTGTCATTATTACTACTCGCTGCCGAGCCAGTTTTAACCGGAACTTCATCACCCACAATAAAGCTGGCTTCTTGGTTATCTAAGGTAGTGATACTTGGTGTCGCCAGTATGTTTGACCCTTTAGAGCTGGCAATAGCTTGTAACACCACACCCCAATCGTTGTTAGCATAACCCACAGCCAAACCGCTCACCTTGCTTAACACACTGGCCAAGGCGGTAATATCGCCTTTGGTATCAGGGTTTTGGATAGGAACCCCATTTGGATCTAGAATAGTTGTGCCTTTATCAGGTCTAGCCTGATAGGCTCCAGCGGCAATCTCACTTAATGAAGCGCCATTAGAGTTAAACTGAGTACCACCGCCAGCAAGGGTTGCCCATTGTACGCTTAGGCCAATGCCGTCCCCTTCAGCTACTTCAACGATAATCGCTTCAACTAAGACTTGCGCGCGGCGAATATCCAGCTGGCGAATAACCGCTTCAAGGGAGCCCATTACATCAGGTTGAGCGGTGATAACAATCGAGTTCGTACCTTCATGAGCTTCGATACTAAGATTAGATTGCTTCGATGCCGCTCCACCAGCCGCAGCAGCGCCATTAGCCCCTTTTAATTCACCCTCTATTGATTTACTAACACCTTGCAACACCTCAACCATTTCTTTGGCTTTAGCATATTTAAGGTAGAAAACGCGAGTATTACCACTGGTTTCAAGCTCGCTATCGAGTTGTCTAACCAGTTGCACAGCACGTTTACGCGCTTGTGGCTCACCACTAATGATCACCGAGTTGGTGCGTTCATCGGCCACCATACGAGGCTTAAGCATATTGGGAGTATTGGTTTTTCCGTCACCGGGTTTTTGAATCGACTCAAGAATTCGCACCATTTCCGATGCGCTAGCGAAGTTTAAACGTACGATATCAACTTCTTCATCACCCGCTTTGTCTACACGGCGAACAATCTCAACCAAGCGATTAACCACCGCGGCGCGCCCGGTGATCATAATAACGTTTGACGGATCATAATGAACCACGTTACCGCCACCCGCATTATCGTTTAGCTGGCGCAGTAATGGAGCTAGCTCTCGTACCGACACATTGCGCACAGGCACAACACGGGTCACCATTTCATCACCTTTCCCGGGATTATTACCATCAACCACTGGAATAGCTGAAACCTTGGCATCTTTTGCCTTGATGACTTTCATCACGCCATTGTCCATTTCGACCACAGCGAAGCCATAAACATCTAATACATTTAAGAAAAATTGATAGTACTGCTCATCATTGAGCAAATCGTAACTGCGCACATTAATTTTACCGCGCACTGAAGGCTCAATAATAATGGTTTTATTAAGGTTCTTACCGACGATATTAATAAATTCATTGATGTCTGTGCCTTTAAAGCTGGCTGAATACTCGGCCGCTGAAATGTTGGCACTGAAAGCGAGCAGCAATCCTGCACAAAGGGCGCTAAGTTTACGCCGAGTCCCTAAAATCTTCATAAATGTTCCGTGCTCCAACTTTCTTATTTATTCGGGCAGACTAAAAAACAAATCGTATATTTGGCCATCACGCTCTACCGACAAGGTCATCTCACGCATAGTCGGAAACTCTTGCATCAGGCTCATAGATTGCTGCATGTCTGTTAAATCGATACCATTTAGGCTAACCGCAAGATCATTTGGCTGTAAGCCAGCGGCTTCAAATAGACTGGGATCTTTACCGGGGTTGATGCGATAACCCACCAAGGTACCTTGATTTCTGACTGGGGAAATCGATAGAAAATCTGTAATTTTGCCTGGATTAGCCAATAATTCAGCGCGATTGAGTTCAAGTTCAACCGGCTCAGCTTTAACTGGATCAGGCTTGCTTGCTTCGACAGGGGCTTGTCTCGCAGTAACGGGCTCAGGTTTAGCCGCAACGTAATCTTCACCATCTAACATCAAGGTTTGCAGATCACCTCGATATTCCAAAATCACGCGGTCTGGCTGAATTTCTTTCAACACAGCGCCAGTGTTGCCAATCGAATTGCCAATGAAATATGTGTCTTGGCGCCCCCTATCTTCAATAATAGCCATGGCATTTTTAGGCACACTTGATGCCAATACACCTGTGAGTTTCACATTTAGCTTAGTTTTGGGCGCTTCTTTTGGTTTTTCAGCCACAGACTTAGGTGCAACAACCACTTTATTAAACTCACCGAACAAATGCAGTGAGGTTAGCGCAGTTAAATTCACCCCTTGTTGGCTTTGTCCTTGCGAAGCAGCAGGGGCAGGCCGCCAGGTAGGCGCTTGGTTTGAATTTGTGGGCATAGCCAACCACGTTAAGTTGGCCAATTGATAGCACAGCAGCACCAGCAAAGAATAAAAAGCGATAGAAGAAAGCTTTTGCTGAGGCAGGCTGCTCAGGCGCAACATGGCACCAGAGAACTTATCCATTACAACATTCCTAATTATTTACAACACAGCATCCTGCCGATAATGGCAATACTAGCGCGGCTCAAGCCTAGCACTCAAGTACAAAAACTAGGTTATGAGAGCTGGGCAATACTCTTGTTCTAGATTTACCTACTCAATACTGATGCGATAGTGATGTAGTTCATTTGCGAATAGCTTATTTAGCGATTCCTAGCTGGCCAAGAGTGTAACACGAGGTTAAAACCAAGCAACAGCCATCAGCTGAGTGTTTCTGGCTTATTCGTGACAGAAGCAGTTAAAATAGCACCATCTTAACTTCACCTTGTAGTGAGCGGGTTTCCCCATTCACTGTGCGGCTCAGTCATAAAGCTTAGCTACCATGCTTGAAAACCAAGTCAAGAGCCCCCACCTTAAAACGAACCATATTCGCAAGATGGAAATCCCATGTCAGAACCTAAATCTAACGCAATTCGCCTTGATAAATGGCTCTGGGCTGCTCGCTTTTATAAAACACGAGGCCTAGCAAGAGACATGATCCAAGGGGGCAAAGTGCAGTATAATGGCCAGCGAACCAAACCCAGTAAAATCGTTGAATTGGGCGCTACCATAAGTGTACGTCAAGGGCATGATAATAAAGAAGTAACCGTGCTAGTACTTGAAGGTCAGCGAAAAAGCGCGCCGTTAGCACAGCTTTTATATCAAGAAACACCGGCCAGTGTCGCATTGCGTGCACAACATGCCGAATTAAGAAAGCTCAGCGCATTACACGCACCGCACCCAGATCGACGCCCAGATAAAAAACAACGTAGAGAACTACTAAAAGTTAAATCACAACGCAGTGATGGCTAATTTGGAGAGCATGATGAGCCAAACCACAACCCAACCTTTATACGATAATTTATTCCGTTTTCTGTTCGAAGACTACGATGTGCGCGGTGAATTAGTGCAACTGAGTAAAAGCTATCAAGATGTTTTACGTAATCACCAATACCCACCCGCAATCGAGCGCTTGGTTGGTGAATTATTCGTGGCCACCAGTTTACTCACTGCAACCCTTAAATTTGAAGGCCATATTAATGTGCAACTGCAAGGTAATGGCCCAGTTTATTTAGCCGCAATTAATGGTGATAACGACCAGGCCCTTCGTGGTGTGGCGCGCTACAACGAAGTACCCGCTGACGACGCTACGCTGTCGGAGATGGTGGGCAAAGGCTTCTTACTAATTACTATCACACCAGACCAAGGCGAGCGCTATCAAGGAGTGGTTGAATTAGTCGGCGATTCATTAGCCGAAAGTCTCGAGAATTACTTCGCACAGTCTGAGCAATTAACTACTAAACTCATACTAAAAACAGGGTTTTATAACGACCAAAAAGTTGCATCTGGTCTATTATTACAAAAGATGCCGTCAGCCAAAGAGCAACATGACGACGAATTTAATCATGTTGCAACCTTGGCTGAAACAATCAAAGACGATGAGCTGTTTGGACTTGACGCGCAAACCTTATTGTATCGTTTGTATCATCAAGAAACCGTTCGTGTTTTTGAGCCACAACCTGTTGTATTTGAATGTGGTTGTTCAAGAGAGAAATGTGAAGGAGCCTTGTTATCGGTCGAGAAGAGTGAATTGCTGGATATTCTGAAAGAGAAAGGCCAAATCGATATGGACTGCGAATATTGCCGTACCAGTTACCATTTTGACGCTGTTGATGTGGAAGCATTATTCACCACAATAAAACCATCTACCCAGAACAACGAAACGCATCACTAAATAAATTCAGAGACAAATAGCAAATATAGGGTTTTTCTACATATTTTACTCTCAAGTTTGAAGCGTATCTCATTATTCTACATTTAAAGTAATAGAATGATTTATAAGCAACCTAAACCTTGGAGATAAATATGACAGTTATCGACGTGGAAAGAACTCTATTAAGTGCGCAAGACTTAGCTAAATACGGCATTCAAGGGGTCAAGGAAGTGATTCACAACCCTTCTTATGAAACCTTGTTTGTCGAAGAAACGAAACCCGACCTAGTTGGATTTGAGCGTGGAGTTGTAACCGAGTCCGGAGCTGTCGCGGTCGATACAGGGATTTTTACAGGGCGTTCACCAAAGGACAAGTACATCGTTAAAGACGATGTCACTCGCGATACCATCTGGTGGTCAGATCAAGGAAAGAATGATAATAAGCCCATCACCCCGGCAGTTTGGCAAGATCTTAAATCCCTTGTAATCAAAGAGCTTTCAAATAAACGTTTGTTTGTTGTTGACGCCTTTTGTGGGGCCAACAAAGATTCACGTTTAGCCGTACGCTTCATTGTTGAAGTGGCTTGGCAAGCTCATTTTGTGACCAATATGTTCATCCGCCCAACAGCCGAAGAACTCGCCGACTTTGAGCCTGATTTCATCGTGCTCAACGGCTCTGAAACCACCAACCCTAACTGGCAAGAGCACGGCCTAAATTCAGAAAACTTCATTGCCTTCAACCTCACCGAGAAAATGCAAATCATCGGCGGCACTTGGTACGGCGGCGAAATGAAGAAAGGCATGTTTGCCATGATGAACTACCTCTTACCACTAAGAGGCATGGCTTCCATGCACTGTTCAGCCAATGTGGGCAAAGACGGCGATACCGCCATCTTCTTTGGCCTTTCTGGCACAGGTAAAACCACTCTTTCAACCGACCCGAAACGCGCCCTAATCGGTGATGATGAACATGGTTGGGATGATTCCGGCGTATTTAACTTTGAAGGCGGCTGTTACGCCAAAACCATTCGCTTGTGCCTTGAAGCCGAGCCCGACATTTATAAGGCCATCAAGCGTGATGCGTTATTAGAAAATGTTACCGTGCGTGCAGACAAAAGCGTTGACTACGATGATGGCAGCAAAACCGAAAACACTCGCGTTAGCTACCCTATCTATCATATTGAAAACATTGTTAAACCGGTATCGAAAGGAGGCCATGCTACTAAGGTTATCTTCTTAACCGCAGATGCATTTGGGGTACTACCGCCCGTCTCTAAGCTCACTAAAGAACAGACGAAATACCACTTTTTATCTGGTTTTACCGCTAAGTTAGCCGGAACCGAACGCGGTATTACCGAGCCGACCCCGACCTTCTCGGCCTGTTTTGGCGCTGCGTTTTTAACCTTGCATCCAACCAAATATGGTCAAGAGCTGGTTAAGCGTATGGAAGCGGCAGGGGCTGAAGCTTACTTGGTTAATACCGGTTGGAATGGCACGGGTAAGCGTATTTCGATTCAAGACACACGGGCAATCATAGATGCAATATTAGATGGCTCGATCGAAAAAGCGCAAACCAAAAACATCCCAATCTTTAACCTTGAGGTACCCACCGCTCTACCTAATGTGGATCCCACTATCTTAGATCCTCGGGATACTTACCCAAGTGAAGATCAATGGAATGAAAAGGCCGCTAAGTTAGCCCAGCTGTTTATCAATAACTTTGTGCAATACACGGATAACGAAGAAGGTAAGGCACTGGTTGCAGCAGGACCACAACTTTAATCCTTTGACATGCTTATCCTAGCGGGGTTTCTACCCCGCTTTTTTGACTCATTTGATTACCAACTTGGTTAACAACTTAGTT
Organism: Motilimonas thetidivivens; assembly: GCF_046452435.1. Taxonomy (NCBI): domain Bacteria; kingdom Pseudomonadati; phylum Pseudomonadota; class Gammaproteobacteria; order Alteromonadales; genus Motilimonas; species Motilimonas thetidivivens. Next base: position 85,729 of record NZ_JBKFDK010000015.1, read on the forward strand.
ACCAACAATCGCACTATTTGCGGCCTACTAAGCTTTAAAAAAGATGAGTAAGACGTTATAAAGACCACAGTGAAGCAGTCATTAAGGTTAACCTAGCTTGAAAACAAACCTCATTACCCCTGAAGGCATGGCCAAATTGCAAGCTGAATTGGACCACCTTTGGCGTGAATACCGACCTGAAATCACCCAAAAAGTGGCTTGGGCAGCCAGTTTAGGCGACCGCTCTGAAAATGCCGATTACAAAGAAAATAAGCGAGTACTACGACAAATCGATAAACGGGTTCGATTTTTGCGTAAACGCATCGAAGAAGTGACGGTTGTTACCCCCTCTGTCCAACAGTTGGGCAAAGTATTTTTTGGCGCAACCGTTGAAATTGAAAATGACGAGGGTGAAATCCTTTGCTTTAAAATAGTCGGTCCAGATGAAATATATGGCCGTAAAGACTACATCTCTATCGACTCGCCAATGGCGCGTGCCCTATTAAAAAAATCAGTCGACGATGAAGCCATCGTCAAAACGCCCACCGGCGAAAAGACATGGTATATCAATAAAATCGACTACTCACTCAACGAGTCCCATTGAGCCACACTCACCAATTTTTAGTTAATACCGAGAACATCATGCATTCTATTTCTCAAATCCTAGCGCAAGAGCTAGGTGCCAACACCGCACAAGTTAACGCAGCAATTCAATTGTTAGATGAAGGCTCTACCGTCCCCTTTATTGCACGTTACCGAAAAGAAGTAACAGGAGGCTTAGATGATGGCCAGCTGCGTAATTTGGACCAACGTCTCACTTATTTGCGAGAGCTAGAAGATCGCCGTACTAGCATTATCAACAGCATCCAAGAGCAAGGTAAATTAACCGATGCGCTGTTCCAACAGCTACAAGATGCAGACACAAAAACACGCCTTGAGGATCTATACCTCCCCTACAAACAAAAACGCGTGACTAAAGGCCAACTGGCGATCAATGCAGGCCTTGAGCCGTTAGCCGATAAACTCCTCGCCAACCCCGAGTTAGATCCCGAGACCGCAGCTCAAGACTATTTAAATCCTGAGCTAAAGTTTGACGACAGCAAAGCGGTATTAGAAGGAGCAAAGTACATTTTAATGGAGCGCTTTGCGCAAGATGCCGAGTTGATCAGCCAAGTTCGTCATCACTTACAACAAAATGCCGCCCTAGAAGCGAAGGTAATTGCAGGCAAAGAGCAAGAAGGCATTAAATTTAAAGACTATTTTAGCTACAGCGAAAAAATCAGTAAGATCCCCTCTCACCGCGCGCTGGCGCTGCTGCGTGGTCGTAACGAAGGCATCTTACAACTTAGCTTAAATAGCGATCCTGAGCGTGAAGACGCCGCCCTGCCGAGCACGGGCGAAACCTTAATTGCCCGTTTTATGCAGGTCAATCAAACCACGGCTAATCCATGGTTAAAAAGTGTGGTGCAGTGGACTTGGCGAATTAAGTTACTCATGCAGTTAGAAAATGAGCTGATCACGCAACTACGCGAACAAGCCGAAATAGAAGCTATCGACGTGTTTGCCAAAAACCTAACCGACTTATTAATGGCCTCCCCGGGTGGCGCTAAAGTCACCTTAGCCCTCGACCCAGGATTGCGCACCGGTGTTAAGGTTGCCGTGGTTGATAGTACAGGCAAACTATTAGCCTACAGCACCATTTACCCTCATGCCCCGCGCAATGATTGGCAAGGCTCACTGGCCGAGCTTGCCAAGTTATGCCAACAGCACCAAGTTGAATTAGTCAGCATCGGCAATGGTACCGCTTCGCGTGAAACCGACCAGCTCGTGGCAGATCTGATCAAGGCCAAGCCCGATCTTAAGCTGACTAAAATCATGGTGAGTGAGGCTGGCGCATCGGTTTACTCCGCTTCAGAGCTGGCTGCTAAAGAGTTTCCGGAACTCGATGTGTCGATTCGAGGCGCGGTATCGATCGCCAGACGCTTGCAAGATCCATTAGCCGAGCTGGTAAAAATTGAGCCCAAAGCCATTGGCGTTGGTCAATATCAACACGACGTAAACCAAACTTTATTAGCGAAAAAACTCGATGGCGTGGTAGAAGATTGTGTTAACGCGGTAGGAGTAGATGTCAACACAGCGTCAGCTGCCCTACTAACCCATGTAGCAGGACTGAACCCAACCATAGCGCAAAACATTGTCGACTATCGCGATGAAAATGGCATTTTTGTTGACCGTTCACAGCTGAAAAAAGTCGCACGTTTAGGACCAAAAGCATTCCAACAATGTGCCGGTTTCTTACGCATTCGAGGTGGTAAAAACCCACTCGATGCCTCAGCCGTTCATCCCGAAGCTTACCCTGTGGTAAAAGCAATTTTGCAGCAAAATAAATTGCAGATGAGTGAATTAATGGGAAATCCACAGACGCTAAAAGCGGTTAACCCGAAAGACTATGTCAGTGACGAGTTTGGTCTCCCGACCATCACAGATATCCTTAAAGAGCTTGAAAAGCCGGGACGAGATCCTCGCCCTGAGTTTAAAACCGCAACGTTTAAAGAAGGCGTTAATACCATCAATGATCTTAAGCCAGAGATGATATTGGAAGGGGTTGTGACTAATGTGGCAAATTTCGGTGCTTTCGTTGATGTTGGTGTCCATCAAGACGGTTTGGTTCATATTTCAGCCTTAAGTGACAAGTTCGTAAGCGATCCAAGAGAAGTGGTGAAGGCTGGGCAAATCGTCAAAGTGAAAGTGGTCGAGGTTGATGTGGTTCGTAAACGCATTGGCTTAACCATGAAATTGCATCAAGCCGCAGAAAAGGCAGCCCCAACAACGGCTAAGCCATCGCATCATGGTAAAACACAAGCAAAAGCAAAACCTGCGGTGATCAATAATGCCTTTGCTGACGCCTTTAACAAGGCCAAACGTAATCGCTAAAATTGGGCAAAAATGACGGCACTTGCAATTCATAGTGCCGTCATTTGTAAAGTCATCGCACAGTCATTTTTGCAGTAAGTTGTAACGAAAACAGCAAGCTTAAATAACTGGAGCTTTGAATAAGTTATATCGTATGAAAAATCCGCAAAAACGCGGTGAATATGTCCCTATACGCTCTGCGCTTTCATCCCTGAAAACGAAGTTTTGCTACTTATTCATCCGATATTCATTAGCTGGCTCCATTAACCTGAATTGAGGTTAAATAGATGCCCGCAGCGCAGGACGTTCGTTAGGTACAACCGAGCCAAAATAACGTTGCTCAATAGCGCGATCTGTGATCATCGCTTGCTCAGAACGAGGGACAGGACCATATTTCTGGTTGGGGCTAAAACGATGAATATCATCTACTTTTAAAACCTGATCTAGCTCTGTATTGGCTACTTTGGTCACTGTTTGCTCTTGCTCAGCAGCTTGACTCTCATCAGCTCCTTGTAGCTCACGTTTACTAGAGGATAGTTCTGAATAGGCTGCATTTAATTGTCTCGTTGCCTCGGCAGCGATACGACGGTCTGCCACAGAAGGGCTTTGTGGTGCTAATGCAGCGGCACGCACTTGACGCATTTTTTGAATAGTTGCTTGAGGATCACCTGCCACAGGCGAAACACTGATGGGCACTTCACCCGATACCGCATAGCGTTTACCATCTGGGCCGCGTTCATAGCCGTAGCTAGGTTGGCCCGCATATTGTCCGCCAACGCTGGCATGGGCTTGTTCATGGATGACAACTTCGGTATGACGCGCTTCTAAAGAATCCACCACCTTTTGCTCTTGCGGAGTCAGTTGGCTTGGCTGTGGCTTCTTCTCTTGCTGCTGTTCTGATGCTTGCTGATCCGCTGCTTGTTGCTGCTGCGAGCCTTGCTCTGAGCCTTCTTGGCCTTCCTTACCATGAACAGTACGGATATCTGTATTTTGAGCTTCGCTAGCCTGTGAACTACCCGCATTTGTGTTGCCAACCTTGTTCTTGTCTTTTTCCGCCCCCACTTCGGTTTCGGCTTTGTAGGGCTCGGTTTTATTTAGCTGCGGAACTAATTCACGATAGCGATTTTCGTGGCGAGTAACATTTTGCTGCGGTTGAAGCGCTGCAGGGATCATTGGGGGTAGCTGAACATTGATATTCATTTTTATCTCCCCCCTAATCAGTTATTTAATCAATTATACGGTGTGGATAGTACAAGGGCTAAAAAGCCCATCAACTGAATTATTAGACCTTAATGTCAATAATACTGCCCATCATTTCATCTGCTGCGGTAATCACTTTGGCAGAAGCTTTAGCCTGATACTCAGCCACCTTAAGGTTTACCAGCTCAGTAATAACAGACTCTTGGGTTCTGTCATTGGGCAACAAGGTGGTAGCTGTTTGTCCATCTTGCACTAATGGTGTTGCGTTATTCGGCGCTGCGTTATTCGTGTCTGTGGTTGGGCTTGAATTAGCAACGGCTTGTTGCGCAATATTTATTGCGCTATTGGTTACTTGTTGCTGTGCCTTTTGAAATCCTTCGACCCCAAGGTTGAAAGCTGATTGAATATTCATAACGCAACTCTCACCCATAGACTAATAATGTGATTATGGCTCAAAACTGTTCATTTTTACAGCAACTTTTGTTTATTTACACCAAACAAAAGTGAATAAGCTGAGCGCAAAATTGCTCTTTATCGGTAACAAATGGCGCATGTGAAGATTTATCAAGGACATATATTTCACACTCGGGGGCTAACTTCGCCACTTCGTTCGCGGTCGCAATGGGCACTAAACCATCTAACTTACCGTACATGGCTAAAAACGGCATATCCAACGAAGCTAGCTGAGAGCGTAAATCGTCATGCTGCAGGATCATCAACCCGTCATGCAACGCCCTTTGATCGGGTAAAGGCTTTTCACCGAGCCAACCTTTTAAAGCCTTAATATCTTGGCGAGCCGATTCACTGCCCATGGCTTGTATTGCCAAAAAGCGTTCTATGGTGGTTTTAAAGTCGCCCGCTAAAGACACTATAAACTGCTCTAACACTTTAGGCGCAATGCCCGGCCAATTCTGTGTTTGAGCAAACTTAGGACTTGAAGCCACAGTAACTAAACGTCTTACTCGCTCAGGCTCAAGTAAAGCGGCCTGAGTGGCCACTAATCCGCCTAAAGACCAACCAACCCATACCGCCTCTTTGGGGGCTTTTGCTAGCACGGCGTGCGCGAGGGCTTTTAGGTTATGTTCAGCAAGTGGAGGGCTATCACCAAAGCCAGGTAAATCAATAAGGTGAACCGTAAAGTAAGGCTCTAACAAGGGTAAAACACCTTGCCAAGCAGCGCTGTTAAGGCCCCAACCGTGCAACAGTACAAGATCCCTACCTTGGCCTACACTGGTTATATGTAACTCTTGAGTCATCATCATGCTCATTATTCGAAATTGGGCCATGTTACCGCAAGTCCTAAGACATGCAAGCCAGAAACTAACGCAATATGGGCAAACATTATTACCCTTGAGCTGCTTGTTGTGCCAGCAAGGGGTCACTGCTGGGGTCATTTGCCCAACCTGCGTGGCAGACCTAGAACAGAGTTATTGTCATTGTCTTCGCTGTGGCTTACCGCTGCCATCAACACAAACCCAATGCGGCCATTGTTTAGCACATCAACCCAACTTTGAACGCCTTTATGCCTGTGGACTATTTCGCCCGCCGTTAAACCAGGTGGTGTTTCAATTGAAATATGCCAAGCAACCGTTATTTGCCAACATCCTCGGGCAAATGCTGGCCAATCAAGTAAAACAACAACTGCCCGCCAGCCAATCCCTGCCCGAGTTATTAGTTCCTGTTCCTTTACATGCCAAAAAAGAACGCCAGCGCGGATTTAATCAAGCTCAACTGATCGCCCAGCATTGCGGCCAGCAGCTGAATATCCCGGTCAATACAACAGCAGTAAAGCGCATTAAAAACACCCAAAGCCAAACCCAATTAACGCGCCAGCAACGCCAACAAAACATGCACCGGGCATTTAAGCAAATGACTGCATTACAAGGTATTAGCCACCTCGCCATCGTTGACGATATTGTTACCACGGGGGCGACGGCCAACAGTTTAAGTCAGGTACTCAAACAAGCGGGCGTGAAGAAAATTGATATTTGGTGTGTTTGCCGCACCGCTAACAGGCCGAAATCTTCTTAATAATCCGCCATCAAGCTTCACATCCAAGGCAGCGAATCAGGCCTAGCAACCCGTGTACTCAAGTAATTTCACACGAAAAATCGTTTTTTAGATACAAATCGGCTTGTTTTTGGCGTTATAATGCTTGAGTAATTTAGTCAGGTTTATTGAGGATAGTGATGATCAGTATTTCCAGTGCAGCGCAGCAACATTTTGTTAAGCTGCTGAGTTCGCAACCCGAAGGCACCAATATTCGCGTTTTTGTAGTTAACCCTGGCACACCTAATGCTGAGTGTGGCGTTTCATATTGCCCACCCGAAGCGGTAGAGCGTACCGATGTGATGCTGCCATTTGATGGCTTCGACGCACTCGTTGATGAAGTCAGTGCACCCTTTCTAGAAGAGGCAACCATTGACCTCGTCACCGAAGAAACCGGTACTCAATTAACGCTAAAAGCGCCTAATGCAAAAATGAAACGAGTAGCCGATGACGCCCCTCTGATTGAGCGTATCGAATACTTTATTCAATCAGAAGTAAACCCAGGCTTAGCGGGTCATGGTGGACATGTGAAGCTAATGGAAATTACCGAAGATGGTTATGCCGTAGTGCAATTTGGCGGTGGTTGTAATGGCTGTTCTATGGTCGATGTCACCCTAAAAGAAGGCATTGAAAAACAAATGGTAGCCACCTTTGAAGGTGAGTTAAAAGGCGTGCGTGATATTACCGAGCACCAAAGTGGTGAGCACTCTTATTACAAGTAATGCCATCTGTCGCTGATAAAAAAACCGCTTATCAAAAGCGGTTTTTTTGTTTCAATAGATTAATTAGATTATTCATCTTTTTTACTGCGTGCTAATAACGCAATGGCAGCAGCTTTCGCATCTTTACCTTGATAAAGCACTTGATATACCTGCTCAGTTATCGGCATTTCTACACCTAAACGTTGCGACAGCATAAATACTTCTTTGGTATTTCGATAACCTTCAACCACTTGGCCTATTTCATCTTGCGCTTCATCAACACTTAGACCGCGCCCTAGCGCCAAGCCAAAACGTCTGTTTCGCGATTGATTATCGGTACAAGTCAGCACTAGATCGCCAAGACCGGCCATCCCCATAAAGGTTTTAGGATCGGCATTTAACGCTGCGCCTAGGCGGGTTAGCTCAGCTAAACCTCGGGTGATCAACGCGGTTCGCGCATTGGCGCCAAAACCTAAACCATCGGCAAGTCCAGCACCAATCGCAATCACGTTTTTCACGGCGCCGCCTAATTGCACACCAATAAAATCTTCATTGGTGTAAACGCGAAAACGTTGCTCATTGTGTAATAAATCCGATAAGTCTTTAACAAACTCAGGATCGGTTGACGACAAAGAGATGGCGGTCGGTAAACCAGCGGCAAGCTCTTTGGCAAACGTTGGACCGGAGATCACCGCCAACGAAATATCAGGACCAAGCACATCAATAGCGACATCTTGCAGCAAACGGCCAGTTTCTGGCTCTAGCCCTTTGGTCGCCCAAGCAACTCGATGCTGCGGCGTTAACAAAGGCTTAATTTGCTTCAACACGATGCCAAAAGCATGGCTAGGAACCACCAGCAAAATATTACGCGAAGCCTGAATGCAAGTAGCTAAGTCTGATTCGACCTGCAAAGTGTCAGGAAAAGGGCAATCAGGTAAGAACTCTTGATTGCAGCGATCATGTGCCAAGCGAGCCATATGGTCGGCTTCATGGCCCCAAAGCAAAGTTTGATGTCCATTTCTGGCTAAAGAAATAGCAAGGGCGGTGCCATACGACCCCGCCCCCAATACAGAAATGGCTGCTGTTTTAGCCATAAATATTAAGAATCCAATTGTTCCGGTTGAGCTTGCGCTGCACGTTGTTGCATCGCTTGCGCAAACAGCGCATCGAAGTTAACAGGTGCTAGGTTAAGTTGTGGGAAAGTACCACGCGTTACCATACTAGTCACCGCTTCACGCGCATACGGGAATAGGATGTTAGGACAGAAAGCGCCCAAACAATGCGCAAGTTGTGGGTCAGGCATGTCGCCCACAGTGAAAATACCCGCTTGCTGAACTTCACATAGGAAAGCCGTATCTTCACCAATGTTCGCTGTAACGGTTAGTGAAAGTACAACTTCGTACACGTTATCCGCTAATTTGCCGCTCTTAGTGTCAAGATCTAACTTAACTTCTGGTTGCCAATCTTTTTGGAAAACTGCAGGAGAGTTTGGACATTCAAACGAAATGTCTTTTAAGAAGATGCGCTGGATATTGAAATCGATTTGTTGTTGCTGTTGCGCATTTTGTTGTTCTTCGGCCATCTTAATAGTCCTTAAAATAAAAATAAATCATGGGGCAGCCCCACTTAAAAATTAGCTTCTTTCATATCAGTGCACTCCGTTTGCACCTTGATGAAAGATAACATCGCATTATCTTTGCCTGCCTCGTATTAAAGCAGTACAACCAACCAAACTTAGGCTCTAACGAATCCTAGTGGGTGGTGAATTATTTTTTTGTCAGCGGCAGGTTGGCACTTTTCCACTCAGCTAAACCGCCTGTTAGGTTACTCACTTGAGTAAAACCAGCTTTAACCAGCTTATTAGCAGCGCCAGAAGATCGCATCCCTGTTGCACACACCACTATAATGGGGCTCTGTTTCAGATTTTCAATGCCGGTGAAAGTTCCTGCACTAATTTGTGACTCAGTTAAATGTTTTGCGCCAGTAATATGCCCTTTTTTGAACTCATCAAGGCTGCGAATATCCACCACCACCGCATCTTCTCGGTTCATCATCAAGGTGGCTTGTTGATGAGTCACGCTCTTAACGGGCGATAATTTGCTTTTAATCGTGGTGTAAACTAGAGCACCCGCGATACCAAACCAAGCGGCTACCAGCATCGGGTTTGCCGCAGCAAAATCCATATATTCTTGCATATTGTAATACTTCGTTGACTGAAAAAAGCCGATTATACCCGTGCTAGCGCAGAATATCAGCCTAGCAAAAACACAAATCCATCACTTTTTAGCACAATTAAGATCCAAGCCTACAGCGCAGCCTGAGTAATTGAGTTTGAAATAATACGAAAGGATTGAGCCAGATCTACAACATAGCATCTAAATGTAGTAAAATTACGCTAATTTTGTTTCTACAAATCTAACCAAAAGAGGTTCAAGAATATGGCTAAAAAGCCTTTAGTACTTATCATCATGGATGGCTGGGGTTATCGTGCAGATATGCCTGATAATGCAGTATCAAATGCCAACACACCAGTACTTGACGGACTATGTAAAGATTACGCCAATACCCTGATCTCTGCATCAGGCATGGATGTAGGCCTACCTGATGGTCAAATGGGTAACTCAGAAGTGGGTCACACCAACATAGGTGCAGGTCGTGTGGTTTACCAAAACCTAACTCGCATCACCAAAGACATTCGCGATGGCGTTTTCTTCGAAAACCCAGTATTAACTGGCGCTGTAGATAAAGCCGTTAATGCAGGTAAAGCAGTACACATCATGGGTCTACTTTCTCCAGGCGGCGTTCACAGCCATGAAGACCATATGCTAGCAGCCGTTGAATTGGCGGCGAAGCGCGGCGCAGAAAAAATCTACCTTCACGCGATCACCGATGGCCGTGATACGCCACCGCGCAGCGCACAAGGTTCAATTGAATTATTCGAGAAGAAATTCCAAGAGTTAGGTAAAGGTCGCTTTGCGACTATGGTTGGTCGTTATTTTGCAATGGACCGCGATAACCGTTGGGATCGCGTTGAGCAAGCTTACAACCTACTGACTCAAAGCCAAGCAGAATACCAGTTTGACAGTGCAACCGATGCGTTAAATGCCGCATACGCACGTGACGAAAACGACGAGTTTGTAAAAGCAACCGTGATCGGCGAAGCCGCGCCTATCGTTGATGGCGATGCTGTAATCTTTATGAACTTCCGCGCAGACCGTGCTCGTGAAATCACGCGTGCTTTTGTTGACTCTGATTTTGATGGCTTCAAGCGTCAAGTTGAGCCTAAGCTTGCTGACTTTGTGATGATCACCGAATACGCTGCCGACATTCACACTGCATGTGCCTACCCGTCAGAATCATTAACCAACACCTTAGGTGAATGGCTATCTGATCACGGTAAAACCCAGCTGCGTATCTCAGAAACCGAGAAATACGCACACGTAACATTCTTCTTCAACGGTGGTGTAGAAAAAGAATTTAAAGGCGAAGAGCGCTCATTGATTTCTTCTCCAGCTGTAGCCACTTACGATCTACAGCCAGAAATGAGCTCTGCCGAGCTAACCGAAAAGCTAGTTGCTGCCATTAAGAGCGACAAGTACGACGTGATCATCTGTAACTACCCGAATGGTGATATGGTTGGCCACACTGGCGTTTACGACGCAGCAGTTAAGGCGTGTGAAGCCGTTGATAGCAGCATAGGTCAAGTTATCGAAGCGCTGAAAGAAGTGGACGGCGAATGTTTGATCACTGCAGACCACGGTAACGCCGAGCAAATGATCGACCCTGAAACCGGGGGCGTTCACACAGCGCACACTAACCTACCTGTACCGCTAATTTACTTTGGCCGTGAAGCACAAGCTGTCGAAAGCGGTAAGCTAAGCGATCTTGCGCCAACCATGCTAAATTTGATGGGCATGGAAATTCCAGCTGAAATGACTGGTAAGCCACTGATGATTTTGAAATAATCCTTCCCCATGAAGGGGACTCGATTATTCATCAGACCAAGCAAAATGAGCGGTGCATGCACCGCCGTTTTGCTTTTTTTGTTTTTTGTCAGCGTGTTATCACCGGCCCAAGCTGAAAACTCTGAATTAGATAACGTCAAACAACAAATCAAAGCCCACCAGCAAAGTATCGCCAAACAAACAAAAGCGGTTTCACAACTACAACAAGAGCTTGCCGATGCAGAACAAGAAATCGCCAAGTTTGCTACCAAGTTACAAGCCAACAGCCAAGCGACCCGAGAAGCCCAGCAAACCTTAGACAAGTTGAAAATGTCAGCGGAGAAGCTTGAAGCCAGCCGCGACCAACAACAAAAGTTATTGGCGAACCAAATTGCCAGCGCCTATCGCACCGGCCAACACGACTATTTAAAAGTACTGCTCAATCAAGAAGATCCAACCAAGATAGATCGGGCAATCAGCTACTACCAATATCTGAATAAAGCGCGAATCAAAGCGCTACAAAAAATGCAAAATACCCTAGCGGAGCTTAATGAGAACCAGCAACAACAAAGTGCGAAAATAGCTCAGCTACAAAAATTAAAGCAAGATCACCAACTCCAACAAGAAAAACTTGCCGCCCAACAAACCGAGCGCGAGCAAACCATGGCGTCACTTAACAAAACGATTCTTTCCGAACAACAACAAATCAAGCAACTTGAAGACGCTGAAAAACACCTTTCCAAACAACTTGCAGAAAGCATTGAACAACAAAAAATTGAGCAAGAAATAAAGAAAATTAAAAAGCCACAACTGGATGGCCTACAACAATACAAAGGCAAGCTCAATTGGCCAATTAAAGGCCGAGTATTACATCAGTTTGGCGGTCATCGCAGCGGTCAATTACGCTGGAAAGGTATGTTAATTAAGGCGCGAGAAGGGGATGAAATTAAAGCGCTTTCTCACGGCCAAGTGGTCTACTCAGAATACCTTAAAGGTTATGGTATGGTCATGGTGATTGACCACGGTAAAGGCTTTATGAGCCTGTATGGCCATAACCAAGCCTTACTGAAAACCGTTGGCGAAACGGTGACTAAAAATGAAGTTATTGCACTAGCAGGACGCAGTGGCGGACAAAAACGCAGTGGTTTGTACTTTGAAATTCGATATCAGGGTAAGCCGCAAGATCCACGGAAATGGTTAACACGAAAATAAATGATACAAGGATTGATCAAACTACGCATACTCGGCTATGTGCTGAGCACGTTTTTATGCGTGTTAAGCCCCCTCGCCCAGAGTGCCAATATTGCCATCATCATAGATGATATTGGCAACAGCGAGCTTGACTATCAAGCACTTGAGCTCCCCAGTCAGGTCGCTTTATCGCTCTTACCCTTTACCCCACAAGCTCTGAGCATAGGCCAGCAAGCTTGGGCTCAAGAGCGCGATCTATTACTTCATATCCCGATGGAAGCCGTGGGTAAGAATAACTACCTAGGGCCTGGAGCTCTGCGCGCAGACATGGATGAAGTCGAGCTTAAAACCCAGTTAGAGCGCGCCATTATCTCCCTGCCCTTTGTCCAAGGGATCAATAATCACATGGGCAGTAAATTAACCACTATGGCCGATCCAATGCGCTGGACCATGGAAACCGTGCGCCGCCACGAGTTATTCTTCTTAGACAGTCGTACCAGTAAAAATACCGTGGCTGAGCGTACCGCCCAAGCGTTAGGCGTGCCTGTATTACGGCGTCATGTTTTTTTAGATAATTTGCGCAGCCGCAGCGCCATTGAGCGCCAATTTAACCTTGCTCTCAAGCTAGCTCAAAGCGGGCGAGATGTGGTGATCATTGGCCATCCCTACCCTGAAACCTTGGCCTTTTTACAACAGCGTCTCAACCAGCCTCTAGGCGCAGTCAGCTTAGTTAGTCTAAGCCAATTGATGCCATTAACCGAGCAAGCCATCGCGCAAAATAGAGAACCAACCACCACTGCTGAAATTGTTAACTAAGCCAATCAAGTCAGCCGCTCAAGCTCGCTAATATTGGCCATCGCAACAGCATTCGTTGCACCACAAACCGAAGGGCAAGGCTTAAAGTCGCTGCACACCTTTGGTCTTTCAGGGCGGCCAAATAAGCGACAAAGATTATCATCATTAAGCTGGATACAACGCACGCCCGCAGGCTTACCCTGCTCCATACCAGGAATAGCCGAGCTAATACTAGGCGCGATACAACATGCCCCACAACCCAAGCGACATTCCATAGATTACCTCTTTGCCCAATGGGCTTAACCTTTTATAATGACGCCATTCTAACTCGCCTCTCTTTGGAAGCATACCGCTGATCTTTTCTCAGGAGTCATTATGCGTTTAAGCGCCTTTTCACCACAACATGTCGAGCCTCAACTGTTACTCGACTTAAAGAAAATCTATCAGCCTGTCTGGCCTGAAACCGCACTCACCGATGACGTATTAACTCGGCTAATCAACCAAGCCAACCCGCAATTGTATGTAGCCATGTTTAATCAACGTCATATTGCCGCCGCGCAAATGACCATTGCCGAAGACCTAGCCAGCGTAAGCCAATTTGTGGTGAGAGACATTACCCGCAGACGCGGTGTAGGTAAGTATTTACTGACTGAAATAGAAAAGGCAGCAAAAGCACAAGGTGCTAAAGCCATTGACTGCGTCAACCCAACCAACAATCTAGACTACGCTGCTTTTTTACAAGCCATGGGTTATCAGCTCAACGGCCAACATGGGTCAAAAACCCTATAGCCCCTTTGTGCACTGGTAAGGCCTGAGCTTGCTCAAGGAATGGTGTGAGATATTCGCCGAGCAAGTTCTACTCCCACAGGGTTTCTGGCGAGAGGGTTAGCTTGTAGGACCTGAGCTTGCTCAGGGAATGGGGGCGATATTCGCCGAGCAAGCTCGGCTCCCACAGGGTTTCTGGCGAGTGGGTTAGCTTGTAGGACCTGAGCTTGCTCAGGGAATGGGCGGTGATTGTTCGCCGAGCGAGCTCGGCTCCCACAGGGGTTCTGGCGAGTGGGTTAGCTTGTAGGACCTGAGCTTGCTCAGGGAATGGGGTGAGATGTTTGCCGAGCT